>NZ_CP087263.1:3842142-4162321 GCF_020923435.1 Brevibacillus humidisoli | reverse complement strand
AGACGATTATATTACGAAGCCATTCAGCATCCATGAACTCGTTGCCAGGATCAAAGCGCACATGAGAAGGTTTATGGTGCTGGGGAGTGATCGCAGTACGCAAGAGGCGCCGATCACGTATGGCAGCATCACCATGGATGTAAAAAAGTACAAGGTGAGCAAAGCGGGAGAAGAGGTATTCTTGACGGCCAAAGAATTTGAGCTGCTGAAGTTTCTCGCCTCCCATCCAGAACAGGTGTTTACCAAAACACAGATTTTCCGCAATGTCTGGGGCACTCAATACCTGGAAGATGACAATACGGTGATGGTTCATATTCGAAAGCTGCGAAAGAAAATAGAAGATGACCCGTCCAATCCGAAGTTGATTCAGACGGTATGGGGGATAGGGTACAAGTTTGTAGGTGGATCAGATGGCTCATGACAAGTGGATCGTGCTGACCCTCCTGCAAAGCTTCCTGATCGCTGGTCTTTTCATCGTGCAGGTGAACGATCACTCTCTGGGAATCGCGCAAGCAGCGTTGTTTGCCGCACTGTTCGCGCTAACGGCGATGTTGTTGGTCGCCCGAATCCACTTCCTATCTGCCTTAAAAAGCATGGTTGCAGCGCTAAGACGTGCGATCCAAGGGAATGTCAACACCAGATTATTGGCCGATCACGGCCGTTGGTTCAATGAAGTCATCTTTGCCATCAACGAATTGATCGAACAAACCGCTAAAATCCAAGTCCAAACGGTCAAATCGGAGGCAGCAAGAAAGAGTCTGTTAGCAAACATTTCCCATGACATTCGGACTCCTGTGACATCGATCATTGGCTATGTTGATGCGCTCAAAGATGGGATCGCGATCTCTGACGAAGAAAGACGCGAATATCTTGAGATTCTATCCCGGAAGGCACTCTCCTTAAAGGATCTGATTGACGAGATTTTTGAGATGGCCAAGTTGGATGCGGACGATATCTCGTTCAAGCTGGAATCACTCGATTTTGCTGAGCTCACAAGGGAGTCGGTCATTGAGTTTTTGCCTGAGATGAAAAAACAGGGGATCAACCTAAACGCTGCGATTCCCGACACGAAATGTCACATCGTTGCAGATCGCCTCAGCATGCTGCGAATCATCCGAAATCTGCTCAAGAATGCTCTGCAGCATGGCAAAGATGGCAAAGTAGTAGGGGTAGAATTGATAGAGACGGCCACAGACTATCAACTGAGCATATGGGACAAGGGAGCGGGTATTTCAGAAGATGATCTGCCTCATGTGTTCGAACGAATGTATCGAACCGATCGATCGAGAAGTTCCTCGCAGGGGGGAAGCGGCCTAGGTCTGGCTATCGCCAAAGCGCTGGTGGAAAAAAACCGGGGCGCCATCTGGGTGGAAAGCAATCCTGGAACAAGAACCTCGTTTCGATGTTCTATCCCCAAAGCAACGTTGCAGAACCAAAGATTAAGAAATAGATAAGAATTTGATAAGAGGCAGTTAAAACCGCCTGTTTATCATGGTACTAGAGCTGTTGTTGAGGGCATGATGGGAGACGGGAGGTAGCCGATGACTACGATCATCAAAACGACAAATCTGACGAAAATGTACGGGACCCAGAAAGCGGTAGACAATCTGCAGATGAATGTGCAGCAAGGACAGATTTACGGTTTTCTTGGCCAGAATGGCGCGGGCAAAACGACGACGATTCGCATGCTGCTAGGCTTAATCAAGCCCACTCAGGGAAGAATTGAGATATTCGGAGAGGATTTGTTTCAGCACCACAAAGAGATTCTGAAGAGAATCGGAGCTATTGTTGAGTTCTCTGGCTTCTATGAAAACCTGACAGCTAGAGAAAACCTGCTCATCAATGCAAAACTGATGGGAGTTCACAAGAAAAACGCAGTTGAGGAAGCCCTGGAGATCGTCGGACTTCACCAGGAAACCAAAAAGTTGGTCGGCAAGTTTTCCTTAGGCATGAAGCAAAGGCTGGGGATCGCCAGAGCGATTCTGCACCACCCAGAGCTGTTGATCCTCGATGAGCCTAGCAATGGCTTAGATCCGATCGGGATTAAGGAGATACGCAGACTGATCAAATCGCTTGCGCAGGAACGGAAGATCACGATTGTCATCTCCAGCCATATTTTGTCCGAAGTAGAACAGTTGGCAGATCATATCGGAGTGATTCATCAGGGGAAGCTGCTCGAAGAGATCTCGTTTGAGGAACTGCGGAAAAGGAATCGGAAATACCTTGAGTTTCAGGTATCAAACGACCATAAAGCTGCGATGCTGCTGGAGAAGCACTTTCAGATTTTTGAATATGAGGTGCATGACGAAGGGAATATCCGTATCTATTCTCACATCGGCCAGCAGAGCAAGTTGAACAGAGTGTTTGTCGAACATGGCATTGACGTGTCAAAGATGACGATGAGTGAAGATCGGCTGGAAGATTACTTTATCAAAGTAATCGGGGGTGGAAGGATTGGTTAATCTGATCTACACGGAACTATTGAAACTGAAACGAGCCAAGATGTTTTTCGTCAGCGTTATTGGAGCGGCGGCAGCACCGATCATGATGTTTATCGGGTTTTTACATATGAAAAGCGAAAAGCCTGACACGCCGATTACGTTTGAAGTCTCTTTTTACAATACCAATCTGTATGTTATTCTGTTGATCGGAACGCTGCTCTTTGGCGTCATTACAGCTTATGTGTTTAATCGTGAATATGCGGAAGACACCCTGAAAAATCTCTTAACCATCCCTGTTTCGCGAATAAGCCTGATTGCTAGCAAGCTGGTCTTGGTGTTTCTCTGGATTTTGGTCTTGACGTTGCTGTCCTGGGGACTAACTCTCGTGCTGGGGCTCGTCGGGCAGTTCGAAGGGTTGAGCACCGCCGTGCTGTTACAGTCGTTGAAACAATATATCATCGGGGCCAGCTTGTTTTTCCTTCTGGCAACCCCGACTACTTTCGTATCATTGTGGTTTAAAAATTATGTGCCGACGATTATTTTCACTGCTATTATTACGATGGTAAACGTTGCACTTGTTGATACGGAGTACAGAGTATTATTTCCCTGGTCGGCGGTGCATGTGATCGCATACGACAGTTTCGTTCCGGAGTATCCGCCGCATTATTCTTATCTTGCTGTCCTTGCGGCTTCGGTTCTTGGCTTTATCGCCAGCGTGGTCTATTTTAACAGATCGGATATCGATTGATGCGATCAAGCTTCTATTGATGCAAACAAGTTGCTAAAGAGGATCGGCGATGAACCGATCTATTTAGGAAAGGTAGAGTGAATTGAGTGAATCTATGGGAAGCATTTGTTGCGCTAATATTGGGCTTAGTTGAGGGACTGACCGAGTTTGCCCCGGTTTCTTCCACCGGTCACATGATTATCGTCGATGATGTTTTGTTCCAGACGAAAAAGATGTTTTCGCCGGAGATCGCCAATACATTCAAAATTGTGATCCAGTTGGGATCGATCCTGGCCGTTGTGGTACTGATGTGGGGGCGGTTTATGAACCTGCTCGGACTCGCAAAAACGCCGGGACAGACAACATCGGCCGGCCCGCATCTCAACCTGCTGACTGTGCTGGTCGGGCTCATTCCTGCTGGCATATTGGGACTGCTTTTTGACGATTACATCGATGAATACCTGTTCTCTACGGAGACGGTTGTAATCGGGCTGGTCCTTGGTGCCCTACTGATGATCGCAGCTGATTGGTTCCGTCCACGTCAACCAAAGACAGAGACGGTGGATCAGGTGACGTATAGACAAGCGCTGCTGGTCGGGTTGGTGCAATGCTTGTCGCTGTGGCCTGGTTTTTCACGATCCGGCTCTACCATCTCAGGGGGCGTTCTCTTGGGGATGAGTCACCGTGCAGCTGCTGATTTTACTTTTATTATGGCAGTCCCGATCATGGCTGGTGCCAGCTTTTTATCGCTGCTTAACAGCTGGGATTCGTTTACGATTGACGTGCTTCCCTTTTTTGTCGTCGGATTTATCAGTGCGTTCGTTTTTGCACTCCTCTCGATCCGCTTCTTCCTGAAGCTGATCAATCGCATCAAGCTCATTCCGTTTGCGATCTACCGTCTGGTCCTCGCTGCTGTGATCTATTTTGGGTTCCTGATGTAGAGGCAACCTTAATCAAAACACGATTCTTCTGATTTGCGTCATCTGTTTACTTAGTTGGCAGAGGTAAAGCCGCTGGTTGGGTGTTGTACAGAAGACCGACCAAGACGAAGTGACCGCGATCCGTGGATTTCCGGATCAGCGGTCTTTTTTTTGCAATGGAGTACGGGAAGCTGCGCAGTTGGTCTTGTTTTATTTTTTGTTTGGCCAGCAGGTTCTTGTCGCTTCATGTTAAGCAATGGATGGATGCAAAGCAGCGGACCAAAAGTCGGAATGGGAAAGCAACAACTCGAAAGACGTCAATGCAGCATACGTGGTACAACTATTGTCACAGGCAGACCACCGATGGGAAGTAGGCGGATCGACCACTGTGGCCAAAACGATGTCACCTGAGACGAACACGATATCCTTGAAGGAGAGTGTATGTATGCATAGAGATATTCAGCCGAAGATTCTTTACTTTGGAACCCCGGTTGTGCTCATCAGCACACTGAATGAAGATGGATCAGCCAATCTCGCTCCGATGTCCTCGGCATGGTGGCTTAACCAGTCGTGCATGCTCGGGATGAGCCGCAAATCACAAACCGTACAGAATCTGCTGCGCGAGGGCCAATGTGTCTTGAACCTTCCTTCGGCGGACCTTGTTGGTGCGGTGGATCGGCTTGCGCTGCTTACGGGCAGAAACCCGGTACCTAAGAATAAGGAAGAGGTTGGATATCGTTACGAACCGGAGAAGTTTAGAGTGGCCGGGCTAACGCCGGAGCCTTCGGGGGTGGTGAGGCCGCCGCGCGTGGCTGAGTGCCCGGTTCAGCTGGAGGCGCTGGTTGAACAGGTTCATGATTTTGAAAAGCCAAGCTCCTTGGCCGCCATCGAAGTAAAAATAGTGCGGGTTCATGTTGAGGAACAGCTCCTGATGGCGGGAGAAAAAAACTACATCGATCCCGAGAAGTGGAGTCCGTTGATTATGAACTTCTGTGAGTTCTTCGGACTAAGTCACAAGCTGCACCCGTCGCGGTTGGCTCCAGTCTTCGCTCCTCTGCATCGCATGGTTTAGCAGATACAGGCAAGACAGCTGCGGACGTCATCGTCTGGCAAACAGAAATGATAAACAAGCAAAGGGAGGTGAGAGTCGATGAGTCCTTTTACCCAATCGATCTCGGTTTGGCAGGGCATTGCCTTGTATGTAGGTGCGGTCGTGGGCTCTGGTATTCTGATTCTGCCCGGGATCACAGCAGGGATCGCAGGGCCCAACGCCCTCTTGTCATGGGTAGGAATGGCATGTTTGGGCATGCCTTTGGCATCTACCTTTGCCTTTTTAGCCAGGAAATATCCCAGTGCAGGTGGGGTGGCAACATTTGTTGAAAAGGCATTCGGCAGATATGCGGGGGCCATCATTGGATGGTTTTATTTTATTGCAGCTGCAGTAGGACAAATTATTGTGCCGTTGACGGGCGGCATGTACCTGACGTATGCGCTTCAATTACCGAGCGAAATGGCCTTTGTCACTGCAGGTGTCATCGTGCTGGCTGCCGTCACGGCAAATTATCTGGGGATCAAAACAAGCGGCAAGGTTCAGCTCATCATCTGTGGGCTGACTTTGTTGGTTCTGCTCGGCACCATTGTGTTGGCTCTCCCGCTGATTGAAGCGGAGAATCTGACGATAAACCTCACCTCTGATGAAGCCATTGCATCTGTAGGAACAGCTGGGATGCTTATCTTCTGGTCATTCTTTGGGTGGGAGGCCATTACCAGTTTGGCTCCAGAGTTTCAAAACCCCAAGCGTGACATCGTCAGGGCAACGATAGGAGCCGTAATCATAGTCGGCATCGTCTACGTTGGATCTGCGGTTGCGGTGATTGGCACACACTCCTATTCGATTGGAACGGATACGATCAATCAGTCCATGAATCATGCCTCTTTGGTACAACTGATCACGTTGACAACAGGGGTGAATGGCGGATATGCGACAGCTATCGTCGCCCTGATCATTTGCTTAGGTACGACCAATGCGTTTGTTGCGGGAATCAGCCGTTTGGGGTATTCCCTGGCAGAAGAAAAAATGGCTCCTTCTTGGCTCTATTGGATGAACGAGAAGTATTCCACCCCTTCTCGTGTGATCTTCTTCGTCGGTGTGGTTGCAATCGGAGGTCTTACCATGACCTACGCATGGGAGATTGGGTTGGAGCAGCTGGTCTACATCCCCAACTCACTTGGGATCGCGACCTATATATTGGGCGCATTGGCCGGGGTCAAGCTTTTGCCATCTAACATGGAGAAAGGGATGGCAGGATTCACCTGTCTTGTGTGCTCCCTCGCATACCCCTTCGTAGGAGTTTTCATCCAGATCCCGATCGTGGTCGCTGTAGGCTGTTTCTTGTATGTGTATGGCAGACAGATGAGAGAACAACCGTAAGAAAAGGGAGCGGCTGCCCGCAGGCAGTCACTCCCTGGTGAATGCTTGTGATGATAGAACGGTACTTCCCTCTTTATTGCCCATAGTATTGTTTCAGCGCTTCAACCAGTCCGAGCGGGTTTTTGCGCAGATGCTTGGCGCTGAAAAAGATCGCTCCCTCTACTGCCGGGTATTGCGTATTGTACTGCAGCTGGTTAATGATCTCCTGCGCGGTATGCCAACCGGCTTCAGGTGTACCAAGTTTGTATGGTGCGTGACCAATGTACAGTTTCACATCAGTCCCGTTCACTTCGTTTGTCCACCAGGCTACCAGGGTGGCATAGGGCGCAGCAGAAGAGGAGAAGCTCCAATAGATTTGAGGTGCTACATAATCCACCCATTCTTCTCGAATCCAGGTGCGCACATCAGCATACATGTGATCATAAGTGGTTACGCCGGCTTTCGTATCGGACCCGGTTGGATCGGTTGACTTGTTGCGCCAGACGCCAAACGGACTGATCCCGAACTCGACCTGCGGTTTGACGTTGTGAATCGCTTGGCCAAGCTGCTTTACGAATTCATTGATATTGTCGCGGCGCCATTCCGCTTTGGTAGCAAACTGTTTGCTGTTATAAGCCTGAAAGGCAGCGTCATCAGGGAACGTTCCGCCAGAGGGGTAGAAGTAATCATCGAGATGAACGCCGTCAATCTCATAGCGATTCACAACTTCCAGAATAGCGGAAATGATGTGCTGCCGCGCTTCAGGAATGCCCGGGTTGATGTACAGCTTGTTATCAGCCGTGACAATCCAATCAGGATGCAGCTTGGCAACATGGTTGGGCGCTAGCTGGTCCGTTTTGGTGTCAGTATTGGCTCGAAATGGGTTAAACCAGGCATGAAACTGCATGCCGCGTTTGTGTGTCTCTTCAATCATAAAGGCGAGCGGGTCATATCCCGGATCTTTTCCCTGCGTTCCGGTTAACACCTTGGACCAGGGAACCAGTGAGGAAGGATAAAGGGCATCGGCAGCAGGGCGAACCTGGACAAATACCGCATTCATCCCCATGCTTTGCAAGTCATCTAGTAAAGCTATGTACTCCTGCTGCTGTTTGGCCGCATTGTCATAAGACTCGGCTGATGGCCAGTCCAAATTGTAGACGGTAGAAACCCAAACTCCTCGCACAGAACGGTTTTCTTCCTCCCCTATAATATCGGGCGGAGGTGTGGGCACAGGTGCGGCTGCACCTGATTGCAAGGTAATGGTTCGGGTTGCCTGATCCCAACCCACCAACAGACCGAGCTGTTCACTAACAAAACGGAGCGGTACCATCACCCGTCCCTGTTTGTTCCGAACCGATGCATCCAGCGCTATGCTGGCCCCATTGACCAGAGCATGCTGCTGACCTACCGTCATCGCAATCGTTGTTTCTGGCGTCTGGATCGTCGCCGTTTGGCTGCTTTGCGTCCAAGAGACTGTTGCCCCAAGACCTTCGCTGATGACGCGTAGGGGAACCAGGGTGACATTGAGGCTCGGGTCGATAAATGGAGGGACATCGCTCTCTATTTTTTGCCCGTCCAAAAAGATGCTGATCCCTGTCGTTTCTGCTTGGGCGGAAGCGCTGACAGACGGAATGCACAAGGTAAACAACAACAGCAGAATAAACCACTTACGTAACGCCATGTTCGAAATCCTCCATCAATGTAGATTTGCGCGAACGATCGTACAATCATATAGACGTCTGTCTCCGATCATTGGTTGCGGTCAGTTTGTGTGCATAATTTGAATCGATTCCACCATAATAACTGTTGTTGAGCTCAACAATAAAATGTTGGAGGTTCAGGCAAATAATGAGACAATGGGCTGCGCACGAACTGATGGAAACGACTGAACTGCTGAGAAAATTGACGGCTGATATTGAATTTCACGCTTTTTGCGCCGAAATGACGAGTGATCACGATCTGCAAGGCATCCTTCGGCGTCATATCCAGACCATGGACCATACGTACCATCAGGCGGTCAACTTGTTGCACAACAAAGGTGCGGACTTGACTACTACCCGTATTCATCAAGTACATGGCCAACACCATCCCCACATGGCCCAACAGCCACAGCAGATGATGCCCGCCCCCAATACCAACGCCACCAGAAAAATGAGTGACTTGACCATCAGCACCCTGATTTTAAACAGTCATAAGGCCGGTTCGATGTTGGGGATGCTGTGGGCCAATGAATGCGTCGATCCGGACATTCGTTCCCTGCACGTGTTGAGTGCCAACAACTGTCAGCAAATGGCGTATGAAATCTGGCAGTACATGAACGCCAAGGGGTACTATGAGGCGCCTGTTATGCCCGCCGAGACAGCCAGAACCATGACACGGGCCTTTCAACCAACAGCAGGAGCAAATCCTGCATACACAGGAGTTTATCAGATGATGTAAGCAACCCCAAATTTGAACAAACATGGAGGTGTTCACAGTGCCTTTGGTTCCGTACGAACCATTTCGTCAACTGGAAAATATGAGGCGTCAATTGGATCGGTTTTTTACCAATGACTTTCCCGCTTTGGCAACCTCCCCGTACTTCGGCAATCTGAACGTAGATGTTTACGAAACGGAAAATGAGGTAGTGGCAACCTGTGACATACCAGGATTGGAAAAGAAAGAGGATGTGAACATTGATATTGATAACAACATCCTGACCATTAGTGGAAGCGTAAACAGGGTAAATGAGGTAAAGGAAGAACAGATACACAGGCAGGAACGTTTCGTCGGCCGTTTTCAACGGTCGATCGGCTTGCCCCACAGTGTTTCCACCGAAGGGGTTCGAGCTACGTATCGGAACGGAGTTCTCGAAATCCGCATGCCGAAGCTGCAGGGAGATAGCAGAAGGAGAATCGATGTCCAGTTTCATTAAGTTCTGCCTGATCAGCAGCGAACATTTTTGTCTGAAGGCAAGACCCTAGGTGTGTGACCAAACCGTTTTGGCTTGGTCTCTTTTCTTTTTGGCCGCAATCTGTTCTCTGAACGTAGTAAATAATGTTTTACCTCTATTACCCCGGCATCCGTTTCTTGCTTATAATAATGAATAGGTGATCTGGCCTAACAGGATGGACATATTGTTAATTGGGCCCGTAGTGGCAGGAAGCGGAGAGCGTGAACGTTGTGGGAGGGCTGATTGTGTCAAAAGGAACCGACATTGTCTCAACAAAATTGAACATCCCCAAAATGTCTCACGGGATCATATCGCGAACTCGCCTGATGAACAAGCTTGATCAGGGAATGAACGGAAAGCTGACGCTGGTTTGTGCCCCAGCGGGTTCCGGCAAAACAACGCTGGTGGGCGAATGGGCGCAGCGCTCGGGTGTATCCATTGCATGGGTTTCGCTTGATTCATTTGATGATGACTTCTATCGCTTTTGGAGATGTGTGACTGCTTCAATTGAACAGCACATACCCGGCTTTTCCGGACGATCATCCCGGTCTTGAGCAATACCCGACCACTTTTCTTTCATCCCTTTCTCGTGCAGGTTTTAAATGAATTGCGTCATTTCCATGACCGGCTTGTTATCGTCCTGGATGATTACCATGTATTACAAAGCGCCTCGATTCACGAATCAGTCGCCTATTTTATCAAGCGGATGCCGGAGCACATCCGCTTTCTGATCATAAGCCGTACCGAACCGCCGCTGCCTTTGCCTCAACTGGCAGCCAGAAATGGTTTGCTCCGCCTGGACACGGTCGACTTGAACTTTACCATGGGGGAATGCAAAGCATTTTATCGTATGATGAAGCTGGATCTGCCTGCCATTTACATCGAGCAGCTGCTGCAACGCACGGAGGGATGGATTACGGGTATGAAGCTGGCGGCACTTTCCTTGGAGAGAGGTGGTGATTACCGCCGGCTGATCAGGACGCTGACGGGCAATCACCGTTATCTGGCGGACTATATGTTTCAGGAAGTGTTCCGTTTGCAGACCGACTCCGTTCAATCGTTCCTGAAGCGAACGTCGGTGCTAAACCGTTTCTGTGCTCCATTGTGCGAATTGGTGTCGGGAACTGCAGATTGCCAGCAGATGTTGCAGCAGTTGGAGCTGTCCAATCTATTTCTAATCTCCTTGGATGAGACGCGACAATGGTACAGGTATCACTACCTGTTTACCGATTTTCTGCAAAGGCTTCTGCGCCAGGAGGAGCCCGACCTCTGGAGTGAACTCCACTACCGTGCGGCGCGATGGTTTGAAGAACAAGCCTATACCGTCGAAGCGATTGAACATTACTTAGCCGGGAATCATCAACTGCAGGCGGTTCGACTGATCGAAGAGGTATTGCCGGAGGTGATCGGCGGCAGATGGGAGACGCTGCATCGGTGGTTGTCGGCCATGCCGGAAGAGCTGTTGGAAGAGCGGCCTGATCTCTATTTTACCCTCGTCTTTTTCATCACCATCAAGGAAGACTGGCGATCGGTGCAGCCCAAGATCGCTGGTGCAGAGCGCTTTTTTGAATCCCGTCAACCGTTTTGGTCAGCGGAGGAAGCAAGCAAGTACGCAGGATACCTCCATTTGATTAAAAGCTACGCCGCGGTGGATCACCTCTCGGACCTGGATGCTGCTGTTGCCCACTCTCGTGAATATTTTCGCTCGATTCCGAATTCGGTCTTGCTGCATCATGTTGATATTGATACAGGCGATATATCGATACTGCGGGCTTTTACCGGCATTCAAGGAAAACTGCGCAGGGCGGAGACGTTTTTTGCTGAGATGATAGAAATATGGCAACACACGTTCTCGCCGTTTACCGGCATATTTTACATCGGGCTAGGTGAAGTGATGTACGAATGGAACAGAATAGAAGAGGCGGAAAAGGCTGCGTGGAGAGGATATGAGATAGGAAAACAACAGAACAGCGGGAAAGTAATTGCTCCGGCTGCCGTCCTGCTGTCCAAAATCTATGCGATTCGGTATTCAACAGATCAGGCGATCGCCTTTTTGCAGAAAACCATTGATCTGCTCCAAAACAGCCAGTTTCACTTTTGGGCAGACATTGGGGAGGCACAGATTTTGCGTTTCAGGCTCGACCGGATGTCCACCGCCGAACGGCAAGCCTGGTGGGAACAATGGTCCTGGATATTGGACGAAGAGATTCCCTCAGCCCACCTCTTTCAAGCCCTGTCGTTGATTCGTGTGCTGATTGCCTTGGAGCAGTGGGATGAAGCTGCATACTGGCTGGCTCATTTGCAGCGCTTGGCTGAGCAACAGGGAAGATTGGGGGAACAGATCGAGATCCTGATGCTGTATGGCTTGCTGAACAAAAAAAGAAAGCAGATGAAGCAGGCCGTCTCTATTATGTCGGAAGCGTTATCGCTGGCGGAACCGGATGGCTATCTCCGCACGTTTTTGGACGAAGGAGGAGCGGTGGCTGAGCTATTGCAAATATGTGTACATGACAAAAAAGAGAATCGTTTGCCAGCAGCACATGCTGCGCCATCACTTGGGTACCTGGCTCACCTGAACGAAACATTCAGAAACGAGTTTCTTGCCGCAGCGTGTTCATTGGGAATAGCGGGAATCGAATTGTTAACGGACAAAGAACGGGAGGTGTTGCATCTTCTGGCGGAAGGGGTGTCAAACCGGCAAATTGCTCAGCACATGCATATATCCGTGGGCACTGTGAAAACCCATTTGCACCGGATTTACGATAAATTGCAGGTCAAAGGGCGCTGGGAAGCGATCGAGCAGGTGAGACGGGCGTGGACAGCTGGCAACAAATGACCTGTGTACAAAACCATATGGAACAGATGTATTGCAGAATCTATCTTTTGGATAGATTCTTCTTCATTTTATGTAGACTACAATGGATGTGCGAGTATGTCCATGTCGAAGGATCGTTTTGTGACTTGTCAGGCGCATCTTGGTCAAGAAAGGAGGTGAAGGGGCGATGCAACCTGTATTGAATGGAATCTATATCGTTGAGGACATGAGTCCATCAGCACAAACAAGACGGAAATAATGTCCGAAGATGACAGGTGTAATGGAGCTTTTGGGCGAGACGCCAGGCGGGATCGTTATCCCGCTTGGCGTGTCGGGTAAAAGCTTGTTCTCTATCCTTGTTGTCCCGAACATCGGGTAGTGGGTTCATACTCGACCCGTCCAATCTTGTTCTGTACACGGAAATCTCTATCTTTTGGATAGATTCTTCTTGTTTTGAGGGGAATTATACTGAGTCCTGCAAGCGGTATGTATTTATCCCATTATAGTAAAGGGGTTCGCACATTGGGGTACAACATCATTACGTGTCAAAACGACAGCGAGTACGAGCAGTTTGCCAGATTCTTTCTGGAGAATCGACGGGAATTCCTTCATCCGTACAGTCTGAAAGCAGCCGTCCATTACATAAGCAAGAGCTTGAGGGATGGAAAGATCCTGCTGGGTTTCAATGAACGTGGAGAAGTAATTGGAACACTTGTGTTTACGATCGGTACCCAGGAATGTAATTATCTGGATGATCATGTTGTTTGCATCAATTTTGTTTTGCTTCACAAAAACTATCGAAAATCCAAACTCTTTATTCACGGTTTCCGGCGGGTAGCCGAGTCGATCGGACAAACGGGAGCGGAAGAAATCCGGTTTAATGCCAATTCCGATAGTATGTATTTGCGACAATTATACGGCAAATTTGCCGGGGTAGTCTCCCAAAAGCAGAGCGGTACTTATGCGGAGGATAGCTATTCTGTAAAATACTCCGACTTCGTTCATTCAGGCGGAGGTTGGCGTGGAGGAAATCGAGTTTTATGTCCCAGGTAATGATCCTTACTTGCGCAAGCTGTTTTCCAAATTCGCAACCCTCAAGGTGACGACGCAGACGAAGTTCGGTTTGGAAGACCTTTTCACCGTAACAATGGAAGACTTGACCAGGTATTGCAACGAGTTGAGACCTCAAAGGGCTTAAAACACTTCAGGGTTTCTGTTTTTGTCACGAACTTGCCACTGTTTCCCTTGTTTTCGGCTTATTTGACCCGACAAACTCCCATTTCTGCTCCGGCAGCGAGGGAGTTTGTCTGTAATCTAAAAATCTATCATTTAGATGCGAGCAGTGCTATTATTGTGTCTGCCTTCTCTGTTATTGGCCGAACGCCACGTTTTGGTTACGTACTGACGCATCATATAATATCTTGATCTGTACACGGAAATCTATCTTTTGGATAGATTCAGCCTGTAGACAAAGTTCCGTAAGGAACAGGGTCTGCAGGCTTTTTTGTTGAATATAGAACATGTTACGTTTTCAATAGTTATTTTTTAGGGGTGGCATTATGCTTAATAAGCAAGAGGCCGAGGGCCGTTATCAGATATCTGCATTCTCTTTAGATGAGTTGGTGCCAAAAGATCATCTCGTAAGAAAAATTGAAAATGCAATCGACTTTTCATTCATCTATGACTTGGTGGAAAGCCTCTACTGTCATGACAATGGCAGACCCAGTGTTGACCCTGTAGTCTTAGTCAAAATTGCTTTCATCCAATATATTTTTGGAATTCGTTCCATGCGACAAACGATTAAAGAGATCGAAACCAATGTCGCCTATCGGTGGTTTATTGGCTATGACTTCAGTCAGCCCATTCCACATTTCACGACCCTAGGTAAGAACTACGTTCGCCGTTTTCGGGATACTCAACTCTTCGAGTCGATCTTCCTTCGCATATTGGAGGAGGCGGTACATCATGGATTCGTGAAGCCTGACGTGCTTTTCATTGATGCTACGCATGTAAAAGCCAGTGCGAATAAGCATAAATACGTGAAAGAAATCGTTGAAGAACAAGCCAAGAAATATCAAGAGCTACTGGACGAAGAAATCAATCAGGATCGTATTGCACATGGAAAGAAGCCCCTTGAAAAAAAGACAGTAACTTCGAAGAAGGAGGTGAAGGTCAGCACAACTGACCCGGATTGCGGATTGTTTGTAAAAGGGGAAAAAGAACGTGTTTTTGCTTATAGTTTTCATACAGCATGTGATCGAAATGGATTTGTGCTTGGCGCCAGGGTAACGCCAGGCAATGTGCATGACAGTCAGGTTTTTGAGGATGTTTTGAATCAAGTGCGACAGACGTTTGCACAGCCTCAAGCTGTGGCAGTGGACTCGGGATACAAGACGCCTTACATCAGTAAAACACTCCTTGATGACCAGATTCGCCCCGTTATGCCCTACACAAGACCACGCACCAAAGAAGGTTTTTTTAAAAAGCACGAATATGTGTATGATGAATATTTCGACTGCTACATCTGCCCGAACGAGCAAATCTTAACATATGAGACAACAAACAAGGATGGGTACCGTATCTATCGATCAAATTCTCAAGTTTGCCGAAGTTGTCCGTTTTTGAAACAATGCACGGAAAGTAAAGACTACACAAAGAGAGTGAGTCGCCACATCTGGGCTAATTACCTCGAAGAGGTAGACCACCTCCGGCATACCGAGGAAAACAAACAAATCTATAGCAAACGGAAAGAAACGATTGAACGTGTATTCGCTGATATGAAGGAAAAGCATGGCATGCGTTGGACGACCTTACGAGGACTGGAGAAGGTCACGATGCAGGCGATGCTTGTTTTCGCTGCCATGAACTTAAAAAAAATGGCGACCTGGCTATGGAAATCAGGTCGCCAAAAGGTGAAGGATCAAAACACCTTCGGTATTTTCATCAAATTATTAAACAAACGCCCTCTGCTGTTCGTTCAGCGAGGGAGTTTGTCTGCAATCTGAATCTATCTTTTGGATAGATTCTTTTTGTTTTGAGAGGATTTATACTGAGTCCTGCAAGTGGTATGTATTTATCCCATTACAGTAAAGGGGTTTGCGCATTGGGGTACAGCATCATCACGTGTCAAAACGATGCCGAATACGAGCAGTTTGCCAGGTTTTTTCTTGAGAATCGTGAAGATTTTTTTCGTCCGTACAGTCTGAGAGTTGCTCTTCAATTAATTGAAAAGAGCGTGGAACAGGGGAACATCCTGCTTGGCTTCAACGACCGAGGGGAAGTAATCGGCACGCTGGTGTATACAATCGGCACGAGGGAAGCCGATTATCTTGACGAGCATGTCGTTGATATCAGTCTCTTGCTGCTTCGCAAAGACTATCGAAAATCGAAGCTGTTTCTGCACGGTTTCCGGCGGGTTGCCGACGCCATTGGAGAAGCAGGAGCAGAAGAGGTTCGGTTTCATGCTACAGCGGATAGCCCCTATTTGCGAAAATTGTACAGCAAATTTGCCAGCGTAGTCTCTCAAAAGCGTGCCGATACATGCATAGAGGATATTTATTCTGTCAAGTATTCCGACTTCGTTCATTTTTGCAATCGGCTTCTCGCCAGGCAGGGGTTACAGGATGGAACAGAGGCAACGGATTGATGGAAACCTGTATCAAACGTTTGGAGTTTTGAAGATGTCTGCAGAGGAGTACGGATTCTAGCCGTTTATAAATTGCTTTCGGAAAGGTTGATCCGATGGTTACTGTTGTCACGTGTCAAAACGATGCCGAATATGAGAAGTGCATTGATTTTGTGTTACGCCACAGGCGAGACTGTTATCCCGCGTGCAGATTCGGTACGGTTTTGGCCTTTCTCAATGGTCAGTTGAAGTTTGGTGAACTCGTCGTTGGGTTCAACGAACGAAATGAGGTCATTGCGGTGGTCGGCTATGTGTACGGAACGCCGGAGAGGGAGTTTGCAGACAAAAGCCGGGTTCGTATTGAGACCATCTGCATCGCCGAGGAACATAGAAAGACCAGGCTTTTCTACAACCTGCTCCGCCATGTGATCGATCATTTGAGCAGGGCGGAAGTTGGTGTGAAAGAAATAGAATTTTATGTCCCAGGCAATAACCCGTACTTTCGCAAGCTTTTTTCCAAGTTTTCCACGCTCGCGTCGACATCGAAAACCAACTTCGGTGTGGAAGACCTTTTCGTAGCCACAATGGAAGACTTGACGAGCTATTGTGAGAGACTGAGACCTCAAAGGGCTTGATCGCTTTGAGGTTTCTTTCTTCGTGAGCAAGCGACTTGCGATTTTTACTGAAGGGCTGGTAGGCAACATGCCAACACTCCCCTTGGGAAAAAACGGAATTCTGCACAACAAGGTATTCAGAATACTACTACTCTCCGTCCTGTTTTTGCAGGTTGGAATCTGGGTGCGCAATTATGCTGTGTTATTGTTTGTGATGGAGCAATCCAACGGTGATCCATTTGCTGTCTCCATGATTTGGATTGTTCAATATGTGCCCATGCTGCTGTTTTCGTTTGTTGGCGGGATGTTTGCCGATCGCTGGCGTCTCAAGCCGACCATCATTGGCTGCGATGTGTTAAGCTCCTTGTCGGTTTTCGCTCTCTTGCCGACGCTATTGTTTGGGATGTGGGAAGCCGTATTTTTCGCTGCGTTCATCTCTGCCATAACAGCGCAATTCTCCCAGCCCGCTGCTTTAAAATTGCTGAAACTCCACCTGTCGGACGAGCAAGTCCAGTCCGCTATTGCCGTCAATCAAGCCGTATTTGCCCAGTTTGCCATGATTGGCCCAATCCTGGGCACCTTAGTGTATCAACATTTTGGCATTCACTTCTCCGTTGGGGTCATGTGTGCAGCCTTTCTGCTGTCTGCTGCCGCTCTTGCTTTCTTGCCGCCCGATCAACCAGTTGAGAAAGAAAAAACACCGGCAAGCTTCCGTCAAGAATTGGCAGAAGGACTGCGTTATGTATGGTCCAGCAACGTCCTGGTGCGGATGGCGGCGGGTTACGTTGTCGCAGGCTTGGCGCTTGGTTTGATTCAGCCGCTGGGCATTTTTGTGGTGACCGATCGCCTGTCTCTGCCAAAGGAAGCTATCCAGTGTTTTACCGCTGCGAATGGAGCAGCCATGGTGATGGGCGGTATCTTGATGCTGGTGGCGGGAAAAAAGATGGCCCCTCTCAGGATACTGGTTACAGGAATGGCGATATCAGCGGTGAGCGTCTCCGTCACGGGATGGTCCACCAACATCTGGTTTACACTAGCCGCCCAGTTTTGCAGTGGTCTTATGCTGCCTTTCATTCAGATGGCGCTGAGCATGATTATGCTGCAAAACACGGAACAGTCGTTTGTTGGGCGCGTCAACGGTCTGCTGTCTCCGCTGTTTTTGGCCTCCATGATCGTCACGATGAGCGCTACCGGTTGGCTGACATCACTGCTGTCGATTGTTGCTGTCTATCAGTTGGCGGCCATGTTGCTAGTGATCGGAATGGGAATCATTCTGCCGCTTTCGCATGAGTGCCGACAAAAGCCAGAAGCTTCGCAAAAGACGGAGACAGGAACCGCAGAACTCTCCTAGGAGTGCCTCGCCGGGCTGCAAACCTTTAGCTGCAAACCTTCCTGACAATCCTCTTTTTGTACGCTCCCTTTGCTTATCTGTTTGTCTATTTTTCGACAATTGAAGATCCAGGGGATAGGGATCAGCATTCAACAAGTGTCATGCCTGTTTTACCGGTTGACATTTTCGGTGAGGAGCGTTATCATTCTAAATGATAATGAATATCATTATTGTGGATTTTACATACGACAACTCCTCGACGTAGAGGCAGAGTAAGGAAGCGTTATGAAAAAGAGATACCTGATTCCAGCGTTGATTGTCCTATCGATCATTTCCATTTTTGTTGGGGTAAAAGAGCTTACTCCTTTTGACTTGTTCAGTCTAAGCAAAGAACAGAGCCAGATCTTGCTGATCAGCAGGCTGCCTCGGTTGATCAGCCTCATTGTCGCCGGCATCAGCATGAGCATTGTCGGTTTGATCATGCAGCAGCTGAGCCAGAACAAATTCGTATCGCCTACGACTGCCGGAACGATGGATTCGGCCCGCTTCGGCATCTTGGTTTCGATGATTTTGTTTACTTCAGCAAGCCCGTTGCAGAAGATGCTGGTTGCCTTTGTCTTTGCCTTGCTCGGCACCTTTCTCTTTATGAAGATACTGGAGAGGGTGAAGTACAAGGACACGATTTTTATCCCGCTTGTCGGTTTGATGTTTGGCAGTATCGTCAGTTCGATGACCACCTTTTTTGCTTACAAGTATGATCTGATTCAGAATATCTCCTCATGGCTGCATGGAGATTTTTCGATGATCATGAAGGGGCGGTATGAACTGATCCTGATCAGTGTTCCGCTTGTGATCGTTGCGTACCTGTTTGCCAATCGGTTCACGATCGCGGGGATGGGGGAAGAGTTTTCCGTCAACCTGGGCCTGCGTTACAAGCAAGTGGTCAACATTGGCTTAATCATCGTCGCCCTGGTATCATCGGTTGTTGTCCTGACCGTTGGCATGCTGCCTTTTTTAGGCTTGATCATCCCCAACATCGTCACCATTTATCATGGCGATAATCTGAAAAAAAGCCTGATCCATACCGCTTTGCTGGGAGCCGTATTCCTCTTGTTCTGTGATATCCTGGGCCGGCTGATCATCTATCCTTATGAGATTCCGATCGGTCTGATGGTTGGCGTCATCGGCAGCGGCATCTTTCTTTACTTGCTCATGAGGAGAAGGACATATGGACTATAAAGCCAAGATCAGCATGCTTGCTATTCTCGCAGCCGTATTCATCGCCATGTTTTTATTGATCGACATCGGTCCCAACTGGGATTACGCCCTGCCGAAGAGAGGGAAAAAGATCCTGGCGATCGTCCTGACCGGTGGTGCCATCGCTTTCTCCACCATGGTGTTTCAGACGATTACGAATAACCGCATTTTGACACCCAGCATGATCGGCTTGGATTCGCTTTACCTGTTGATTCAGACCTTTATCATTTTTGTGTTCGGCTCGACCAGCCTGACGGTGATGGATAAGAACATCAACTTTCTCCTTTCCGTTGCGCTGATGGTTCTATTTGCCGGAGTGCTGTACAAATTGCTGTTTAAACGGGAAGGACAAAACATCTACTTTCTGCTCTTGATCGGATTGATCTTCGGCACCTTTTTTGAGAGCATTTCCACGTTTATGCAGGTGCTGATCGATCCCAACGAGTTTTTGATCATACAGGACAAAATGTTTGCCAGTTTTAACAACGTCAATACGGATTTGCTGCTGATTTCGATCGTCGTTCTGCTTCTGGCAGCCGTCTACTTTGCGAGGTATATCAAATACCTGGACGTCCTTTCACTGGGGCGGGAACAGGCGATCAATCTGGGAATAGACTATGACTATGTGGTCAAAAGGCTGCTGATCGGAATCGCCGTCCTGATATCGATATCGACGGCTTTGGTCGGACCGATCACGTTCTTGGGACTGCTGGTGGCCAACATCGCGCATGAGTTCTTAAAAGCGTATCAGCATAAGTACCTGTTGGTCGGCTCCATTCTGATCAGTATCGTCGCCCTGGTGGGCGGTCAGTTGATCGTAGAGCGGGTGTTCACCTTCTCCACCACGTTAAGCGTGATTATCAACTTTATCGGCGGCGTCTACTTTTTGTATCTTCTCTTAAAGGAGAATAAGTCATGGTAGTGGTGAAAAACGTTTCCAAGCGCTATGGACATAAAAACGTGGTCGACAACGTATCTGTCGAGATCTCCAGAGGAAAGATCACTTCTTTTATCGGCCCAAATGGAGCGGGGAAAAGCACCTTGCTGTCGATGATGAGCCGTTTGATTGGGAAGGATCAGGGAGAGATCTGGATCAATGGCACAGAGATCAGCCAGTGGAAAAGCAACGATCTGGCCAAGAAGATCTCCATCCTGAAGCAATCGAACCATATCAACATCCGCTTGACGATTCGGGATTTGGTCAGCTTTGGACGCTTTCCGTATTCCCAGGGGAGACTCTCCCAGGAGGACTGGAAACACATCAACGAAGCGATTGAATACATGGAACTGGGCGATATCCAGGAGAAGTACCTCGATCAACTGAGCGGCGGACAAAAGCAGAGAGCCTACATCGCCATGGTAATTGCCCAAAATACGGAGTACATCCTCCTGGATGAGCCGCTCAACAACCTGGATATGAAACATTCCGTGCAAATCATGAAAGTATTGAGAAGGTTGGCAGATGAACTGGGGAAAACGATCGTGATCGTGATCCACGATATCAACTTCGCCTCTTGTTATTCCGACTACATCGTTGCACTGAAGGATGGCAAAGTGGTGAACGAGGGACCGACCGATCAGATTATCACGCGACCGATCCTGCAAGAGATTTATGATATGGACATCCCGATCGAGGAGATCAATCAGAACAAAATCTGCATCTATTTTACCTGATCATTGTTTCCGCTGTACGGGTGACAATTTTGGTCGTCCGGCCATGCGATACATGCTGTAGGCTCTGCACATCCCTTTTGCTTACATAAAGCGACAGAAATGGATAACTGTGCAAATCAGCAACTGTTCGGTTTTGGCGGCACGATCAAAATCACATATATGAAACCATACTATTTTGGGGAGTGACTCAAATGAAACAAAGATGGTCTTTGATTCTCATGATGCTGGTGTTGGCTCTCGTGGCTGCCGCATGCAGCACGACCAGCTCGTCAGCACCTGTCGGCAGTGAAGGAGGACAAACAACTGCAGCCAGCACATCGGGCGGAAGCGACAGTACCGGAGCTGCTGCTGGAAGTGAAGAGCTAACGATCAAACATCAGTTGGGCGAGACGAAAGTTAAGAAAAATCCTCAGAAGGTCGTTGTTTTCGACATGGGGGCGCTGGACACACTGGATAAACTGGGGATTGAGGTAGCAGGTGTGCCACAGGATTCCCTGCCATCCTATCTGGAAAAGTATAAAGATGCCAAATACGAAAATGTAGGAAGTCTAAAAGAGCCGGATTTTGAGAAAATCAATCAAATCGGTCCAGATGTGATTCTCATCTCCGGACGGCAGTCAGAGGCTTATGAAGAGTTGTCGGAGATTGCCCCTACCGTATTTGTCGGAGTGGATACCAATCGGTACATGGAATCCTTCAAGGAAAATGCGAAGCTGATCGGGCAGCTGTTTGGCAAAGAGTCGGCTGTGGAAGAAGAGTTGGCCAAGATCGATGAGTCGATCAAGAGTCTGCATGACAAAGCTTCGACCAGCGGCAAAAACGGGCTGATCATCCTCACCACAGGCGGCAAAGTTAGCGCGTATGGAGCAGGTTCTCGCTTTGGCTTGATCCATGATGTGTTTGGTGTGCCTCCGGTGGATGAGAACATTGAGGCATCCACGCATGGTCAAAGCATCTCTTTTGAATATATCGTCGAGAAAGACCCTGACTACCTGTTTGTCGTCGACCGCGATGCAGTCGTAGGCGGTGAATCGGCGGCGAAGCAAGTGGTGGAGAATGAACTGATGAAGAACACCAAAGCGTTTAAAAACAATCATATCATCTATTTGGACCCTAACTACTGGTACTTGTCTGGCGGCGGTTTGATTTCCGTTGCGGAGATGGTCAAAGAGATTGAAGCAGGCATAAAATAAATAAGAACGAGCTGTCTGTGTTGCGGGAGATGTCTCGAACAGGCAGCTCTTTTTTTGCACGACAGCCCCCTACACGCGATCGATGTGGGAGACGGCTCCGTTTTTGACCTTCGAACCGAAAAGGGTAACGAAAGAGGCCAAATACGAGACCTTTCTGCTGCTTGAAAGAGAGCAACTGTTCTACCATTTCGTCTGTCTCACTGGTATTTCCGCCAGTAAAGCGATAGAAGTACAGATGCACGGAAGACCATTCTGGATCGGTTCGCTTTTCCTCAGAGAGCTGATGATGGATCTGAGTGATTCTCCCAGATTGCTTCATAATCTATGCTCACCGCTTCACGTTTTTCTTTCATTATAAGAAACAGCAGACAAAAGAATTGTCAGAGATTGAAGCGAAGATACCGCTAAGATTGTAACTTTATCGGGAATGCTGACGGGAGGACTCGATTACCCCATAGGAGATACGGTCGGATGCTGACTCAAGTCGTATAAAGCGAGAACTCTTAAGGAACAATTTACTTGTGTGGAAAAAACTTGCGCAGAAAGAAGGGATCATCCATGTCCGTCAATCTCGCGGTCATTTACTACAGCAGCACGGGAACCAACTATCAGATGGCCCAATGGGCCGCAGAAGGGGGGAAAGAGGCAGGGGCAGAAGTAAAGATCCTGAAGGTGGCCGAGCTTGCACCGGAGGAAGCGATCGCCGGCAATCCTGCATGGAAGGCACATGTGGAAGCAACCGCAAACGTCCCTATCGCTACGATGAACGACTTGGAGTGGGCGGATGCGATTATCTTCAGCACCCCCACCCGTTTCGGCAACGTTGCTTCTCAAATGAAACAGTTCCTGGATCAGACGGGAGGACTGTGGTTTCAGGGAAAACTGGTGAACAAAGTGGTCAGCGCGATGACTTCGGCGCAAAATCCGAACGGTGGACAGGAAGCAACCATTCTTTCGCTGTATACGACGATGTATCACTGGGGGGCGATTGTGGTTGCACCCGGCTATACCGACCAATCGATCTTTACTGCCGGAGGAAATCCGTATGGAACCAGTGTCTCGGTAGACCAGGATGGAAACATGAAAGAGGATGTGCGTGGAGCGGTACAACATCAAGCCAAACGGGTCGTAACAGTTGCCGGATGGGTGAAAAAAGGGATGCAGTAGCTAGGGAGAGAGCTATTTCGGCTCTCTTTTTTTGTACGGAATGGAGACAGTCAAGGTGTAATTGACAATCCCAGAACGGCATAATACAATAACGCTTAGAATTCTAACTAATCGTTGAGAAGGTTGGCTATGAAAAAGGAAACCAACGAATCGCTGCAGCAGCTGCCGTGGCAGGAAAGAGGAGGACTCACCGGCCACTGGCTGAAAAGAGCATACCTAGTGATGCGTCGTCAGCTTGAAGGAGAGCTGCGGCAGCTAGGCCTGACACACCCCCAGTGGGCAGCGCTCGGGCAGCTCTACTATCGCCCCGGGATGACCCACTCCCAACTGGAGGATGCTCTGATGATTGAAGCGCCTAGTGTTACAAGCTTGATCAACGGGATGGAGAAAAAAGGATGGGTGAAACGACGCCAGCATCCTGAAGATGCCCGTATCAAGCAAATCTTCATCACCGAGGCAGGAAAAAAGGTGATCGAACCAGCTTTGCGGTTGGGCGAAGCGGGAGAAGAGCAGCTGCGGCAGGTCATCCCGGCAGAGGAACTGGAACAGGTAAAAAAGACGCTTCGCAAGATTGTCCAATTGTACGAATCGTGAGCAATCGGATTGGTTGCTCCCTATTGGTTAGAATTCTAAGTTGTTGCAAAGACACGCTGATTTAGTTCGAATTCTAACTTAATAGTTCGAATTCTAATAATAAGGTAGAAAGGGTGAAGAAGCAGGTGAGACAGCAGAGCGAGATGATAGGAACTCCTTACCAAAACAGGTGGTGGGCCATGAACGCGGCAAAGCCATGGCTGTTGTTGGAACCATCGGTCCGCTTGGAGGGATTGCCGGTCCCGGATTGGGAGGTTTGTTGACGGAAGCCTGGGGATGGCAAAGCGTATTTTTTGTAAACGTGCCATTCTGCCTGGTGGCGCTGCTGTTGATGTGGCGCCTTTTGCCGAATGATACAACGAAACGGCATCAACCGTATGACTTTGTCGGTTCGATCGCTCTCTCAGCGGGTGCGCTTCTTCTGTTGTTGGGACTGACAAGCAGCTACGACCTATCACTTTTATTCTTGATTGCTGGCGTTTGTCTGCTGCTGTCGTTTCCGTTGATTGAGAAGCGGGTCCGGCATCCGCTCGTTCCCCCTGCTATGTTTGGGAAAGGCGACTTTACGCTGCCCTTGGCTGGGGTTATCGCTAGTTCCATTGCAGGAAGCGGCCTTGGTTTTATAGCTGCCTTCTTTTTGCAGATCGATATGGGACTGAGTCCCGCTCAGGCAGGGTTTGCAGTACTGGCTGTGCCGGTATCGATGATGGCTGCTTCCCAAATCGGAGGCATCATAACAGATCGTATGGGTTCAAGGCTTGCGGCGATGATAGGTGCAGCTATGGGGCTCCTCGGTCTGGCCTTGCTGCTCCCTTTACAGCCCGATTGGTCGATCGCAGATGTGATGCTTCGCTTTGTCTTGATTGGTTTTGGACAGGGATTGTTCGCTTCACCGGCCAACGTGGCAATCATGGCAGCCACTTTGCATGATTATCTAGGGGTGAGCAGCGCGATCACCAATCTGCTTCGTCAGCTTGGCTTTGCACTGGGGCCGGCAATTGCCGCTTTCATGTGGAGACCCGATGCGATCGATTCGTTGGAAAGTATGCGCAGCGTCTTTTCGGTGCTGCTGGTCGTTCAAATGATCACGTTCACAACCACTTTGCGTTATCGAAACCCTGTCTGACAGATCATGCCAAACGGTTCCATTGATTGTAAAGTTTATTTGATCAAACTGCCGGCTCGCCATATAATCCTTACTAGGCATGATTCAGTGACGCTAAAGGAGAAGAGAAGAATGATCCGCCGCTTTTATTCTTACTACATCCCCCATCGCAAATTGTTTATGCTCGATTTTAGCAGCGCGGTCGTCGTAGCGGTCCTGGAGCTAGCTTTTCCGCTTGCCGTACAGTGGTTTATCGACACGTTGCTGCCTGGCGGGAACTGGTCAGCGATTGTCTGGGTAAGTGCAGGACTGCTGATGTTGTATCTGCTTAGCACGTTTCTCCATTTTGTGGTCAACTACTGGGGGCACAAGCTGGGGATCAATATTGAGACCGACATGCGGCAGCAGCTTTTCCAGCATGTGCAGAGACAGTCGTTTCGCTTCTTTGACAACACGAAAACCGGACACATCATGAGCCGCATCACCAACGATTTGTTTGACATTGGCGAACTGGCCCACCATGGGCCGGAGGACTTGTTTATTGCTGTGATGACTTTCCTCAGCGCCTTCTGGATTATGTTTACGATCAACGTGCCGCTCACTCTGGTGATCTTGATCATCGTGCCCTTTCTCATCTGGCTGATCGTCGTCTGCAACCTGCAAATGAATCGCGCCTGGAAACAGATGTACAGTGAAATAGCAGACGTGAACGCTCGTGTAGAAGACAGCGTTTCAGGCGTTCGTGTGGTTCAGTCGTTTACCAACGAACCATTTGAGATTGCCCGATTTACGAAGAATAACCAAAAGTTCCGCAAGGCCAAGCTCCGTTCCTACCGGATCATGTCATTCAGCACCTCCGGGATCTACATGATGACGCGACTTATCACGCTCGTAGTTCTCGTCGTGGGTGCTTGGTTCAGCTTCCGCGGCCAACTCTCCTATGGGGAACTGGTCGGGTTCGTGCTGTATGTCAATGTGCTGTTCAAACCGATTGACAAGATCAGTGCATTGATGGAGTTGTATCCAAAAGGCATGGCGGGGTTCAAACGGTTTACCGAGCTGCTCGATATGGAGCCGGACGTGCAGGATGCGCAAGATGCGATAGAGGTGCCTGCGCTGCGTGGAGATATCGTGTTTCGCGATGTGAGCTTCCGATACGATGAGCGCAAGCCTGTCCTGGAAGGAATCAATCTGCAAATCCGGGCAGGGGAGACGGTCGCTTTTGTCGGACCGTCCGGAGCCGGGAAAACAACGATCTGCTCGCTTATTCCGCGATTCTATGATGTTGATCACGGGACGATCACCATCGACGGGATCGACATCCGCCAGATGACCAAACAGTCGCTGCGCTCGCAGATCGGGATTGTGCAGCAGGATGTCTTTCTGTTTACGGGAACGCTGCGGGAAAACATTGCCTACGGCATGCTTGACGCTACCGATGAAGAGATAGCGGAGGCGGCTCGACGCGCCCATCTGGAAGACTTTATTGCATCTCTCCCGGAAGGGTACGAGACGCAGATCGGGGAAAGAGGATTGAAACTATCTGGCGGTCAGAAGCAGCGGATCGCGATCGCCCGTATGTTTCTTAAAAATCCACCGATATTGATCTTGGATGAAGCTACCTCGGCTCTCGACACCGAGACGGAATTCATTATCCAAAAAGCGTTGACCGAGCTGGCCAAGAATCGCACAACACTCGTCATCGCCCATCGGCTGGCAACCATTCGGAATGCAGACCGCATTGTCGTGGTCACAGAAAACGGGATTGCCGAACAGGGGCGCCATGATGAGTTGGTTGAACGAGGCGGAGTATTTGCTTCCTTGTACCGGGTAGAGTATCAGCGGTCATAGACGGGCGGCTCGACAGGAAACGATGATTAGCAGCAGAGATGATTACTTTAGCGGAATATAAATCTCCACCTCTCTGGTGCTGATCGGTGTTTCCCCGGGTTTGCATACTTGCAGACAGTAGGCATCGGGATCGTGATCCATGTTTTGCTGACGCAGTTTTTCAAGGGTAAAAAAATAAGTCAGATCCAGCTCTTCCCGCTGGTGGGGGCCTTGATGAATGTAGGCGGCATAGGCTTTGGTGGGTAACGTGATCCCGACCATGCCCCCGGGAACCGTATCTAGGGAGGCGACTTCAACTCCTGCTATATAGTGATAGGCGAAGTTGCGGTTCCGTACGACGCCGATCATCCGGCCGGGTGCAATAGGTGAGGCAATCTCCTGCTGTCTCACCTCTAGTTCACGCCAAAGCCTTGGGATAATTGCATTGGCCATATAGACGGCGGCAAACGGTGCTTTCAACTCGACTCCCACAACGTGTGTAGTCGGTTTTACCAAACGCCTCGTCAAAGGAGGAGATTTTTCTATTCTCCCCCTTCGGCTGCTCTGATTGGTGATGCTGTACCCACCGTGCCTGCCTGGTTCCGAGTAGAGCGGGACTCCCATACCGCTTAATTCCTGCAGATAACGAAGCATGGTCCGGTAAGAGACCCCGAACTCTGCCGCCAACTCGTCGACGGTAAACCGCTTTCGTTCGTATACGACCATCATCAGTTCCAGCAGTCTCTCTGTTTTCGTCATCTCATCACTTCTTTGTATTAATCTGACAAGTTTTGTCACAGTTTCATTGTATGATAGAGGCAAGTTGTTAGCAAACCAATTACAGGGAGGTAACGATGATGGAACAGTTGACCGCAGCGGCTGTGGTGACAAGAACAGGTTTTCAGGCCATTGGATTAAAATGGGAAGGGACGTTTGCCGAGGCAGGCGCGGGCGATATTCGCCGGGTTCATCAGGAGATGCATCGACGCCTGCAGGAGATCCCTCATGTTGTACAGCCTGACAAGTTGTTAGGGTTGTCTTATCATGCCCATCCGGGAGCGGCCGGTTTTACTCATTATGCGGTGGTAGAGGTGGGCAAGGTGGAGCAGGTACCAGCCGGCATGGTTCATCTCTCTGTGCCAACGCTTACCTATGCCAAGTGTGAACATCGCAAGGGACAAGAAATTATCCGCTCCTATCAAAATCTCTACACGTGGATTGAACAGCAAGGATTTTCTCCTTTCAAAGGAGATCTGACTCACCTAGAAGAATATCCGATGGCCCAAGATCCGCATACGGATGATCCCGAGTTTACCATCCTGATTCCGATTGAAAAGCAATAATCCGGGGGTAGGCAACGGTACCAGTCCGGCCAACTGCGGGCCAGCATCTAGTTTAAGTAGAAGTCACTTTAGGAAAAGAAAGACGAAAAGGTAGACAAAAAGCAAGGGGCATATACAGGATATGATCCCTTGTTTTTTTATTTTGGTTGCGGTGCAGGATGCCCTGTCTTCTGTGTAAATTGTTTTGGCAACAGGGAGGAGCCAGCTCCATGTAGGTAGAAGGATAAGAGAGGTTGCCCTTTTTTTGAATTCTTGTATGGTAAGCTATATGACAGTCCATGTAGAAAAAGGAGCGGACCATGCGCAAGACTTTGTTCATTCTGTTTTGCAGCCTGTTGGTCACTATTCTGGCAGCCCATCCTGCTTTCGCCAACGGAACGACTTTCTTTCGATACTCCAAGATGCCGACCGGCCAGGTGCTGCCCATGGAGCCGGGAAAGATGAGCATAGAAGGGGAAGAACTGTCGATACGTTTTGTGAAGCAAAACAAGGGGACCATCTTTGCCCCCGACCACCCATCGATGAAGGCAAGGATTCAGGTGATCTATAAGCTGCACAATCACCTCAGCGAAGATTGGGAGGTGCCGATCGCTTTTCCCCACCCGGGGGAGACTGACCAATGGAAAGTCACCTTTGATGGGAAAACGATTCCGCTGACGGGGACGGTTATGCTGCCGAGGGAACAGGTGGTAGGCAAGGTTCCGCTGCATAGTTGGATTCACCCGCGTATCGGCAAGAAGTATGAGCTCAGTTACCAGGATGAGTATGCTGAATTCCGCAGCATTCCGTCCCAAACGTTTACCGTTTTGGCGAAGGGAGAAACGACTCACACCTTGCAAATCGAATACGAGGCTAGCTTGGGGATTGATGAACGAACCAATCTTCACCCCGTCTATCGCTTTGATTATCTGCTTCATCCCGCATCGTACTGGAGTGATTTCAAGGATCTCCATATCAAGTTGGATATCCCCTTTAACGGGGACGTCTACGTCAATCTCCCGCTGCAGAAGAGCGGCTTTTACAGTTGGGAAGGAACGTTTGACCGTCTTCCGGAAGAAGATCTGGTCGTCTTTCTGTCACCTGACTCTGGTGTGGTGATTGATTTGTTTCACTCCAGGGCAGCCGCTCTGGCAGCGGTGCCGATTCTATTGCTCCTGTTCTACCCCATAGGCCGATGGATGATTTCCCGGACACCCTCGCGTCATGGGAAAGTGGTTTCCATCTTGTGGCTGGCGGTTTGTCTCTGGGCAGGCTATGACATCCTGGAGATGAATATCACGGGTTATCCATTCAAGGTGCTCCAGCCTGTCTTGTTTGGAGTGTATGTGTTGATTCTCATCCTGGTGTGGAATCGATTGCGCAGAGTATGATGCGTTGCGTCGGCGTACTGTACTGATTGACGCAGCCGAATTGTTTTTGGCCCCTCGCAGCGGCAGTACAATGCCGTGTGAGGGGCCTGCAAATATTACTTGCCCAACATCTCGTTCACTTTATCCTGATTGTTATCGATCCAGGCTCTGGCTACCTCTCTCGGATCTTTTCCGTCGTTGATCTGGACGATCATTGCTTCAATATCTTCAACAGGGATACTCCATTTTTTGAGAAACGCGTGGGCTTCAGGTGCTTTTTCCTTAAACCCTTTGTTTGTCAGCACATGAACCTCCGAAGTCTTGAAAAACTTTTTTGGATCAGGAAGGACTTTCAGATCCCAGTTGACAAACATCGGGTGGGGACGCCACCCCAGGAACAAAACCGGATTGTTTTGTCCGATTTCCCGCTTGGCTTGAGCCAGCATCCCGGATTCGCTGGAGGGAACGTACTGCAGATTCAGCCCGTATGTCTTGATCATTTCACGTGAGGTGATGGTCATGCCGGCCCCTTCTTCAATCCCGTAGATCTTGCCGCCAAATAGATCTTCTTTTCCCTTCAGATCCTCTACCGAATTGATGCCCTCTACATAGGTTGGGATGACCCAGCCCAATTCGCCATTGGGATAACTGACAGCAGTATCTTCAATGTTCTCTCCGTATTTTTCCATGTAGTTGCGATGCATGTCCGGCAGCCAGGAGTCCATAAAGACGTCGATGTCCCCTTTTGACAGACCGGTATAGACAACCCCTGCATCAGCGTCCTGCAGTTTGACGGTGTAACCCATGTCCTCCAGAAGCAGGCGCGCGATCTGGGTTGGTGGAACCGTACTGGTCCACGGCGTCACCCCAAAGGTGATCGTCACATCTTTTTTCTCGTCAGCCGGCTGCTGTTCGGCGGGCTGTTCGGCTGGCGCTTCCCCTCCCTGACCCTGATCGGTGCCGGTTGCACAACCCGTCAGCGCCAACAGGAACATCAGAACCGCAGTAAGCCCCAGCTTGATCCATTTGTGCATCGTTTCCTGTCACTCCTTTGTTATTTTTCTGCGCTTCTTCCCAATCCTTCTGTCATGCGGTCGAGAATAATCGCCAACACCACGATTCCCAGTCCCCCGACCAACCCGATGCCAACATCTACCCTGGAGATTCCAGAGAGAACAATCGATCCCAGTCCCGGTGCGCCGATCATCGAGGCAATCACCGCCATCGAGAGCGCCAGCATGATGGTCTGATTGACACCCGCCAGGATCGTAGGCATGGCGATGGGGAGCTGAACTTTCGTCAGCATCTGCCAGGAGGTGGAACCAAATGCGCGGGCTGCCTCCACTACGTCATCAGGCACCTGCCGTATGCCCAGGTTGGTTAAGCGGACAGCAGGCGGGGTGGCAAAGACAAACGTAGAAATCACGGCAGGAACACCGCCGATCCCGAACAGCAAGATGGTTGGGATCAGGTATACGAAGCTGGGCAGCGTCTGCATAAAATCAAGAATGGGTCGAACGGCACGTTCTACCGCATCCGACTTGGCACTCCAGATGCCAACCGGAATTCCGATGATGATGGAGAAGGTGGTCGCCACCAGAACCACTGCCAGCGTCTGCATGCTCTCTGGCCATAAATCGACCGAGCCGAGGTACAAGAGACCGATGATGCTGAAGATCGCGATCCCGATTCCCGCTGTACGCCAGGCCAGCAATACGATCAGAACGGCGATGATTTCCGGAGGGATCCAGAGCAGGACAGCTTGAATGGCATCCAGCACAATAGAAATGTAGTCACTGATCATGTTGAAAAATCCACCGAAGACGGGGATCAACCAATTATCGACGAACAGGTTTGTCCATTCCGCCAGCGGGAACTGGAAATAATTCATACACCGTTTACTCCTTTCCTGCCTCCGCTTCTTGCATCTCTTCTTTACCCAGGACCAATCCGGAGAGGATCGAAACTCTCACAATGATCCCTTTCAGTTTGTTGCTCTCATCGACCACAGCGATCGGATACTTGGTCTGGGCGGCAATCCCGATCAGATCGGAAAGCGGCGTATCCGGGGATGTTGTATGGAAATCCTGGATCAGCATTTCCTCCACCCAGCGGTTGTTTTTGGCTGCCTCCAATGCATCGTCAATCGTCAGCAGCCCTTTCAGGTTCTGCTGCTTGTCGACCACGAAAATGCTGGAGATCCCTTTTTCCTCCATCTTGCGGATCGCCACCCGTGGACCATCCTTCCAAGCGGCAACAACATCTGGTTTTTTCATCACTTGTGAAGCAATCAAGATCTTGGAGCGGTCCACGTCTTCGACGAAGTTGGAGACATACTGGTTGGCTGGGTCACGCAGGATTTCTTCCGGGGTGCCGATCTGCACCACTTTGCCGTCCTTCATGATGGCGATGCGGTCCCCTAGTTTCAGCGCTTCATCCAGATCGTGAGTGATGAAAAGAATCGTCTTCTTCAGCTTTTCCTGCAGCTCCAGCAATTCATCCTGCATTTCCTTGCGGATGAGCGGGTCAAGGGCACTAAAGGCTTCATCCATCAGCAAAATGTCGGGATCGTTGGCCAGGGCCCGGGCGAGACCGACCCGTTGCTGCATGCCGCCGCTCAGTTGATCCGGTTTGCTGTCCTCATATCCTTTCAATCCGACAACTTCAAGCGATTCTTTTGCCTTGCGCTCTCTTTGATCTTTGGGGACATTTTGCACTTCCAAGCCGTATTCCACGTTTTGCAGGATTGTCCGATGAGGAAAGAGACCGAACTTCTGGAACACCATCCCCATTTTTTTTCGGCGCAAAAGCGTCAGCTGTCGCTCATCCATCTTGACGATATTCTCTCCATCGATTAGTACGTCACCTGCAGTTGGTTCGATGAGCCGATTGATCAGCCGGATCAGAGTTGATTTTCCACTGCCGGAAAGCCCCATGATAACGAAAAACTCGCCTGCCTCCACTTCAAAACTGGCCTGATTCACCCCTATGGTCATCCCTGTTTGCTTGTGAATCTGATCTTTGGATTCACCGTTTTTCAAACGACGCAACGCTTCTTCCGGATTGGACCCGAAAATTTTGGTGAGATCTTTGACGACAATCTTGGGCATACGATGTTCTCCTTTTTGGTCTCCACTCTAATCCATGATTGATAATTACCCTTAAGTTTTGTTACTTTTTTGTTTTGATGTATGGAGTTTCTTACCTGTGTGTCGCCTCTTCATCTCTGCATGTATCTGTGATAGCAGGGATAAGCTATGCCTAAAAAGAAGGGATTGGTATCTTGTGAAAGCTAGGAGCGGATTTGGCCCCCTGTGTCTGCTTTTCTTGGCAGTGACAATCGTTATGTCCGGGGGCTGCGCGACGCAACCTGGTGGTGATCAGCCGGGCGGGGCTGCAGAGGAAGCGGAGAAGCCAACGATTACGATTGGAAAGGTACCGTTCGAGCATGAATGGGTTCCTGTCGCCATCATCCAGGAGGTAGCGAAAGAATTAGGGTATGCAACCAAGATTGAAGAGGGGGATGTAGGCGTTGTTTTTCTCGGTCTTTCCACGGGAGACATCAATGTGTATCCGGACGTCTGGCTGCCTACCCTCCACGCCAGCTACATGGAAAAGTACGAAGGGAAGATCGATCTGGCCGGAACGGTGTACCAAAAGGCGCCGACCGGCTGGGCTGTACCGACTTACGTAGACATCAACAGTATCGCAGACTTGAAAGGAAAGAGCGAAACCTTTAACGGACAAGTGGTTGGCGTGGAACCAGGTGCCGGGATGATGGTCACGTCAGAAAAGACCATCCAGTCTTACGGTCTGACTGATTACAAGCTGCTTTCCGGAAGTACGCCGGCGATGTTGGCTGCTGTAAAGAAGGCAACGGATAATCAAGAACCGATCGTATTTCTCGCCTGGCGTCCCCATACCATGTTCCAGGATTTTGACATCAAGATGCTGGAAGATCCCAAGGGGGTCTGGGCATATGATGACTGCAGGATCGGTACCAGTACAGATTTGAAGGAAAAAGCACCCGATCTTTATTCCTTCTTGCAGAACTTCCGGATCAGTATGGATGAAATAGAGAGCTTCCTGGTCAAAATGGATAAGGAAAATGCGGATGTGAATGATCTGGCGAAGGAATGGATTGAACAAAACCGGAACGACATCGATAAATGGATCGGTAAATAACGCAGATTAGCCGTTAGCGCGAGGTGATGTCCTGCACGCTAACGGCTGATTTGGTTCGTCTCTTTTTTATCACAACTGCATGCTATAAACCGCATGTGATAGACAGTATGGTCATCGACAGAGAGATGACTCCCACTGATAGGCGTCACTAGAAACTCTCGTCAGAAACGGACTAATCTCACCGACTGTGTATATGTGCAATTCGTGCATCGCCCGAGTACAGGCAGTGTAAAACAATTTGCGCTCACTCTCTCTTGCGTACTGTTCACGCGAACCGTTGTAGATGATAACAGCGTCGAATTCGACCCCTTTGGCCAGATAAGCGGGAATAACAAGTACACCAGACTCGAAAGAAGCGGTCTCTTTTCCGATTATACGAATCGGGATGTCGCCTCGCATGGCCTCGCAGGCCTGGCGACTTTCCTGAGCTGTTTTGCAGATCACGGCAATGGTACGGTGTCCTGTCTGCAGGAGTTGGCGGATGCGCTTGCTCACCTCTGTGGCCAACTCTGCTGGAGATCCAACCTGTGTGACAGTCGGCAGGCTGCCTTCCCGGTTGAACGGCTCAATGGCTTCTCCTGCAGGCAGTAGTTGGCGGGTGAACTCTACGATGGGCCGGGTGGACCGATAACTGCGCGTCAATACGATCGTCTCGGTACGATCTTCATCAAACAGCGTGGACAGGCCTTCAAAACTCGTCTCGGACGTGTCCGCATGTGCCGAAATCGACTGGTTCAGATCCCCAAGTACCGTCATTTTGCTCCGTGGAAACAGCCTTTTGATAAAGGCAAACTGAAACGGTGAATAGTCTTGCGCCTCATCAATGAAGACATGTCGCACCGCGTTGTTCGTCTGGAATCCAGACAGCTGTTCTTGCAAATACAAGAATGGAGTTGCATCTTCGTAGGCAAGCTCCCCACGATCCAAGCGTTCCACGGTTTGCATACAGATCGCATCCCATGTCGCAGGATCGATGGAGAGGCCATCGGCTGCCATTCGGGCACTGTACTGCGGATCGGCAAATAACTGTCGATAGAGCGCCAGAACATCGATAAAGCGGAGTCGTTTTGCGTTCGCACGAATAGGCTTGAAGTGCTCGTTGACCACCATGGCAGCAAGCACTTTCTGTTCCTGCTGATGGTCGTCAAACGTATCACCACCAAACCGCTTTTTCTTCTGAAGCTGCTGATAGGCCTGCAGGAAATCCTCCTTGTCCAGCAGCTCGATCTCGTCTTCCACCCAAGGCTTTTTCCGCTCTAGCCGAGCCCGCGCTTTTAATTCTCCAAGCAGCCATTTGGCGGTCAATTCCATACGATTGGGAATCGATAAGGAGGGATCCAGACTGTAAAAGTATTCCTTGATACTGGCAGCAGATATCAATGTCTGCTCCCGGAACACGATATCCGCAAAGAGCATCCCGTCCCGACCGAGAGAGTGGACATATCGTTCGATCATCTTCATGAAAGAGAGGGAGGCTTTAAAACGGATTCCTTCCATTCTGGACTGATAGCCCGGTTCATGCATCGCCGTGAGGGCGTATTCCAGTTGGGTGAACGGGTCTTCCAGGATAAATCGTTTGCCGAGTCGACGATCCAGATACTCTTGAAACGTCGTTTGCTGCATGTTTTCCTCCCCTAACTCAGGAAGAACAGTGGAAACGTAGCTGTTGAACATCGGATTGGGGGAAAACAGTACGATTTGTTCAGCCTGCAGCGTTTCCCGGTATCGATACAATAGATAGGCAACGCGCTGGAGAGCGGCTGATGTCTTGCCGCTGCCTGCTGCTCCCTGCACGATCAGCAAGTGACTGCGTTCATTTCGAATGATCTGGTTTTGCTCTTTTTGGATCGTAGCGACAATACTTTTCATCTGGGTGTTCGCCTGATTGCCCAGCACTTCTTGCAGCAGTTCATCGCCGATGGTGACTCCGGTGTCAAACAGGCTGCGGATCTTGCCATCCCGGATGATAAACTGGCGTTTCAAGTCCATTGTTCCGGTGATGGTGCCGCTGGGAGTCGCGTACTGCGCAGGGCCAGGCGGATAGTCGTAATAGAGACTGGCTACCGGTGCCCGCCAATCGTAGATCAGAAACTGCTCTTCTGCTTGATCGAGAAGGGAAGCGATCCCCAGGTAGATCTGTTCCGTCTCTGTTTCCCCATCTTCCGTAAAGTCAATCCTGCCAAAATAGGGTGAGTGCTTGAGACGAATCAGTGTTGCCAACTGACGGAATCCATGCCTATGAGTCCGTTCCCTTTCTGACAGGACTTCTGCTTGTTGTTTCATGCTGGCATAGGTCTCGATCGCTTCTATTGCGTCATCCAGGTTGACCGTCACGTCGTCCCAGAAGTTTTTGCGGATGTCCACAATATCTTCTTTGGTTTTTCTGACCTGCTGCTCCAGCGTCTCGATGCGCCGATCGATTTCATCGACAACCTGATCAACCCGCCGCTGTTCCTCCTGCCAATCCGGCTTTACTGGGTTCTCTTGTTTGGACATGCTCACAAAACCGCTCCTTTGCATTAGAGTTTTTGCTGCTTGGGAACATACCTCATGTTTGGCAAAAGGTTGACATACCGAACCTGATGTGATAAAATTAAGGTGGAGATATATACATTAAAGGAATTCACAAAGATGGAAACCATCCCCTATTCTAACATAGGTTTCTGTCTGTTTCAATATTCTATTCTTCTTTTTGCTGAAGAAAAACGGCGACGTTTAGACGTCTCCGTTTTTTTGTTGTGACGGAGAGATTATTGTCCCAATCATGTCGAGGATGGTATGGTCGAGTAGACAGTCTTTGCTTAAACTAAACCTAAGATTAAGAGGGGATTGAGGTGAATGAGGATGAGCACCATTTCCGAGACAGACGCAGTCTACCAACAAGCAGAAGAGGTTCTTATAAAATACTTTGGTTATCCTTCTTTTCGGGAAGGGCAGAAGGAGATCGTGCAAAGCCTGTTATCTGGTCATGATACGGTAGGGATCATGCCGACCGGTGGCGGGAAATCGATCTGCTATCAGGTACCTGCCGTTCTCTTTGAGGGTGTTACGATCGTGATTTCACCGCTCATCTCCCTGATGAAAGATCAGGTAGATGTGCTTGTCCGTATGGGTGTCCCTGCTGTCCACATCAACAGTTCACTCGATTCAATGGAAGTGCAGCAGCGGATGAAACAAGCTAGTCGCGGGGAATACAAACTTCTTTACGTCGCACCGGAAAGGCTGGAGTCGGAACGTTTTCTTGCTTTGACAAAGCAGCTCCCTGTTTCATTTGTGGCTATCGATGAGGCTCACTGCATCTCCCAGTGGGGGCACGATTTTCGCCCCAGCTATGCGGCGATTGCCCAGTTCATTCAATCACTGCCAAATCGACCGGTGGTGGGGGCATTTACGGCGACGGCGACACCAGAGGTGACGGAGGATATTCGAAGACAGCTGTCGTTGGTCGATGATCAACTTTTCGTAACCGGTTTTGGCAGAGAAAATCTAACCTTTTCTGTTCGCAAGGGGGAGGATCGGCGGCGGTTTGTACAAGACTATCTTCAGGCCAAGTCAGGACAATCAGGTATTGTTTATGCCGCAACCAGAAAGGAAGTAGATGATCTATACGAGCATCTGCTTGCAAGAGGGTTTTCCGTCACCCGATACCACGCCGGGCTCGATGATCGTGAGAGAGCGAGAAACCAAGATTTGTTTCTGTTTGATGACGTGAGGACGATCATTGCGACCAATGCATTCGGGATGGGGATCGACAAATCCAACGTTCGTTACGTTATCCACTACAATATGCCCAAACACCTGGAGGGCTACTATCAGGAAGCGGGGCGAGCCGGCCGGGACGGCGAGCCGAGTGAATGCATTCTGCTGTTTCACCCGCAAGATATACAGACACAGAAATATCTCATCAGCCAGAGCCAACAGGCGGAAGAACGAAAAGAGCATGAATACAAAAAACTGTACGCCATGATCGATTACTGCCGCACGCCCAGATGTTTGCAGCACTACATCGTGCAGTACTTTGGAGAGAACTCTGCGAAAGAGTGCGGGCAATGCAGCAACTGCACAAACGTGGCAGAATGGACAGACATCACAGTGGAGGCGCAAAAAATCTTTTCCTGTGTGAAACGGATGAGGGAACGCTTTGGCGTCCAGCTGATTGCTCAGGTATTGAAGGGCTCTAAAAACAAAAAAGTGGCCCAGTTTCGGTTTGACCAACTGCCGACCTACGGAACGATGAGCCAGTACACAGAGAAAGAGATTGCCGATCTGATCCATCTGTTGATAGCAGAGGGGTACATGGCAATGACAGGCGGCCAATACCCGGTCGTCACCTTATCAGAACGAGCTCTCCCTGTGCTGAAAGGACAGGAGAGCGTCCAACAAAAAGTCCCTGTTCGCCCGACTGTGCAAGAAGCCGATGATGCTCTCTTTGAACGGCTCAGGCAGCTGCGAAAGGAGATCTCGCAGACGGAGGGGGTACCGCCGTATGTCGTTTTTCACGACAGCACGCTAAAAGAGATGAGCCGATTGTGTCCGACGGATCGAGAGACTTTTCTTACAGTCAAAGGAGTTGGGGAGTCCAAGTTTGAAAAATATGGACAGGCCTTTCTGGAATGCTTGCGGGCATATGCTGCGGAAAAGTAGTTGCAATATACATATATTACCTTTAATTTAATTTTTAGGACGATCCATCCAAAAGAGGAGAAAAATTTTTAATTCTGACAGGTTGTTTAACGATAAAACATGTTCTATAATTCAAAACGCAGGCAATATTCAAAAAACATTAGGGGGGGGCGTTTTTGGAACAGTTTGTCGGAACCTTGAACGACATTTTGTGGAGTACACCAATGATTGTCTTTTGTCTTGGCGTAGGGCTCTTATTTTCCATCATGACTCGTTTCTTGCAGGTTAGGCATATCAAAGACATGGTTACTCTGATGTTTAAGGGGAAAAGTTCCGAGGCCGGAGTATCATCTTTTCAGGCATTATCAATCGCTCTTTCAGGCCGTGTCGGAACAGGTAACATTGCGGGAACAGCGACGGCGATTGCATTTGGCGGACCGGGGGCCGTTTTTTGGATGTGGGCGATCGCCTTCATCGGGGCCGGCAGTGCTTTTGTCGAGTCCACACTGGCTCAGATTTACAAAGTAAAACAGGATGGTCAGTACCGCGGCGGACCTGCTTATTACATCGAAAAGGGTATCGGCTGGAAATGGTACGGGGTGCTGTTCGCAATCGCTGCAGTTGTTGCGATGAGCATCTTGATGCCAGGCGTACAGTCCAATTCAATCGCGTCTGGTTTGGAGAACGCTTTTGGGATTAATCCGACCATCACGGGTATTGGCATTGTCGTCCTGTTGGCCCTGATTATCTTCGGTGGCGTGAAGCGGATTGCCCGTGTCGCCCAGTTGGTTGTACCTTTCATGGCGATTGGCTACGTTCTTGTTGCTCTGATCATTGTACTGATGAACATCGAACAACTGCCAGGCGTGTTCGCACTGATCTTCAAGAGTGCGTTTGCAGCCGATTCGATGTTTGGCGGCATCATTGGGATGGCGATTTCTTGGGGTGTCAAGCGGGGGATTTACTCCAACGAGGCAGGTCAAGGTACGGGTCCTCACCCGGCGGCTGCTGCGGAAGTGTCTCACCCAGCGAAACAGGGGCTGGTTCAGGCATTCTCCGTGTATATTGATACATTGCTGGTATGTTCTGCAACAGCATTTATGATTTTGTTTACCGGTATGTATAATGTACAGGGACCAGATGGGAACTTTATCGTTAATAATTTAGGTGATGTCGAGGCGGGGCCTGCTTATACGCAAGCGGCGGTTGAATCTGTGCTGCCAGGTTTCGGCGCAGGGTTTGTGGCGATCTCACTGTTCTTCTTTGCCTTTACTACGATTATGGCTTACTACTATATTGCGGAGACCAACATCGCTTATCTGACGCGAGGCAGAAACAGCAAATGGCCGATGTTTGGATTGAAGATCGTACTGTTGGCTGCCGTGATGTACGGATGCGTGAAAACGGCGAAAGTGGCGTGGTCACTGGGTGATGTCGGGTTGGGGCTGATGGTATGGCTCAACCTGATCGCGATCGTGATTCTCTACAAGCCTGCTATGAAAGCACTGAAGGACTACGAGGAGCAGAAAAGACAAGGATTGGATCCTGTATTCGACTCCGAGAAACTTGGGATCAAAAATGCTGACTACTGGGTGAAAGAATACAAGAGAGATCAGGAGCAAGTGTCGTAATACCGGAGATCGATAATGATAGCACTGACTGCAAGAGGGGATGTCTCCAATAGATGGGCATCCCCTTTCTGCTTTTCTAAAAGACTGGGAACCAGCCAGCAGAGATACTTCAAGGATGTTTGGTACAGCAAACGGACACCTACCCCCTTTCGGGGAGGTGTCCGTTCTTATTTCCAACCGTCCAAAAAGTTGACAAACGCCCGAATAACCGAGATATCCAGTGATTCATTGCGAAAAATCATCCAGGTCCGGCGTGTGACCGGCACGTTGTCCCGTGTGGTGCACCGTGTTGTAAACAGGTTTTCATCCTCATCCAGTACGATGCTGGGCAAAATCGCATAGCCCAGTCCATTCAGCACCATTTCCTTGCAGGTTTCCATTTTGTCTACTTCCATCGTGATCAGAGGAGGATGGGAGTATCGTTCGTGCCACCAGTTATCAATCATTTTTTTCAGCGAGGTGTCCGTATTATAGTAAATCCGGGACATATTAGGCAGCTCTTCGATGTCGATCGGCTGCTTGGAAACAATATAGATGTGTTCTTCCATCACCAATTTTCGTTTATAAGGCCAGTTGTAGTCTCCCCGAATGATCCCGATATGCACTTTCTCTTGGTAAACCGCGTTGACCACTTCCTCGCTCCAGCCAGTCGTTACATTAAATTCTACATCAGGATACTCGTTGTGAAAATTCTTCAGGATCGCTGGCAGCTTATAGCGGGCAAATATACTGGATACGCCCAGACGGAGTGTTCCTTGTACCTTGTTATCCATGTTCTGCAGATACTCCTTAGTCTTGCGCAGTTGCAGCAGCATCTCACGGGCGTATTTTACCAAATGTTCGCCTTGTGGTGTAAAGGATACTCCACGGCGGCCACGGTGGACAATTTTCACCCCGACTTCTTGTTCCAATTGTTGAAGTCTGTATGTTAAAGCGGGCTGAGAGATGGAAAGTTTGTCTGCCGTTTTGGTAATGTTTTTTTCCTCGTACAGGGTGCTCAAAATGGACCAATCACGATCGTCCATCGAGTACCAACTCCATTTCATAAAAAAATATTATCGTTTGAGTGAAACAATTTATATAATCTTTATATCAAATTGTACTACAAAATTCGACACGCTGTCACGTAATGCTGCGGAGGGTGGAGCAAAAAACGAATAGGAACCATGATACAAGAAGAGGATCATATAAGTTCGGGACGAATTCGGGACGAAAAGAATGCAAAAGAGATACAATAAAAATTAATTATGGAATCAAATAAAAAATAAGTATTTTTTTTATTCCTAAATGTTCGCTACAATAACGATTAGAGAGAATTAAATATTATTTGAAAAATTCATTACTAGTAAAAATTGGGGTGGGACCAGAAGATGTACATCCACGGACAGATCTACCGGGTTCCCAGTACCCTGATGCGCGGTGGAACAAGCAAAGGTTTAATCCTGCGAACAGTTGACCTGCCGAAAGATCCTGCTGTACGTGATCAGGTGATCCTGAAAATCTACGGCAGCCCAGGAAACAATCAAATCGACGGGGTCGGCGGAGGAACGCCGCTCACCAGTAAACTGGCACTCGTGGGGCCGACTGCTCACCCGGAGGCACACATCAATTACACCTTTGGACAAGTCAGCTTGGAAAAACAAGTGATCGACTACCGGGTCACATGCGGCAACATGGCTTCGGCTGTCGGGTTATACGCGGCAGAAGAAGGATATGTAGAGCTGCAAGAACCGGTCACATGCGTACGGATCTTCAATACCAACACCAACAAGATCATCGAGGTGGAAATACCGGTACAGGACGGACAGATTCAGTACGAGGGTGATTTTTCTATCGCTGGTGTCTCCGGTACAGGTTCGCGCATCATGGTCAACTTCCTTGACTCGGGAGGAACCTTTACGGGAAGAACGCTGCCAACAGGAAATCCGATCGATGCGATCAAGTTGGACGATGGCAGAAAGTTTCTGGTTACGATCGTCGATGCCGCCAATGTTCTGGTGTTCGTCCAAGCCGAGGATCTCGGCATCATCGGGACGGAACTGTCCGGTGAGGTTGACGGAAATGCTGAGCTGCTGGGGACGTTGGAGAGGATTCGCGTGAAAGCAGGAGTGCGAATCGGAGTGATCAGCGACGAACGAAATGTAACCCCTACCACTCATGCTCTTCCCAAGATTGCTGTCATCGCGCCGGTCCGAGAGTATGTGACCGAGAACGGACAAACCGTCACCGCCGATCAGGCAGATATTCTGGGACGCTACATTTCTATGGGGACCTTGCATAGAGCGTTTGCTGTAAGCGGTTCTATCGCACTGGGTACAGCCGCCAAAATTCCTGGTACACTTCCTCATCGTCTGGTTGCCAGCCGCGGAGTGGGTCTCAGGATCGGACATCCCAGTGGAACGCTGTACGTGGAGGCACACGTAGAGCAGAATGGGGAAGAATGGTACGTAGCACGAGCCGCTCTTGGGCGTACCGCACGGAGATTGATGGACGGCTACGCCTATGTCCCAACATCGTCACTCGTCGGGCAAGCAGTATTGTGAAGGTGCGTTTTTACAGGCAATAAGGCGTGACGAAGGCAGTAGCGTGCACCTCTGGCAAGAGGGCCGCTTTTACCGTCGCTCTTGCCATGTAGAGAGAGGGAAAGTAAGCGTGAATTCGTAAGCGGTTTCAGTCGTTTTCATCGTTTGCACTCTATGCTTATCGGGTAATTCTACTGAGCCGCCTCGCTTTCACTGCATGCAGATACAACATAAGGAGGGTTTTCTCAATGAAAAAAAGCTTGTTATCCATCTGTCTGACGCTCACACTTTCTCTGGGACTGGTTGGCTGCGGCGGTGGCACTGGTGATACCGCTGCCGCTCCCGGTGGAGAGGGACAAAGCGACTATCCGAAACAACCGATTGAGATGGTTGTTCCGTTTGGTGAGGGGAGTGCAAGTGATACATTTGCCCGCAAGTTTGCAGAAATCATGAGCAAAGAGACTTCTCAACCGGTTCAACCGGTCAACAAAGATGGCAGCGGCGGACTGGTCGGAATGGTATACGCGCACGGCCAGAAAAATGATGGCTACACCATTCTGGAAATCACTCCGTCCCATGTCATCGCGGATGTATTGGGCAAAGGAAAAGACGTCAAGCTAATGGAAGATTTTGAACCGCTTGTTCGTATCCAAAGTGACATCTACGTCCTGTCCGTACCGGCTAACAGCAGCATCAAAGATTTTGACGATCTGATCAAACAAGGGAAAGAACGCGAAATCTCCTTTGCCGGGGTTAGTCCGGGGGGATTAGATGACTTGACACTGAATACCCTGGCTGATGCAACAGGGATCAAAATCAAGTTCGTGCCCTACAAGTCTGGTTCAGAGGTAAAGGCAGCTGTACTTGGCGGAGAAGTAGACGTCTATCTGGACAAACTGGTATCTGCGGTCAGCTACATCAAAGACGGCAAAGTAAAACCAATTGTCGTGCTGAATGACGAACGCATCACACGAATCGAAGAGTTGAAAGATACACCGACTACGGTGGAAAAAGGGTATGACGTGACCATCGGTTCCTGGCGTGGATTTGTCGTGAAAAAGGGAACGCCGGAAGCTGCGAAAAAGTACCTGATCGAGAAAATGAAAGCAGCATACGACTCCGAGGAGTACAAAAAGTTCGCTGAGCAGAACCTGGTCGATATTCGAGAAGGGTTCCTCACACCGGAAGCATTTAAGGCAGAATGGGATGTGCAGTACCAGGTCTTTGACAAGATCGCTAAACAGATCGGGTTGAAAAAATAAGCGTCTCGCTAGCGTTGGGAACAAAGAGAGAAGCGGAAACAAACTGGTGCAGGCGGCAGAGATGTCGCCTGCTTTGGAGGTGACATCATGGGTGAAATTTTGTTCCACGTGCTGCTGCTCATCTGTCTGGGCGCCTTTTTTAAAGAGTCGCTCGTTATTGACACCACAAGGGTGTCCGATCCGATCGGACCAGCCGGCTTTCCTCAGGCCATCCTGATCATCGCGATTGTACTTACGCTGGTTTCCCTGTTTCAGACGATCCGCAAGCGTAAAGCAAAGGCTGAGGTGTCGGGAGGCGGTAAACCTCACGAATTGAGCAAAGAGTTTATCGGTCTCTTGCTTACCATCTCCATCTATGTGTTGATCGTAGATACGTTAGGCTTTATTTTGGCCACCATCCTCCTGCTGTTTGCTCTTCTGTTTCTGTTGGGCGAGAAGAAACCAGGCAAGGTGGTGATTCTGTCGATTGTCGGTTCGTTTGGCTTTTCGCTTTTGTTCGGGAATCTGCTAAGCGTGCCGCTGCCCAGAGGAATCGAGATTTTGAAACAGCTCAGCTACTACATCTACTGAGAAGGGGAGGATGATCATGGACTTCAATCTGTTATTTGATGGCCTGCTGACCACCTTGTCCCCGTTCAACCTGCTGCTCGTCTTCATCGGTATGCTGATGGGAGTTGTCTTCGGGTCACTGCCGGGGATCAGTTCTTCCATGGCGATTGTGCTCATGCTGCCGTTTACCTACTATATGGGCATCATACCGTCTATCATCTTGCTTGTCTCGATCTATGCGGGATCGGCGTACGGTGGATCGATTACGGCCATCTTGTTTAATACGCCTGGTACTCCAGAATCGGTTGCGACAACGTTTGATGGATACCCGATGGCCAAGCAGGGGAAAGCAGGACGAGCGTTGGGATTGGCCATCAGTGCCTCGGCGTTTGGCGGAATCTTCGCTGTCCTCGTGATGCTGTTCTTGTCTCCACCATTGTCTGAAGTAGCACTCAAGATCCAAAGTGCTGAGTATTTCGCGCTTACGTTCTTGGGGATTACGGTCATTTCTGCGGTGGGAACGAAAAATGTGGTCAAGGCGATCATATCTGGATTGATCGGGATCACCATCGCGATGATTGGGATTGACCCGATCGCCGGTTCTGAGCGGTTTACCTTCGGACACATTGAATTGATGAATGGGATCGAATTCATTCCAATCATGATTGGTGCGTTTGCGCTAGGAGAAGTGTTAAACCAGGTAGTAGAAAGATCGGAAGCACAAAACTTCACGACCAGTGAGAAGATTAAACTGGCCGGGTATAAACTGAAAGACTTGATGGTCCACAAATGGGTGGCCTTGAAGTCGGCTGTTATTGGTACCTTAATCGGGATTTTGCCGGGTACCGGTGGCTCCATCGCTTCGATTGTCAGTTACGGAGAAGCGATGCGTTCCAGCAAGAATAAGGACAAGTTTGGCCAAGGTGTTGAGGAAGGCGTAATCGCACCAGAGGCAGCAAACAACGCAGCCGCTGGCGGGGCGATGATTCCTACGCTCGTCTTGGGGATTCCGGGCAGCCCGACGACTGCCGTTATTTTGGCCGCGCTCACCCTTCAGGGACTTCAGCCTGGCCCGCAGCTGATGTCGGAGCAGCCGCTGTTGTTGTACTGCATTTTCTTCGCCATGCTGTTTGCCGGCTTGATCACCTTTGTTGGCGGACGTGCTGGCGTGCGAGGGTTTGGTTTGCTGCTGAACTTGCCCTATTCTATTTTAGGTACATTTATAATTGGCTTGTCGATCATCGGATCGTACGCGGTCTCCAACAACATGTTTGAGGTTTGGATCATGCTGCTGTTTGGTGTGGTCGGTTACTTCATGAAGAAATACGAGTTTTCTCCTGCCTCGCTCATCCTGGGTCTGGTATTGGGGAAAATGATGGAGGAGACATTCCGTCGTCAACTGCTGATTACCGACGGGGACTACAGTTCGTTTGTGACGCAGCCGATTTCGGCGATCATTCTGCTGCTGGCTGTTGTCTCGCTGTTTTATCCGGTACTGTCTAAGTACCTGACGCTTGGGCCGAAGAAAAGAGATTCCTAGCCGCCGGCTTCCAGGCAGGGTTAGGATAGCAGACAAGAGGAAGGGCGTGGGGGAGAGTAGCTCTTTTCCTCCAATCGCTCCGTTGCCAACCAGCGAGGAAGTGGGACTGGCGCAGCTGAGCTGGTTGGCAAGAGTCGCTCCTTCCGGAAAAGAGCTACTCTCCGCCTGTACCGAAGTTTTGTCTACACGCAAAAAGGGATGCCCCGAGGAGGCATCCCTTTTGCAATTCGTTGTTCAAACTGTGATTTTTTCCTTTATTTACCTATTTTGTCTGGTATTTTACTATTGAGACAAGCGCTTGTACGTTTCCTTATCACAGATGACAAACAGGCGGGCATCTGGAGGTATGGTGTCATCCAATCTGCGGTTGATGTTGAGCTGCTGTCCTTCCGATACAAGCGTCGCCCCCTCCGAGAGAAGTTCGGTAAAAGCGTCGCGGTAGGTGTTCCAATGAGGCCTTTTCTTGATCTGATACAAGTCGTCTCCGTCCTGTGTCGACAGCAGTTGTGATACGACCTTGGAAGCGCCAGGGCTGAAGGCAGAACGAACAGCCAGCTGCGATACCGTTTCTGATCCGAGGATGAATTCATCTACATTGACATGGATAAAGTTCTGAATGTTGTCCCGTTCTTTCACCTCGACAATGGTGTAGATATGGTGAAATGACGTTCGATTGTCGTTGCGATCAGCAGCGTCTTCCCGTCGATAAACGAGGTGTCCCGGATCACGTTTTGATGTTCGGTGACGTCATTGGCAAAGATGAAGACGGCTTTTGCTTTCGCTAGGTTGGCCTGATCCAGCGTCTCTTTATGGACGGGGTTCCCCTGAATGTAATGAACCCGTTCGTGGGAGATCGGCGTTTTCTCCAATTGGTCGATCAGCACCACTTCGACAGCAGGGTCGCTGCTGAGAATCTCTTGAATGGCCAGATCGGCGTTTCTGCTCCAGTCGATGATAACAAAATGGTTTTCCCCTCTGTAACGCAACTTTCCTTCCTCCTTCTTGCGATTGTAGGCGAAAATAAAGTCAACCGCTTTGCTGATCACAATCGAAATCAAACCGATGCCAAAGATGTACAGAAAGATCCCCAGGCATTTGCCGGCGATAGTGTGGGGATAGAAGTCCCCGTAACCAACTGTTGTGACCGTTGTCATTACCCACCAGAAGCCGTTAAAGGAATGTTCGTATGTTTCCGGTTCGATCCAGTAGATCAGGTAGGAGCTGAACAGGATCAGCAGGCTGGCGCTCAGAAAGATGTTCCTGTTGCTCATGTGAACCAATCGCAGGAACAATCGTTGAAAAAAGAACATACTGCACCTCCGTCGCATTGATCGGAGCCGATTTGACTCGCTGTAAACCTTATGCATGATTATACCATTATGGCAGATACGAGGCCCAAAACGGTTTAAAACCTTATTAGCAGTGATATTCCTTCGAAAAAAATGTTGCTGTTCGCGTTGCATCATGCAGAATGTGGACCGAAGATATGTGCTCTGCAAGGTTCCCGTAGAGTAGGCTGCCGCAACTTGATGAAGTTTTAATAAACCCAAATAATTACATTAATATGATTATAATACCAAGGAAGGTATTCCCAGTTTACGAAGTGTATGCTATGATTTAAGTAGAAAAATAAAATGGGACAAACTCTTTTCGTTGGGGGGCTTCTGCTATGGCGATTGGAGACTTTGGAGAATTGATTCGGACATACCGACGACAGGTGAACATTACAGCAAGCGAACTTGCCAAGCGGGCTGGTATTCCCAAAAGCGTGCTCTCAAAAATCGAAACAGGTGAAACAAAACGTCCATCGTTTGAGACCTGTAAAAAGATCGCCAGTACGCTGAATATTCCCGACACGTTGGTCATCAGCTCCTACCTCGATGTCACAGAACATGCAAAGTCGATTCAAGTCCTTCTGCAGGAAGCGATCGCCCTTAAAAACAAGGTGCTTGTGGAAAAGGTGGCTCAACGGCTGCTGGAAACGCCGAAAATGGATACCTTTCTCGCATTGGATCTTCTTTTCCAAGTAACAAGAGATGTTGCAGATCATCCTATCAGACTGACGTTGTACAACGTTATGATTGACTACACCCGAAAGCGTGGGGTGCCTTACTATCTGGGGAAATGTCTGTATGAGAGGTACTTGCTTGAACGCGATGATTTTTCACGTTTCGAGGAAACGTACCGGGGAGCCAGGGAACTGCTGCACTACATTGATTACCTTCAGCCGACCGAGCGGATTTCCTTTTACTATCGGTTGGGCATTCACGCTAATATTTTAGGCTATCATCGTGAATGCATCGAATTATGTGGCAAGGGGATTCGCCAAGATCGAACGGACAGCAAGCAGAAAGCATCTGCCTTGATTGCGTTGTTTAACTCGTACATCGCTCTGGGTGATCTCACTTTTGCTGAGTACTGTTTAAAACAGTACGAAGATTGCGAATATGCAGACTTCCGCAAAAAACACTTTCAGGCTGCTCTTTACACAATGAAAGGGCAGTATGACGAGGCTGTTCATCTCTACAAAGAGTGCCTGTATGAGGCGGAGCGGGACGGTCGTATCTCGATCGCAAGCGATCTGTTGGAAATTTACATGGTGAGTGGCAGAAACGATGCGATAAAAGAATTGATCCAAGCAGAGGATCAGTTCTTGCCTGCAGATGTTGATGGCCATCCGTATCGGATCAACGTGGCTGCCAGGTACTTTCAGCAAAAGGGGATGTGCCAGCTTTCCATAGGACTCACCGATGAAGGGTTCAACAGCCTGCTGCAAAGCATTTCGTTCTATCGAAAACTGGGAGCTTCGGAAAAGGTGATCGAGTGTGTCGGCCTTTTCCTGAAGCACCATCGGATATACGAAAAAAATTTATCCTTCGAACATATGGAATTAATAGTAAATATATGCTATGATGACAATTAAAGGGCAAAGGAGGTTTATCGCATGAAAAAATGGTTATCTGTATTGGCTTTTGCTTTGCTTTTCAGTATAACTGCGATGCCTACAACAGTGCCGAATCAAAATGGACAAGCAAATAACGCGGTTGTACTCGTCGAGCCAGACTGGTAAGCCGTACAACAAGTTGGCCGAACATGGGAACACCCTTGCGGTAAGAGCTTTCTTATCGCAAGGGTGTTTTTTTGCGAGAAAGCGACTGCCCCCTAGCCCATGCCGGTTGATGCAGGTGCAGTTCGGTTCATCTTTTCTCTTGTTTTTGTATGCGCTTTATTTTATAATCTCCCTAAACCGGTTTACTAAATCGATTTAGTGATGAGGAGCTGTTATGAAACGAGTAACAATGGCCGAAGTGGCCGCCATGGCAAATGTCTCGAAAAGCACAGTATCCCAGTATATCAACAATCGCTTCGAGTACATGAGTGAGGAAACGAAGCTGCGCATTGAAAACGCTATCGAAACGCTACAGTATCGGCCCAACTATGTCGCAAAAAGCTTGAAGCAAAAACAGACCTCGACGATTGGTGTGATTGTCGCCAATATTTTGCATACGTTTTCGACTCAGGTGATTCGCTCGATAGAAGACTTCTGCAGAGAATCCGGCTTTCACGTGATTGTCTGCAATGCCGATGACAACCCGGAAGCGGAGAAGAACTATATCGACATGCTGCGGGCCAAGCAGGTGGACGGACTGATTGTGTTCCCGACCGGGGGAAACATGGAGCTCTACGAATCGATGGTGGAAGAGAAGTATCCGCTTGTTTTCGTGGACAGGATCGTGAAGGATGTCAGAGTGGATACAGTTTTGCTGGATAACGAGAGGGCATCTGAGCTGGCTGTCGATCACCTCATCAGTAAAGGGTATCGACGAATCGGCATGATTACCACATCCCTGCATCGCAACATCACCCCGCGGATGGAGAGGATTAACGGATTTAAAAAGAGTCTGAACAAACACAGCCTCCCTGTACGGGAAAGTGATTACGCAGGTGTGGAAATCTCCGACATGAAGCAAACGCTGCAGCGTATGTTTGCGCAGTCTGATCCTCCAGAGGCGCTGATTGCAGGGAATGATTTGACGATGATGGAGATTCTGAAGTTTGCCAAAGCGGCTAACCTGGCCATACCAGATCAACTGGCACTGGTCGGCATTGACGATGTATCCTTTTCGGAAATTTACGACCCACCGCTGACAACCGTCCGTCAGCCGGCATTTGAGATTGGCAAGAGGGCGGGTGAACTTCTCTTGAGGCAAGTCAAAGAGGGCAGGCAGGACGAGGGGCGGGTCTATCGATTTACACCCGAACTTATCATTCGAAGTTCAACCTGACGTTTGGAAATGGATCAAAGACTTGTTGATGGATAAGGAGAGATACGATTGTTGGACGTGATAACCATAGGGGATGCGTTGATCGCGATGAACCCGTCTACTACGGGACCCCTGCGCTTTGTCCATTCCTTTGAAAAGAAGGTGGGTGGAGCAGAGCTAAATGTGATCATCGGCTGTGCCCGATTAGGTCTGAAAGCGGGCTGGATCAGCCGCTTGGGGAATGATGAGTTTGGTCGGTTCGCCCTAAACTTTGTGCGGGGAGAAGGGATCGACACTTCACAGGTGCAGTTCGTGGATGGATGTCCTACCTCTGTTTATTTCAAAGAGATATTCGAAGATGGCCGAACCAACTCCTATTACTACCGGCAGCAATCGCCGACCAGCTCGATGACTCCGCAAGATATCGATGCCGATTATCTGAAACAAGCCAGGATTCTGCATATCTCAGGGGTTTTTCCGGCTGTGTGCGAGAGCAATTACGAGGTGCTGCTTCATACGGTCAAGCTGGCCAAAGCGAATGGTTTAACAGTGACCTTTGATCCCAATATCCGTTTGAAACTGTGGAGTGCAGAGAAGGCACGGCAGAAGCTGCTGGCGCTCATGCCTTTTCTCGATGTCGTGCTGACAGGGGAAGAGGAGGCTCAGATTCTCGTCGGAACATCTGAGCCGGATGAGGTGTTTCAGGCTTTTCAGAGCCTGGGGATTGATCACATCGTGTTGAAGCAGGGAGAGCGGGGAGCTATCGCAAGTCGGCACAACCAGGTTATGCACTCCCCTGCTGCGGCTGTCAGCAAGGTTGTGGATACGGTTGGTGCAGGAGATGGGTTTGCCGCAGGATATCTGTATGGACTCTTGCATCAGTGGAACCTGCGGGATTGTTTGCAGCTGGCGAATGCGGTGGGTGCGTTGGTGGTAGGCGTCTCAGGTGACAACGAAGGCCTGCCGTACATGGACGAAGTAAAGGTTTTTCTCGGTCAAAAAGTCGTGGTAGACCGATAGACAACGCCGCCAAGGGCGGCAGCAACAGGTGTGATTGTAAGCGCTTTGATTCTGCAGTGGAGGTGAGAGATGGAGGAGGAAGGCGAACAAGTTTGATCATCAGGTATTGCAAACGTATTCAACTAGAAGAGAACGAGAAAGAGGGGTTTTACAAACATGCAGAAACTTGGGAAATGGGGAAGTATCGTTCTATCGATCGTACTTACATTTGCTTTAGCGGCTTGCTCTTCCGGCAATAGCGGAGGAGGCGCAGAAAATGCAGGAAACACGGAAAGTCCGGACGCAGGTGCAGAGGGCAAAACATACGTGGTCAACATCGCGTATGGAAACCAGCCTGGCGAACCCATTGACAAGCTGGCGAATAAATGGAAAGAGCTGGCGGCAGAGCGCAGCAACGGGCAGCTGGAATTAAAACTGTTCCCAAGTTCCCAGATGGGCTCTGAAAAGGATGTAGTGGAGCAGGCGATCATGGGGAATAATGTCGTCATCCTGACCGGTTACGACTTTTTGATGGATTACGTTCCCGATCTGGGGATTTTGACAGCTCCTTATTTGACTGAGGATTTTGATGATTTGTTTTATCTGACGACAACGGATTGGTTTCAGGATCTGGAGTCTCAACTGAACAACAAGGGCGTGGACATTGTCACCACCAATACGATCTACGGGAAGCGTCATCTTATGACCGTGAAGGAAGTAAAGACACCGGAAGATTTGGCAGGGATGAAGATCCGGGTGCCCAACAATAACATGTACATCAACTCCTTTACAGCACTAGGAGCAACGCCGACCCCGATGCCGTTGGCCGATCTGTATACCTCTCTGCAGCAGGGGCTTGTAGATGGTGCGGAGAACCCGCTGCCGGTATTGCAGGGGTCCAAAACGCATGAGGTAGCCAAATATCTGGCACTGACCGAGCATACCAAAATTATTAGCCCATGGATCGCCGGAACCAAATTCCTGGAGACGATGCCGGGAGATCTGGTGAAGATTCTCAAGGAAACAGGCGACGAAGCGGGCGAGTACGCAAAAGAGATCGTCGAGCAGGAGTCGGCAAAAGTACTGGAAGAGTTCAAGCAGCAGGGAATTACCGTAAACGAAGTGGATCTGAATGCATTCAAGGAGAAAGCGAAGAGTGTCTACACCGCATTTCCTGAATGGTCCCCCAATCTGTATGAGACGGTACAAGAACTGCTTCAGAATCGCTGATCCAAAGTGTGAGAGGGAGCCTGTTTTCAAAAGGCTTCCTCTTCTCGGGAGGGGATCCATATGCTGAAAAAATGGTTGGTCTTACTTGATGATGTCCTCTCGGTCGTCAGCTTGACCGGGATTATTCTCTTAACCATCGTAAATGTGTTCTGCCGCTTTGTGCTGAACAGTCCGATCGCCTGGGCCGAAGAGGTTACGCTTGGCTTGTTCGTCTGGCTCGTTTTTGTCGGGATTAGTTCGACGATGAAGCGGGATGGCCATATCGGCATCGACTACTTTGTACGGAAGCTGCCAAAGCCTCTTTCCGCTGTGTCCCAGATGCTGCGTGCGGGCGTGATCTATTACGTGCTGATCGGGATTCTGCTTGTACTGGGTTACGAGTTGATGGCACAGGCAGGGGAAAAAGTGACACCGGTACTGGGGATTAGTTATCAGCTGATCGATCTGGCCGTTCCCTTTGGCGCCATCCTGTCGACCGTTCATTTTACACGCAGGTTGATTGAGACGGGGCCGTGGAAACGAAGCAAGGAAGGGAGCTGCTAACGATGACACTAACCATTACCCTTATCGTCTTGCTCGTCCTGTTTTTGATCAACGTCCCGATATCGTTTGCCTTGATCGCCAGTTCGTCGATTTATTTTTTGACCAGTGATTCTTTTTCCGGCGCTGTCCTGATCCAACGAATGGTGGGCGGAATTGAATCCGTTCCGCTGTTGGCGATCATATTCTTTATCACCGCAGGCATCTTGATGAACTACACCGGGATTACCAACCGGATGTTAAACTTCGCCCAGGTGATTACCAGACCGCTGCCCGGCGGCTTGGCCCAGGTAAATGTGATCCTCAGTACGATGATGGGCGGGTTGTCTGGTTCCAATATTGCAGATGCGGCGATGCAGTCCAAGGTGCTGGTGCCGGAGATGGTGAAACGTGGATATCCGAAGTCGTTTTCAACCGTTTTGACGGCTGCTTCTTCGCTGATTACCCCGATCATCCCACCGGGCATCGCGCTCATCATGTATGGGTATGTCGGCAATGTTTCGGTCGGGAAGCTGTTCCTCGCTGGTATCGTTCCAGGCATCGTGCTTTGCCTCGTTATGATGCTGTACGTTCATTTTGTTGCGAAAAAACAGAACTTTGAGACGGATAAAAAAGAACGGGTTACGGGAGGAGAGTTCTTTCGTTCCTTCAAGGACGCGATACTGGCCATCCTGCTTCCGGTGATTATTATCGGCGGGATTCGCTTCGGGATCTTTAGTGCGACAGAAGCAGGAGCGATCGCCGTGTTGTATGCGCTGTTGCTGGGTCTGCTGATCTATCGGGAGATGAAGCCGAAGCACCTGCTGGATGCGCTGGTCGAGACGGTCCACACATCGGCTTCGATCCTGATTATCATGGCCGCCGGGTCTGCCTTTGCCTGGATTTTGACCATTGAACAGGTACCGCAAACATTGACGCAGTTTATGGTTGGGATAATCTCGTCTCCAGAGATGTTCTTTGTCGTGGTGCTGCTTTTCTTGCTGATCGTGGGGATGTTTGTGGAAGGGAATGTGGCGCTGATCATCTTGACGCCATTGTTCATGCCGATGCTGCAGGCGTATGGGATCGATCCGGTTCATTTCGGGATCTTTTTCATTATGTGTTTAAGCATTGGCACGCTCACCCCGCCGCTCGGCACGATCATGTTTACGACTTGTTCGATCACCGGTACCAAAATCGAGGAATTCGCCAAAGAGAGTCTTCCCTTCCTCGCTCTTTTGATCATAGCGGCCTTGGTGATTGCTTTTGTACCCAGCATCTCACTCTGGCTGCCGTCCGAACTGTTCTAACAGCTACAGCAAACGAGAAGAGGTGAAAGTGTGACAAGCGGAAAACGGCAAGCAATCCAAATCCACCAAGCAATCCAAATCCACCAAGCGGACAATGTATGGGTCTCTTTGCAGGATCTGCAACCGGGAGACATGATAGAGGTCGCCGGCCATAGGCTCGAGGTAAAGGAAGAGATCGCGAGCGGCCACAAAATAGCTTGTGAGCCCATCGCTGCAGGCTCCAACATCATCAAGTACGGTTTTCCCATCGGACACGCGACTACCGATATCCTCCCAGGGCAGTGGGTGCATACGCACAACGTGAAAACCAATCTGGAAGGCGAACTGGAGTATGTCTATTTGCCGAAGTCCGAGCAGCTAACTCCTGCCGATCAGAGGGGAGACGCGACGTTTGCCGGCTATGTGCGGGAGAATGGCGATGTCGGCATCCGCAACGAGATCTGGATCATCAACACCGTCGGATGCATCAACAAAGTGGCGGAAAACTTGGCTCGCACGGCCAACCAGATGATTCAGGCAGACAACCTGGACGGCGTGCATCATTTCCCGCACCCGTACGGCTGTTCTCAGCTAGGTGATGACCTGGTGTACACACAAAAGATTTTGGCCGGACTCGTGCAGCATCCAAATGCCGGCGGCGTGCTCGTGCTGGGGCTTGGCTGTGAAAACAATTACATCGATTTGTTCCGGGACGTGATTGGGCCGCATCATGAGCAGAGAGTCAAGTTTTTAAGCGTGCAGCAGGTAGAAGATGAGATGGAGGCGGGACTGGAACTGATCCAGGAGCTGGCTGCATACGCAGCACAGTTTACCCGCGAGGAAGTACCGGTCTCCAAGCTGAAAGTGGGGTTGAAATGCGGCGGTTCAGACGGATTGTCCGGCATCACCGCCAATCCGCTCGTCGGCGCTTTTTCTGACAAACTGATCGCAGCTGGCGGCTCCACGGTACTGACGGAAGTGCCTGAAATGTTTGGGGCGGAGACGATCCTGATGGAGAGGGCTAAAGATGAGCAGGTGTTTGAACAAATCGTAGAGCTGGTGAACAGATTTAAGCAGTACTTTATCAAGTACGACATGCCCGTCTATGAGAATCCATCGCCTGGAAACAAAAAAGGCGGCATTACGACGCTGGAGGAAAAATCGCTCGGCTGTGTCCAAAAAGGCGGGTTTGCCCGCGTCGACGACGTGCTGCCATACGGTGAGCGGATACGCGCCACCGGCCTTAGCTTGCTGCAGGGACCGGGAAATGACCTGGTTTCGGTTACGGCTCTTGCCGCATCAGGCTGTCAAATGGTGCTGTTCACAACAGGACGAGGCACCCCTTTTGGCGGACCGGTACCGACGGTGAAGATTTCAACCAATACCGCGTTGTACGAGCGGAAGAAAAACTGGATCGATTTCAACGCTGGAAAACTATTGGACAACGGTTCCATGGAAAAGGTTACGGATGAGTTGTTTGGGTACCTGCTGGATCTCGCCACGGGCAAGGAGCGGACGAAAAACGAACAGTACGGATACAAAGAGATTGCCATTTTCAAAGATGGTGTGACCCTGTAAGGAGAGTGGCAAAATGGAGCAAAACCTGCCAGTTTTAAACCGCGAGAGCGCCTCCGCTGCTGCGGCAAAAGAGCTGGACTACACACCGCATGCCGACTTGCCGGAGCGTGTGCTGCAGATCGGCGAGGGCAACTTTTTGCGCGGTTTTATTGACTGGATGATCCATGAAATGAACAAACAAGGTCTCTTTCGCGGCAGAGTAGCGGCCATCCAGCCAACGCCTCGGGGAAAAGTGGTGCCGAAGCTAAATCGGCAGGACGGTTTGTATACGCTGATCCTGCGCGGTATGGAGCAGGGGAGGGCAGTCGAGAAGCTGGAAGTGATCGACTCGATCAGCAGAGGGATCAACCCCTATGAGAATTGGTCGGAAGCGCTGCAGGCGGCAGAATCGCCATCTATTGAGTTTCTTATCTCCAACACGACGGAAGCAGGGCTGCAGTTTCTGGAGGAGCCGTATGATCCCGATCAGTCGCCGCTGTCGTTTCCCGGAAAGCTGGTCGCCCTCTTGTACCACCGTTATCAACATTTCCGAGGAGCACCTGACAGAGGCTGGATCATCCTGCCCTGCGAACTGGTTGAGGAAAACGGGGCGGTCCTGAAGCAGTTGTGCCAGCGGGTCGCAGTGTACTGGCAGCTGCCCGATTCGTTTCTCGACTGGGTAGAAACATCGTGCGTCTTTTGCAACACGCTGGTGGATCGGATTGTGACCGGGTATCCGCATAGTGAAGCGCAACGCTATCAAGAACGGCTCGGCTACAGAGACGAGCTGCTGACAGCGGCAGAGCCTTACCACTTGTTCGTAATTGAGGGGCCGCAGCAGGTACAGCAGAAACTGCCGTTTGACAAAGCCGGACTGCGTGTCTACTTTGACCGGATCGACGATTACCGGGAGCTAAAAGTTAAGCTGTTAAATGCGCCTCATACGCTGATGGCTGCCGTTGCCTTTTTGGGCGGAGCAACTACGGTGAAAGAAGCGGTTGAGGACCCGCTGTTCAAACAGTATGTGCTGGACGTGATGACAGAGGAAATCACGGCAACACTGCGCGGTATCGATCGGGATCGGGCACTTTGTTATATCGACGATGTGCTGGAGCGCTTCGCCAATCCATATCTGCATCATCGCCTGCTGGATATCAGCCTGAACGGTGTGTCCAAGTTTCAAACAAGGGTGCTGCCTAGTCTGTTGGCATATCGAGAAAAGAAAGGACAGCTGCCGAGGGGGCTTGTGTTTGGGTTAGCTGCCTTGCTCGCCTTTTACCGACCCAAACGGATAGAGACAGATCGTTATATCGGAGAGCGCGACGGCGGTGAGTACGAAATCAGGGATCATGGCGATTTCCTGCAAAAGATGGAAGCGCTGTGGAAGGATGTGGACCAGATCGAACCGGTGGCAGAGCAGGTGGTCGCCGCATGTCTGGCACAGGAGAGCCTCTGGGGCCATGACTTGACCCAAGTTGACGGCCTGGTAAAAGAAGTGGCGGAGCAGCTCGTCGCAATCGAGCAGCACGGGATTCGCGCCGCCTTGCAAGAGAGCGGCTGGGGCGTTACCGGGCTGCAGTAGTATGCTTTGACATGGAAAGGGTGGAGAGCAGTGAAGACGATCGTGTGTCAGGAACCGGGGAAAATGGAGCTGGTAGAAACGGAAGCGCCTGCCCATCCGGCGGATGATGAAGTAATCCTGCAGGTAAAGCGAATTGGTATCTGTGGTACAGACATTCATGCCTACAACGGGAATCAGCCGTTTTTCACCTATCCCCGGATTCTCGGTCATGAGTTGTCTGGTGAGGTCTCCGAAGTAGGGCGGGCTGTTTCCACCGTCAAAAAAGGAGATAAGGTGTCGGTTGTTCCCTATATGCACTGCGGGAATTGCGTGGCTTGCCGCAGCGGCAAAACCAACTGTTGCACCAAGATGAGTGTATTAGGGGTCCATCTGGATGGTGGAATGAGAGAGTGGATAAAGGTGCCGGCTTCGCATGCGATCCCGGTACACGATCTTACATGGGAAGAAGCAGCGATTGTGGAACCGCTCAGTATCGGCGCCCACGCAGTGCGCAGGGCGGCGATTCAGCCTGGGGAGACCGTGCTGGTGATCGGGGCGGGACCGATTGGGTTAGGCGTGGCCCGGTTTGCCAAACTGCAGGGAGCCAATGTGATTGCGATGGATATGAGTATAGAGCGGCTCCAATTCTGCCAGCAGTGGGCGGAATCCGATCATACGGTCCTGGCGTCAAACCAGCCGGCGGAGAGGATCCTGCAGGTAAACAACGGAGAGTACCCCACGATTGTGTTCGATGCGACAGGGCACAAGGGGTCGATGATGTACGCGTTTGACCTTGTATCTCACGGGGGCAAGCTGGTTTTCGTCGGGCTGGTCAAAGACCAGATCAGTTTTTCAGACCCGGATTTCCATGCAAAAGAATTGACGTTGATGGGGAGCCGCAACGCGACGATAGAAGATTTCCAATACGTGATTCGCAATATGGAACAAGGAAAGATCGATACGGTCCGTTTCATCTCGGAGACCGTGCCGTTTGCAGCGGCAGCCGAGCGTTTTGGCGAGATCCAGGGGAACCGGCAGTTGATCAAGGCCGTGCTATCTTTAGACTAATCATGCGGAGGGGGACTCAAGGTGAAGCGGGTAGAGACACTGCAAGGGCTGCAGCGAGCAGGGATTGTTGCGGTGATGCGCAAAATGAAGCCGGATACAGTCTCACAGATCGTAACTGCGCTGCATCAGGCCGGTATTGAAGCGGTTGAGATTACAGTGGAACAGGCTGATGGTTTTGCCTGTATCCAACGATTAAAAGAACAGTTTGACCGTTCGCTGCTAATCGGTGCGGGTACGGTACTTGACGCGCCAACCGCGAAACGAGCGATCGAGGCGGGAGCCGATTTTATCGTAACCCCGGTGGTCAAAGAGGACGTAGTGAAGATGGCCAATCGATATGGCGTTGCGGTAGCGGCAGGGGCGATGACCCCGACAGAAATCCTGGCCGCCTATGAGCTGGGAGCAGACGTCGTCAAGGTATTTCCGGCAGCAACACTTGGACCCGACTATTTCAAACATGTAAAAGGGCCGCTGGGACATATCCCGCTGATGCCGACCGGCGGCGTAGACCTGCACAACATGGAAGATTACTTCCGCAGCGGGGCCGTCAGCGTAGGCATAGGCAGTGCGCTGTACAACTATCAAACCCCACAAGAGATTGAACAGGCAGCACGCCAGTTTGTAGAGAGATACCGCCAGATTTGTGCAGAACAAAACCGGAACTCCAAGTAGAAAAGGAGTTCCGGTTTGTTCATTTCGGTTTATCGGTCATCCCGGCTTCCCCGCAGGCACTGGCACGAGCCGAGCTTACCTGTTTTTCTCTTTGCGCCCCCACTCTGTACGTGCAAAGCTAAATACCGTCAAGCTCTCTTTTCCCCTACGGTATTGCAACCAACCCCAGTAATGTTCGTCCCTATCTATTTCTCATGCAGCTCTGCTCTCAGAAAATTTTCCGTCGCAAAGGCGGAAACCCCAAGCGCAGCAGAATAGGTAGACAGTTTTGAAAAATGAAGCTGCAAATCCACACGGTGAAACGGCAGGGTGTGGCTTTCAATAACCCGTTCAACCGGTTCTTTCAGCCATTCCTCAGCCATCGCCAATCGGTTGCCGATGACGATTTTTTGCGGGTTAAAAGAGTTGATGATATTGTTGATCCCAAATCCCAGGTAGCTGCCGATATGCTCAAATAACTGCAGCACCTCCTTGTTGCGATGGCGGGCCAACTCAAGCAACGTTTCCAATGATGGCTTTTCTGATTGCTGCCCAAGCGGTTTCAACTGCTCTGCTTCAGTGAGCAGTGCCTGTTCGGAAGCATACAGTTCCCAACACCCCTTGCTTCCGCAGCGACAGGGTTTCCCGTTGACTTCTATGATCATGTGACCCATTTCCCCAGAGAAACCGTTGAGACCCCGATACAACTCACCATTAAAGATGTAGCCGACGCCAATGCCAATACCGGCACTGATATAGACGAGATTGTCCACGTCTTGTCCGGCGCCGAACTTTTTCTCACCGTATGCCCCTGCATTGGCTTCATTGTCAATGATCACCGGAAGATGGAAGTGCTGTTCAATCTGCTCTTTGAGATCAATGTTTCGCCAGCCAAGGTTTGGGGCCAGCAGGATTTCCCCTTCTTTATCGACGATGCCCGGCACGCCAACGCCAATGCCGACAATACCATAGTAGCTGTCGGGAGCAGCATCGATGAGCGACTGGATCGTCTCCTTGAGGTGCTGGATCATGCTTTCAAAGGTAGAACTGCTGCAGTTCACACTGGTTTCTTTGACGATGTTGCCCTGCAGATCCGTCAATACGCCCAGAATGTAGTTGACACCCAGGTCAATCCCGACAGCATATCCCGCCAGCTGGTTGAACAGCAGCATGACGGGCCTTCTGCCGCCGCTTGATTCGCCTGGGCCGATCTCGTAGATTAATTGCTCTTCGATCAGCTCATGTACGAGCGATGAAACCGTACCCTTGTTTAATCCGGAACGCTGCGAGATGTCCGCGCGAGACAGCGGAGCCTGTTCTTTGACGGTCTGCAGCACAAGGGATTTGTTGCTCTTCTTCACTAAATGCTGATTCCATGTGATCATCTTTTCTCACCTAATTAACGTAATCTGGTTTAACGGGTCATTTGAAATCCTGTTATATGCTGGTACTATCCAAAAATTCTTGCGCCTCTCACTCATTGTAGCACAGGTCATGAAAAAATTATAAACTTTGTTTATCCAATGGACAAACAAAGTTTCCCTTTGTTATAATGCGTATGAAAGTTACAAACTATCTGAACAAGAGCAAGGGGGAGATGTTGGGTGAAACATGCGGTAAAGTCTGTATGGTCTATTTGCTTGGTTTTGGTTTTATCATTGGTGTTGTCGGCCTGCGGGCAAGATGCTGCGCCGCAAAATGGAAGCGGTACCAATCCTGCCGATCAGAGCAATGGTCAGGAGGCGGGTGAGGCAGACAGCCAGGCCGAAAAAATCAAGATCGGACTGTCCGTATCTGACCTGACACTGGAACGCTGGCAGCACGACCGGGATATTTTTGTTGAGAAAGCAGAAGAACTGGGAGCGGAAGTGCTGGTTCAATCGGCGAACGGAGAAGACGCGAAACAGTTGTCGCAAATCCAGAACATGCTGTCGCAAGGGATCGACGTGCTGGTCATCATAGCCAATAACTCCGACGCATTGTCGACTGTCGTAGATCAGGCAAAGCAGGAGGGCGTTCCTGTTTTGGCGTACGACCGGCTCATCAACAATTCGGACATTGACGCATATGTCTCCTTTGACAACGTACGGGTGGGAGAAATGCAGGCAGAGTACATCGTGAAGCAGGTGCCGAAGGGGAGCTATTTCCTGCTTGGCGGTTCTCCGACTGACAACAATGCAAAGATGTTTAGAGAAGGACAGATGAATATCTTGCAGCCGCTGATTGACAAGGGTGACATTACCGTAGTCGGCGACCAATGGGCCAAAGACTGGCAGGCCTCAGAAGCGCTGACGATTATTGAAAACGCTTTAACGGCGAATCAAAACAAGATCGATGCGATTGTCGCTTCCAATGATAGTACGGCAGGTGGTGCCATCCAGGCGCTTGCCGCTCAAGGTTTGGCCGGAAAGGTGGCCATATCGGGACAGGATGCCGACTTGGCGGCGGTGCAGCGCATTGTAGAAGGAACACAGTCGATGACGGTGTACAAGCCGATCAAGACAATCGCAACAAAATCTGCTGAAGTAGCCGTGCAGCTGGCCAAAGGAGAAAAGGTGGAGGCGTCAGGGGCCGTCAACAACGGTAAGATCGATGTACCGTTTATCAAGCTGGACCCGATCATGGTAGACAAAGAGAATATGATCGATACAGTGATCAAGGACGGTTTCCACTCCTATGACGACGTTTACAAAAACGTACCGGAAGATCAGCGTCCATCGCGTCCATAACGACCAGGGAGTGGGGTCTCTTCGACCTCGGAGCGAAAAGGGGGAATTCACGAATCCCCCCTTTCCCTTCCCCTTTACTCGTCAGGAGGTTACAGGCACATGTACGCACTTCAGATGAAAGGAATAACCAAGGAGTTTCCAGGAGTTCGCGCCTTGGATAACGTAACGTTTTCCGTGCGCAAAGGGGAGATTCATGCACTTTGCGGTGAGAATGGTGCCGGGAAATCAACACTGATGAAGATTTTGAGCGGACTATACCCGTCCGGCACCTACGAAGGACAGATCGTGATCAACGGGAGTGAAGTGGCGTTTCGTACGATCAAAGAGTCGCAAGATGCTGGTGTCGCGATCATTTATCAGGAGTTGGCACTGGTTCCGGAGATGACGGTGGCGGAAAATATCTTTCTTAGCCATGAACTGATGAGACGTCCACTGATCGACTGGAATCAACTGTACGCGGAAGCCCAAAAATGGCTGGATCAAATGGGACTGGAGATTGATCCAGAAACCAAAGTGGGTGATCTAACGGTAGGCAAGCAGCAACTGGTCGAGATTACCAAGGCGCTTACCAAAAAAGCGGATCTGTTGATTCTGGATGAACCCACTGCCGCTTTGACAGAGAGTGACGTTGAGATATTGAAAAGCATCTTGCGGGAGCTGAAAGCAAGAGGGGTCACTTGTATTTACATCTCGCACAAACTGGGCGAAGTGATGGAGCTCGCTGACGCCGTTACCGTGCTGAGGGACGGGAAAACGATCAGCACCGATCCGATCGATCAACTGACGGAAGAAAAAATCATAACCAAGATGGTCGGCAGGGAGCTGACAGAACTGTTTCCATACCAGCGGCGTGCAGTTGGCCCTACCATCATGGACGTGAAGAATTACAGCGTCACCAAAGCGGATACGGGAAAAACCGTGATCCACAATGTTTCGTTTTCGCTGAATCGAGGAGAAATCCTGGGCATCTCAGGCTTGATGGGTTCAGGTAGAACAGAGCTTTTTACCAGCTTGTTTGGGGGATTCAACGGAAAACAGCAAGGAACGGTCAAAATCGAGGGGCGGGAGGCTGCCATCCGTACTCCTGCCGATGCCATCCGGGCCGGACTCGCTTATGTCTCGGAAGACCGTAAGCGATATGGGCTGGTGTTGGGCATGGATATCATTCAGAATTCCACACTGGCTTCCCTCAGGAAGGTCATGAAGTTTCGGGTCATTGACGATGCCTTGGAAGTGAAGCATGCCGACCAGATGACCCGGAAGATGAAGCTGAAAGCAGCTGACCTCAAAGCGAAGGTAAGTCAGTTGAGTGGCGGCAACCAGCAAAAAGTGGTGCTCAGCAAATGGCTGTTGAACGACCCCAAGATTCTGATCCTGGATGAACCGACAAGGGGAATCGATGTGGGGGCAAAGTACGAAATCTACAAGATCATCAATGAACTGGCCGAGCAGGGAGTGGGTATCGTGTTGATCTCGTCGGAATTGCCGGAAGTGCTCGGCATGTCGGATCGGATTCTCGTGATGTGTGAAGGCAGCATCACCGGTGAACTTTCAAGGGAAGAGGCGACACAAGAAAAGATCATGGCCTATGCGACAGGGGGGATAAAGCGTGAATCTTGAACAGTCCAGACAACACAGTACGCAGAGCAAGCAAAAAAGCGGGCTTCGCTTTACCTTTGATCTGCAGTCCTACACACTGGTCATCGCACTGGTGATCATCGCGATCATCTTTGGCGTCTGTACGGGCGGTGAGTTCCTCTCTTCGCGAAACCTCTCCAACCTGTTCACCCAGATGTCGGTCATCGCTGTCCTCGCTATCGGCATGACGCTGGTGATTGTGGCGGGACATATCGATCTGTCGGTAGGCTCCATGGTTGGACTAACCGGTGGGATTGCGGCGATTCTACAGGTTTGGTACGGATGGGACACCTATTTGGTCGTGCTTTCTGCCGTGGTTGTCGGAGCGATTTTGGGGTTGTGGCAGGGATGGTGGGTTGCTTACCGGGCGGTACCCGCCTTCATCGTCACATTGGGCGGTATGCTGATTTTCCGGGGGGGCCTCATTGGTCTCAGCAAGGGACAGACCATTGCCCCGCTGGAGGAAAGCTTTAAGCAGATCGGGAACAGTTACCTCCCTTACGGCTTGGGGTACGGATTGGCCGCCCTCAGCATTTTGTTGCTGTACGGCTGGACGGCCCGTACCCGGAAAAAACGGGAACGGCTAGGCCTGCATGTGCCGCCGGCGCTCATCGATTACGGGAAAGTGACGATGTACTCGCTCTTCATTCTCTTGCTCACTTACATGTTAAATCGCTACTACGGCATCCCCGTCCCGATGCTGATCGTCCTCCTGCTGGCTGCAGTTTTCCTGTTTCTCGCCGTGAAAACAGCGTTCGGCAGGTACGTGTACGCCATCGGCGGCAACGTAGAGGCAGCTCTGCTGTCGGGAATCAACATCAAGCGGAATGTGCTGTCTGTTTTCATCTTGATGGGTGCGCTCGCCGGGGTGGCCGGTGTGATTTTGACTAGCAGGCTGAATGCAGCAACGGTTGGTGCGGGTGAGATGTACGAACTGGATGCCATTGCTGCATGCGTGATTGGCGGAACCAGTCTGATGGGCGGAAGAGGAAACATCGTAGGTGCGATCATCGGAGCCCTGATCATGGCCAGTATCGATAACGGCATGAGCATGATGAATATCGAAACCTTTTGGCAGTTTATCGTAAAAGGGCTGATCTTGATCGTAGCGGTGTGGATTGACATCTCCAGCAAGAAGCAAACGGCCTAGCAAGGCGACGGCGGAAAGGGGCGAAGCAGAGAGGAGGCGATGGAAACGAAAGAAACAGCTATCGACAGAGTGAGGGATGTAGAACAGAAGCTGAAGCGGGTCAGGCGCTTTATGGAAGCCAATCAATTCGATGCCGTTTTTCTGCAGCGCCAGGATTCCTTTGCCTGGTTGACCAGCGGCGGCCATAACGGCATTCCGTACAACAGCGAAGCGGGCGAGTGTGCACTGCTAGTCACCGATCAGGAGTGCTATCTGCTCGCCAATACGATTGAGATGCCGAGAATAGCGAGAGAAGAAGTGTATGATCTGCCGTTCACCATGGTGGAGTACCCATGGTACGACGAGATCGCCTCCCAGGTAAGACGGATCATAGGGGACGGCAGGGTGGCTACTGATCAACTGGTGGATGGGATGATCCTGGAAAGCAGGTTGGCGGGACTGCGATTTGCTTTGACGGAGTTGGAAGTGGAACGGTACCGATACGCGGGAGAGCAGGTGGCCCGCTTGACCGAACAGTACTGCATGAGCTTGCGGCCCGGACAGACAGAATGGGATATTGCAGCTGGTTTGCATCATATCTATCTATCGCAGGGGCTGATCCCTACTGTCACGTTAGTTGCCTGTGATGAGCGGCTTGATTCCTACCGCCATCCCACTCCGACAGCTCAGCCATTACGCAAAAAGGGCATGGTGGTAGCTTGTGTCCGGTACAAAGGACTGATAATCGCCTTGACGAGGATGGTCTGTGTGGGGCAGCCGCCTGACGATCTTGGCAAAACCTTTGTCGCGACTGCCATGATTGATGCTGAGATGATTGATGCCACACGACCAGGGGTTTATACTGACCAATTGTTTGAGCGTGTAAAAGCCTTGTATGCGGAAGTGGGCTTTGACGGGGAATGGGTGCGGCATCATCAGGGAGGAGCGATCGGATATCGAAATCGCGACTACTTGATTACACCGCCGCAGCGTTATCAGGTGTTGCCCAATCAGGCGTTTGCCTGGAATCCTTCGATCCGCGGAACAAAGTCGGAAGATACGATCTTGGTTGGAGCAACGGGGGCGGAAGTTGTCACCGTGTCCAACGGCAGTTGGCCGCAGATCGATGTGCCGCTTTCTTCAGGCAAGACGATGCGGCGACCAGCTATTTATCAGATATAATACGATGCCAAGAGGGGGAGGAATCAGCGATGGCTTATTTCCAAAATATCGATCAGATCCAATACGAAGGACCCAAATCGAAAAATCCGCTCGCGTTCAAGTACTACAACCCACAAGCTAAAGTGGGCGAAAAAACGATGGAGGAACACCTCCGCTTTGCTGTGGCCTACTGGCATACGTTTACGCATGATGGCACGGATCCGTTTGGAGCGGGCAACATGCAGCGGTCATGGGATCGCTTCCAGGGGATCGATTTGGCCAAAGCCCGTGTGGAAGCAGCGTTTGAACTATTTGAAAAGCTGCAAGTGCCGTTTTTCTGTTTCCACGACGTGGATGTCGCACCGGAGGGAAGCACGCTGCGGGAGACGTATCAGAACCTGGACACGATTGTCTCGATGATCAAGGAGTACATGAAAACCAGCAAGACCAAGCTGCTTTGGAACACGGCCAACATGTTTTCGCACCCCCGGTTTGTCCATGGCGCCGCCACCTCCTGCAATGCCGATGTGTTTGCGTATGCTGCCGCCAAGGTGAAAAAAGGGCTGGAAATCGGTAAAGAGTTGGGGGCAGAAAACTATGTGTTCTGGGGTGGCCGTGAAGGATACGAAACCTTACTGAATACCGATATGAAGCTGGAATTGGACAATCTCGCCCGCTTCCTGCACATGGCGGTCGACTACGCAAAAGAGATCGGATTTGACGGGCAGTTCCTGATCGAACCGAAACCGAAGGAACCGACCAAGCACCAGTATGATTTTGATGTCGCCACCGGGCTGGCTTTCCTGCAAACCTATGACCTGCATCATCACTTCAAGTTTAATATCGAGGCCAATCACGCCACGCTGGCCGGACATACGTTTGAACACGAGCTGCGAGTTGCCCGGCTGCATGGCATGCTTGGTTCCGTCGACGCCAACCAGGGAGACTTGCTGCTGGGGTGGGATACAGATGAGTTCCCTTCCGATTTGTACGCGACCACCCTTGCCATGTACGAGATTTTGCAGAATGGCGGACTGGGAAGAGGCGGATTGAACTTTGATGCAAAAGTGAGAAGAGGATCGTTTGAGCCGGATGATCTCTTTTATGCCCATATCGCCGGGATGGACAGCTTCGCCATCGGATTGCTGGCAGCCCATCGCCTAATCCAAGACAACGTATTGGAAGATCTGATCGCCCAGCGATACGCCAGCTACTCCGAAGGCATCGGCAAAGAGATCGTTGAGGGGAAAGCCAACTTTCACAAGCTGGAGGCACATGCCATGCAGTTGACGGAGATCCGGAATACGTCTGGTCGATTGGAGCGAATCAAGTCGCTTCTCAATCAGTATCTGCTGGATGTGCCGAACGCAGTAAGCGGGTGATCGGCAGATGAAATACGTAATCGGAGTCGACCTGGGGACCAGTGCGGTAAAAGTGCTGCTGCTCAGTCAGGAGGGGCAAGTATGCGGGGAGGTCTCGGCTTCCTATCCATTGATCCAGGAGAAGCACGGGTACAGCGAACAATCTCCGGAGGCATGGGTGGAAAAGACGACCCAAGCGATGGGGGAGTTGGTTCGACAGTTTGCAGGGAACGTGGCGGATATTGAGGGGATCAGCTTTTCTGGGCAGATGCACGGCCTGGTGCTGTTGGATAGACAGAAACGGGTATTGCGCAACGCGATTCTCTGGAACGATACCAGGACCTCCCGGCAGTGCCAACAGATTTATGAGCGGGTGGGCAGAGAACGTCTGCTGGAGATTGCCAAAAACCCTGCGCTGGAGGGATTTACCCCGCCTAAGCTGCTATGGGTAAAAGAGCATGAGCCGGAACTCTTCAGACAGGCTGCCTGGTTCCTCCTGCCTAAGGATTACCTGCGCTATCGGATGACAGGGACGATCGAAACGGAGTATTCGGATGCCGCGGGTACGCTGCTGTTGGATGTGGCAGAAAAAACATGGAGCACAACCGTTTGCGAGCTGCTCGATCTGGACCCCGGACTGTGTCCGCCGTTGGTTGAATCCCATCAATGCGTCGGCACGATCACCCCTGCCTTCGCGGAGCGGACAGGACTGTCGCCTGCAACCAAAGTGTTTGCCGGCGGTGCGGATAACGCCTGCGGCGCAATCGGCTCCGGCATTCTATCAGACGGCAAGACGCTGTGCAGCATCGGAACGTCTGGTGTCATCCTGTCCTACGAAGCAAGCAAAGCGCGTGATTTTCAAGGAAGAGTTCACTACTTTAACCATGCGAAAGAAAATGCCTACTACACGATGGGCGTTACGTTGTCGGCTGGTCACAGCTTGAGCTGGTTCAAGCAGGTGTTCGCGGAACAGGAGGATTTTGACACGCTCTTAAGCGGAGTAGATCAGGTACCGATAGGGTCAAACGGGCTGCTTTATACGCCGTATTTGGTAGGGGAACGGACACCGCATGCAGACGCTGTCATAAGGGGAAGTTTTATCGGACTCGATGCTGCTCACCGAAAAATAGATTTTGTGCGTGCCGTGATCGAGGGCATTACCTTCTCTCTTTGCGAGAGTGTAGAGATCTTCCGAAAGAGCGGAAAAACGATCGATACGATCATCTCCATTGGCGGCGGTGCCAAAAACCGGACGTGGCTGCAAATGCAGGCAGATATCTTTAATGCCCGGATCGTCAAACTTGCCAGTGAACAAGGGCCGGGGGTCGGTGCGGCCATGCTGGCGGCCTACGGCTGCGGATGGTTTTCTTCCCTGGAGGAGTGTGCAGAGCGTTTCATACAGCCTGTTGCCACTCATCAGCCAATCAAGGAGAACGTTGAGCGATACCACAATCTGTACAGCGTGTATAAACGGGTGTACCATCAGACTAGAGAGATCAATGGCGCGCTATCAGCTTTTCGCGGGTAAAATAAAGGAGGTACGATCTATGACGGTTATCCGGTGGGGAATCCTGAGTACAGCCCATATCGCACATACGGCGTTGATTCCGGCGATTCGGCGGTCGCGGAACGCACAGGTGACGGCGATCGCCAGTGGCAGCGGGAAAGCGGCAGCGGTCGCGGCACGGTTGGGGATACCCAAATCGTATGAGAACTACGAAGAGATGCTTCGCGACCCGGAAGTAGACGCAGTATACATTCCCCTCCCCAATCATCTGCATAAGGAGTGGGTCATCGAGGCCGCCAAATCCGGCAAGCACATCCTGTGCGAGAAGCCGGCCGCGCTGACGGCAGCAGAGACAGAGGAGATGGTCAGCTTCTGCCGTCAGCAGAAGGTGACGTTCATGGAAGCGTTTATGTATCAGTTCCATCCGCAGCATCAGCGGGTGAGAGAGATCATCGCTTCTGGAGAGATAGGAGAGGTAAAACTGATGCGGGCCAGCTTCTCGTTTTACCTGGACCAGCCGCAGGGCAACATCCGCATGGATGCGGCCAAAGGCGGCGGCAGTATCTATGACATTGGCTGCTACTGCATTCATTCCATTCGCCACGTTTTGCAATCCGAGCCTGTCTCCATTCAGGTACACGGCCAGATCGATCCACAGTATCAAGTGGATACTTCCGCTTTTGCCACGCTTACGCTGGAAAACGGAATGAACGCTATGTTTGACTGCAGCTTCGAGATGACGTTCCGCAATATGTATGAGATCGTTGGGACAAAAGGACGGATCACCGTTCCCCGTGCTTACCGGCCTGATCTGCATGGTGGAGAAGGGGTGGTTGCGGTGGAGAAGGATGGCGAACGAAGAGAAGAATATATCTCTGATGACCAATACAAGATGGAAGTGGAGCACCTCTCGCAATCCATTGTCGAGGGTCGAGACCCGATCTATCCGGGGGAGAGCTCTATCCGGAACATGCGTGTCATCGATGCGTGCTATGAGTCTTTAAGGAATGGGACGGTCGTCAGGATGTAGTTTTTGTGGGCAGTTTTAAAAGTGTGAGACAAACTCCCTCCGCAACACGTACGGCAGTGAGGGAGTTTGTCTGTATCGATCCTGCGTAAAGCCCTATCTTCAAAAGCGTGAGAATGTTCTCCCAACCTTTACCGTAACGCTATGCTACCTTCATACAAGCTTAACAAACCAGTGGTACCTTAGGAACCGTAGACAAGTGAATCAGAGAAAGTTCTGGGTCAGAGTATAAGAGAAAGCCCTCATCCAGGAATAGCAAGAGACGGAACCTGTAGATGGAAAGGTTCTAAACGTTTGCTATTGCTGCATGAGGGCATTTTTTATTTTCATGCGAAGGGGACATCCAGTTTGGCAGAGTGCGCGACCAGATTTGACGCCTACCTTTTTGATTTAGACGGAACGATTTTTATCGGAGGTCAATTGCTTCCCGCAGTTGGGGAAACACTGACCATCCTGCAAAAGCGGGGAAAGCGGGTGATGTTTGTAACCAATACGACCATTCAGACACGGGAACAGTGCGCAAGCCGTCTGCGGGCGATGGGAGTAGATGTGAGTGACGACCAAATCGTTACGGCTGCGTATACGGCAGCTCTCTACTTCCGTGATGCAGCCCCCTCAGCCAATGTTCTGCTGATCGGGGAGGAAGCGATGGCAGAGGAATTGGACAGGCTTGGGGTTCAGCAGACGTTGGTACCGGCAGAAGCGACTCACGTCCTGCTGGGCTTGGACCGTACTTTTACCTATGCCAAGCTGTGTGACGCGATCAACGCACTGCTCAACGGGGCCAAGTTGATCGTCGCCAACCCTGATCCGGCCTGTCCGGTACCAGGAGGAGCGATTCCGGATACAGGGGCTTTAGCCAAAGCGATTGAGGCGGCGGCGGCGCAGCGCAGGTATGCGATGACGGGCAAACCTTCTGCCTTCTATGCGGAGCGGGTGCAGCAGATGCTGGGCATTCCCGGCGAGCGGTGCCTGGTGGTGGGCGACCGGTTGGAGACGGATATTTTGCTGGGCCGCAACAGCAGGATGATGACGGCACTGGTGCTCACCGGCGTGACGACCAGAGAAGACCTGCGGCAGACGGACATCGTGCCTGACTTTATCCTGCCGACGATGGCCGAGCTTCCGATCGACTAGGTCCATACGGATGGAATGGAATCTGCATTTGGGGAGGAATGAGGCAATTGACGACAAGTGCTCAACATCACAAGCAACCATGGAGCAAAAAGCTGCTGATTGGTTTTCTGGCAGCAAGCACGTGGATAAGCGGCTTTCCGGTTGCCGGGCAGGCATATTCTCAGGAGAGCAGCCACGTTGGTAGCGATGAAAGGGTACGGACGCTGGTCATCTCAGAAATCTTGTACAACGCGGAAGGCTCCGATGACGGAACCGAATATATCGAGATTGCCAACCTGGGCAGCGAGCCCATCGATATCAGCGGCTATCTGTTGGGGGATGAGGAGACCGAGGGCGGCGGCGAGGGGATGTTTGCCTTTCCGGCAGGAGCGGCGATAGAAGCGGGCCGTTCTATCGTGGTCGCGCAGTCGTCACTGATCAACAAGGAGAAGTACGATTATACACCTGACTACGAGTTCCCCCAAGTTGAGCGCTACAATCCGCTCGACGATCCAGAGGTCCCCAATCTGACGGCGGCCGAGTGGGCCGAGGGAACTGTAATCCTGGCCAACAGTGGCGATGATGTGCTGCTGATGGATCAGGAGTTGAATGTGATCGATTACGTACCGTACATCAATGATACCGAGTTTGGCGGACAGATCGTCAAAGCAGCGCCTCCGCTTGCTCAACTGGGAGAATCGCTGCAGCGGTACTATCTGACCGGTGACGCATCCCGTGACTTCATCTCACAGTAGCCTACGCCGGGCGAAGCGACGTTCTCCGATGAGGAACCACCACCGCTCGAAGAACCGGAGAGTAACGGCCTTTTGATCACAGAGGTAGTTAATGACCCGTTGTTTGATGAAAGTACCGGTGAGTTCATCGAAATCACCAACGCCTCCGAACAGTCAATCGATCTGAGCGGGTTTTACATCGGGGATGAGGAAACGCTTGGCGGCGGCGAGGGGATGTACCGCTTCCCTGAAGGGACGGTGAGGGGGTCATTCGGCTGTTGGTTGATCAGGAGGGAGCCGTGACTGTCAGGGAGGATAAAACATCCGTACTGGCAGTTAGACCGGGGAAGGTCTTGGCTGGTCTATGGTCAGCCGTTGCCACCCAGACAGGGACCTGGCTGTATGCAGCTCCCCCGATCGAAATCAAGGTGACGCCGGGAAAAGGAGGGGAGTAGAGGTCTACGAAATCTTAACGATGCCAAAACGGTTCATTTAGACGAGATTGCTATGGTAGTGATAGCAGGTCAAAAAGATGAGGGGGATCGGGATGACAGAGGTCGCATTGCGATCTGTCAGCAAGCTGTATGGGAAACAGCAGGCAGTGCAAGACATCAGTGTCGACATCCGTCCGGGCGAGTTTTTTGTTCTGGTTGGTCCTTCCGGATGCGGAAAATCGACGACGCTGCGCATGATTGCCGGTCTGGAGGAAATCAGCTCAGGACAACTTTTGATCGACGGAGTCGTGATGAACCATGTGCCGCCCAGCAAACGACGGATCTCAATGGTCTTTCAAAACTATGCGTTGTACCCGCATATGACGGTGAAGGAGAATATCTTGTTCGGGCTTCAGGTGCGACGGGTGCAAAAAGAAGAGCAGAGAAAACGACTGCAGCACGCAGCCGAGATGCTGGGGATAGCCAATCTGTTGAATCGCAAACCACGCGAGCTTTCAGGAGGGCAGCGACAGCGGGTTGCACTGGGACGGGCCATCGTCAGTCAGCATCCGATCTGCTTGATGGATGAGCCGCTTTCCAATCTTGACGCCAAGCTGAGAGGGCAGATGCGTTCGGAGATTCGACAACTCCAGCAAAGCCTGGGCATTACGATGATCTACGTCACACATGATCAGGTAGAGGCTATGACGATGGGAGACCGCCTGATGATCTTGCGTGATGGTCAGCTTCAACAGGTTGGAAAACCTCTTGAGGTGTACAATCAGCCGGCCAACTTGTTCGTGGCCCAGTTTATGGGGGCTCCCCCCATGAATACCGTGAACGGAGTATGGAGACAGCAGGGCAGTCAGACAGGGATTCAACTGGTAGAGCAGGAGGTGGACCTGTTTATCCCGCTGGCAGGCACGGAGGGATTTACGGATGGTACGCCGGTGGTGCTCGGCATTCGCCCTGAGTCCCTGCTGCCGGCAACGGGCGAGATGCGCTATACCAATCATCATCAACTCTGTGTCACTGTCCGCAGCGTGGAACTGCTGGGATCGGAAACGATCGTGGGGTTTATGCTGGGGCGTGAGTGCTGGAAGGCCAAGTGGAATGGGCAGTGGCCGGTTAAAGTGGGGGAAGTCTTGGATATTGTGTTTGCACCGGAACAAATCGTCCTGTTTGACCAACAGTCGGGTGAACGTCTGCCCGTTCAATCCAACGATAAGGAGAAGATTGAGCTATGGGTAAAATCGTAAGAAGCATGCTGCTGATCATGATCATCTTCACATTGGCAGTTGTCGGCTGCTCAAACGGTACGACGCCAGCCAACAGCACCAGCACCTCTGGAGAAACCGGGGAGCAAACCAAGCAAAACGGAGAGGCGGCCGGACAAGAGAAGGTGGAGCTCACCTTTTTCTACCCGGTAGCCGTCGGTGGACCGCTGACCAAGATCATCGACCAGATGGCCGCCGAGTTTAATCAACAGCAGTCCAATATCGTAGTTAAGCCTGTTTATACTGGCAGCTACCAGGACACAACCACCAAAGTACAGGCTGCCGTACAAGGGAACAACCCGCCTGATGTAGCGGTTATGCTCTCTACAGAGCTGTTCACGATGCTGGACATGGATGCAGTCATTCCCCTCGACGATTTTGTCGCCAAGGACGGAGGCAATGAGTACCTCAACGACTTCTACCCCGGCTTTATGGCCAACTCGCAGGTGGACGGCAAAACCTACAGCATCCCGTTTCAGAGAAGTACGATCGTTCTTTACTACAACAAGGATGCGTTTCGCGATGCTGGCTTAGACCCGGAAAAACCACCGCAAAACTGGGACGAGCTGGTCACATACGCACAAAAATTGACCAAGGACGGACAGTGGGGAGTAGAGATCCCAACCTCCGGATTTACCTACTGGATGTTCCAGGCGTTTGCGCTGCAAAATGGGAAGAACATGATGTCTGAAGACGGCAAACAGGTATTTTTTGACACCCCGGAAAATGTAGAAGCTCTGCAGTTGTGGGTCGATTTGGCCAAGAAACACAAAGTGATGCCGGAAGGTGTGATCGACTGGGCAACCGTCCCGTCCGATTTCCTGGAGGGCAAGACAGCCATGATGTACCATACCACAGGAAACTTGACCAACGTGAAAAACAACGCAACCTTTGACTTCGGCGTCGCCTATCTCCCGGCCAAGAAAACGTATGGCAGCCCGACCGGTGGCGGAAACTTTTACATCTTTAAAGGAATTGACGCGCAGAAACAGGAGGCAGCCTGGAAGTTTATCCGGTTTATGACCGAACCGGAGCGTGCTGCCCAGTGGAGCATGGATACCGGATATGTGGCCACGCGGAAATCGGCGTATGAGACCGACAAGATGAACGCGTACGTAGCAGATTTCCCGGCAGCAGCGGTTGCCCGCGATCAGCTGGAATACGCCCATGCGGAACTGTCCACCCACAACAATGGCAGAGTCACCAAAGCGTTAAACGACAGTCTTCAGGCGGCGATCACCGGTCAGCTTGACCCGGCGGCAGCCCTGCGGAAAGCACAGGAAGAGGCCGAAAAGGTACTGGCACCATTCAACCAATAAAGCCTGAGAGAAAATGGGGGAGAACGAATGGAGAGAGAACAACGATTGGCATCGTTCAAGGTAAATGCATACGCCTGGCTGCTCCTCCTTCCCTCTCTCATCTTCCTCGTCCTGTTTACGTTTTATCCCGTCATTCAAACTGTGCTGCTCAGCTTTTATCAAGCGGATCTGGGTACCCCAGAGCCGCTTTTTAACGGGATCGACAACTACAAACGGATGCTGGAAGATGACGTGTTTTGGAAGGTGATCACCAACAATCTCTGGTTTGCGCTTTGGACCGTTCCGACCAGCATGGTGCTCGCGCTGCTGATGGCTCTGTACGCCAACCACGTGCTGCGGGGAAAAGGGTTTATCCGCACGGCCTATTTTTACCCTACCGTTCTGCCGATGATTGCCGCGGCCAATATCTGGCTGTTTATCTACACGCCGGAGTATGGGGCACTCAGCCATGTTCTGCAATGGATCGGGCTTGACCAGCTTAACTGGTTAGGCGATCAGGATCTGGTGATGTGGGCGATGGTGATCATGGTGGTGTGGAAAGAGGCGGGCTACTTCATGATCTTCTATCTGGCCGGCTTGCAAAACATCTCCCAGGAACTGTACGAGTCAGCTTCCGTGGACGGGGCACGGCCCTGGACGGTGTTTCGCCGGGTGACGTTTCCCCTGCTGATGCCGACTACCTTGTTCGTGATGATTATCGCCACCACTAATTCATTCAAACTGGTGGATCACCTGGTGATCATGACCAAGGGCGGGCCGGACAATGCAAGCAGTCTGCTGCTCTACTACATTTACGAACATGCCTTTACCTTCTGGGATCAAGGCATGGCTGCCACGCTAACGTTCGTCATGATCGTGATTTTGCTGTTGATCGCCGCTGTGCAATTTTTTGGTATGGATAAAAAGATACATTACAACTGAGGGAGGTGGCAGGATGCTGCGACGCATCACCGATCTGGCGATGTACGTATTGGCACTGCTGTGGCTGTTTCCGCTGCTCTGGGCGATGTGGACCGCGTTTCGGCCGCGTGAGAAGGCGATTACGTGGGATTTGTCGCTGGAGTTCACCTTTGACAACTTTATTCATGTCTGGAACTCCGCTCCCTTTGCCCAGTATTATCTCAATACGTTTCTGATCGTGGCAGGAGTGCTGGTCGTCCAGTTCGTTACGGCAACGCTGGCGGCTTATGCTTTTGCCAAACTGCGGTTTTGGGGGCGGGATGTGCTGTTTATCCTGGTACTGGTTCAACTGATGGTGCCTCCTGACATCTTGATCTTTCCCAACTACAATGTCCTGCGGGATCTGTCGCTGATTGATACCAAGCTTGGCATTATGATGCCCTATTTTGCTTCCGCCTTTGGCATTTTTCTGTTGCGACAGGTGTTTAAGACGATCCCTTATGAGCTACAAGAGGCGGCCCGTATGGAGGGATGCAGGTGGTGGCAGGTCTTGTGGAAACTGTACATTCCCCTGGCCCGGCCAACCTATGTCGCTTTTGGGCTGGTCTCTGTCAGCTACCACTGGAATAACTTTCTGTGGCCGCTGATTATCACCAACTCGGTGGAGAATCGGCCGCTGACGGTCGGACTGGCGATCTTTGCGCAATCGTTTGAAACCGGGGCACAGTGGGCAGAGGTAACGGCTGCTACGGTGATGGTGATCCTTCCTCTGCTGCTCGCCTTTTTGCTGTTTCAGCGCCAGTTCTTGAACAGTTTTATCCATAGCGGAATGAAGTAGGGGGGATAGCCGATGCAGGTGCAGGCGAATGGAGCTGACTATGCCATCTCCACGTACGCATTGTTTGAGCTGCCACTGCGGGAGGCGGTTGACCAATTGGTGGCGGATGGCTGGACGTCGATTGAACTGATGTGTGAAGGCAATCATGCGGAGATACTGGAGTGGACACAGGAGCAAGTATCCACATTGGCAGAGTGGGGACGGGAAAAAGGGGTGCGCTGGTCGCTTCACGCCCCGATCAGCCGCTGCAATCCGGCTGCCGAGGAGCAGGCGCAGCGCGATCACTCGGTCGAGTTGATGCGCCGCTGTCTGCACCTGGTCGGAGAACTGCAATGTTCGCATGTGGTGATGCACGTCGGACAGATACGGGACCACCTCGATCCCGTTTGCCGCGATCAGGGGGTGCGGCGGGTCATACATTTTCTGCAGCAGCTGCTTGCTGACTCGGATAGAACAGAGATTAGTTTGGCGTTGGAAAACGTTCCGCCTTATCCTGGCGTGCTCGGCTGGAATGTGGATGATCTGGTCTCCATCTGTCAAGGGATGGACGACTCTCGTGTGGGGATTGTTTACGACGTGGGACATGCTCATCTGATTCGCCCGGGCTACGTGCTGGAATCGCTGCGTCAGGTGCTTCCTCACCTGCTGGCGCTTCATCTCAGCGACAACAGAGGTGAGCATGATGATCATCTGGCTGTGGGAGAAGGAGCAATCCCGTTTCCGCAGGTGGTTTCTTTCTTGTGTGAGCAGGGTTATCGCGGTTTCTGGACGCTGGAGACAACCAGTGTGGCCGATGCTCGACTCAGTATCGACCGTCTCGGACGGTACCGGGAAAACGAGGGACGAGGCTGAGCATGAAGATGGTTAGGTCGCTGGGGCAAGCCCATTCCGTGCTGCTGCGTACAACCAAGTGAAACATAGCATTTCTGGGAATGAACCAGGCACCTGTCCTCCACATAGGATGAAGTAGGTCAATAACGGCACATCATTCGTGGAGGTTTTTTTATGTACGGGTATCTTATCCCGATCAAACATGTTCCGGTAGGATCATATCTGCCTGTCACCCGCCCGCCTCGGCGTGCATTTGCATGGATTACCGGCGGGCCGCTTGCCCCTGATCTGAATGGAGTTGTGGTGTTTACCGATGTTCCCGGGGGAGTTGAGGTGTATGTCAAGGTGAACGGACTTCCTCCGTACCAACCCGGCACGGAGACTCGGGACCCCATCGGGCCCCATGGGTTCCATATTCACGAAAATGGTACTTGTGAAGTAGGCCGGCCGGATGATCCGTTTCAGTCAGCAGGGGAACACTGGAATCCGACCAACCAGCCGCATGGAAATCATGCTGGAGACTTCCCCGTCCTATTCTCCAACAATGGATATGCTGCGATGAGCTTTTTCACCAATCGGTTCCGTGTAGCCGATATTATCGGCAAAGCGGTGATCATTCACCAAAACCCTGACGACTATCGGACTCAACCGGCCGGTGACGCAGGCAAACGCTTGGCTTGCGGCGTGATTCAGCCGTTGGAGGAAGGGGCCTTCGATTTTTAAAGCAAAGATTCGTTACAGGATCCATTCCGCTTCATTCGTTTCGCTTCGTTCCTCTTTTACAAAACGCCCGTAATCGGGAACCGCGACACGGTCAAACTCTCGGGCAAGCTGCTCTAGGCCTCGTGACAGCTGCGTTCCCGACATCGGCAGTCCGTGTCCTGTCACTGCCAGGGCTGGCTGCAGTGCGGCTAGCTGTTTGACCGATTCCCAGGCGGCCTGCCAATCTGTGGTCAGATAGCGGGGTGGACCGTTAATTTCTTCTACCTGTGCGATTACTTTGTACAGGGAGTCCTGTCTCACAGTGACAAAGGCATCGCCGGCAATCAATGCGCGATCCTCCTCCCGAAACAGCGACACGTGGCCGGGCGTGTGTCCCGGTGTATGAATCCAGCGCCATCCAGGCAGTTTGGGCACGGTCCCGTCGGCAGACAGCTTGTGTATCCGCTCGCCGAGATCAATCCCCTCGTTTGGAAACAAAGGGGACAGTTTGGCGACGAGGCCGCCTTCCACACTTCCGTCGGGTTGGGGGTAATCGGATCTTCCGGTCAGATATGGCAGTTCCTGTTCATGGGCATACACCGGAACATCCCACTGCTCCGCCAACTCTCTGACTGCTCCGACGTGGTCAAAATGTCCATGCGTCAGGATGATCGCCCCAGGCCGCTTGTCTGTCCCAAACCGCTCTGCTGCTACCGCGACGATCCGTTCGGCTGAACCTGGCATGCCGGTGTCCACGAGAACCCACTCGTCAGCTTGCTGTGGATGACCGACAAAACAGACATTGACGATTTGGACAGTCAGGCTGTAGAGGTCTGGGGCAACTTCTTTGCCGATGCCACTTGCTGTTGACGTTACGGGAATGATCGTGTCTGTCATCTGATTCCTCCTCTGGAGTTGTCTAACTCCATTGACTCCATCCTGCCTGTTATTGTTAGTCTGCAGGCGAATAAATATGTTAATCCGCTTGCTCTCTCCAACGCATACCCTTTTTTGTCAGCTTTTCTCCACATTTCGAAACCATTTTTCACTTATTCTGTATTTGTCTGTATTAAGGGTCATGTTAATCGAGGTAGTTGTTGCTCAGACTGGAGAAGGATGATATTATTAATACTGGATGTTTATTCCATGAACATAACTTTTACTTCTTTTACACTCAGCGAATCATAATCTCCCAATTTTCTAAAAAAACAAATAACCAAAAAATGATCGAAACTATAAACATTATAATGGAGTTACATTAATTAGTAATTAGACATAGTGTTGAGCAATTGTTTGAGAAAACTTGCGCCTATCACACTTACTGACTTTTACATTACAGGGATTGGTGAGATGCAGCTAGGGGAGCAGGTGGTTTCTCACTTAGTTGGGACTGGAAGATTGAATACCTTCCATCATTAAAAACGAATGGGCAATATTGAGGTTAAAATCTATTACAATGGTGCCTCTCTTAAGAGAGACACCCAGATTGCAGACAAACTCCCTCGCTGAACGAACAGCAGAGGGCGTTTGTTTAATAATTTGATGAAAATACCGAAGGTGTTTTGATCCTTCACCTTTTGGCGACCTGATTTCCATAGCCAGGTCGCCATTTTTTTTAAGTTCATGGCAGCGAAAACAAGCATCGCCTGCATCGTGACCTTCTCCAGTCCTCGTAAGGTCGTCCAACGCATGCCATGCTTTTCCTTCATATCAGCGAATACACGTTCAATCGTTTCTTTCCGTTTGCTATAGATTTGTTTGTTTTCCTCGGTATGCCGGAGGTGGTCTACCTCTTCGAGGTAATTAGCCCAGATGTGGCGACTCACTCTCTTTGTGTAGTCTTTACTTTCCGTGCATTGTTTCAAAAACGGACAACTTCGGCAAACTTGAGAATTTGATCGATAGATACGGTACCCATCCTTGTTTGTTGTCTCATATGTTAAGATTTGCTCGTTCGGGCAGATGTAGCAGTCGAAATATTCATCATACACATATTCGTGCTTTTTAAAAAAACCTTCTTTGGTGCGTGGTCTTGTGTAGGGCATAACGGGGCGAATCTGGTCATCAAGGAGTGTTTTACTGATGTAAGGCGTCTTGTATCCCGAGTCCACTGCCACAGCTTGAGGCTGTGCAAACGTCTGTCGCACTTGATTCAAAACATCCTCAAAAACCTGACTGTCATGCACATTGCCTGGCGTTACCCTGGCGCCAAGCACAAATCCATTTCGATCACATGCTGTATGAAAACTATAAGCAAAAACACGTTCTTTTTCCCCTTTTACAAACAATCCGCAATCCGGGTCAGTTGTGCTGACCTTCACCTCCTTCTTCGAAGTTACTGTCTTTTTTTCAAGGGGCTTCTTTCCATGTGCAATACGATCCTGATTGATTTCTTCGTCCAGTAGCTCTTGATATTTCTTGGCTTGTTCTTCAACGATTTCTTTCACGTATTTATGCTTATTCGCACTGGCTTTTACATGCGTAGCATCAATGAAAAGCACGTCAGGCTTCACGAATCCATGATGTACCGCCTCCTCCAATATGCGAAGGAAGATCGACTCGAAGAGTTGAGTATCCCGAAAACGGCGAACGTAGTTCTTACCTAGGGTCGTGAAATGTGGAATGGGCTGACTGAAGTCATAGCCAATAAACCACCGATAGGCGACATTGGTTTCGATCTCTTTAATCGTTTGTCGCATGGAACGAATTCCAAAAATATATTGGATGAAAGCAATTTTGACTAAGACTACAGGGTCAACACTGGGTCTGCCATTGTCATGACAGTAGAGGCTTTCCACCAAGTCATAGATGAATGAAAAGTCGATTGCATTTTCAATTTTTCTTACGAGATGATCTTTTGGCACCAACTCATCTAAAGAGAATGCAGATATCTGATAACGGCCCTCGGCCTCTTGCTTATTAAGCATAATGCCACCCCTAAAAAATAACTATTGAAAACGTAACATGTTCTATATTCAACAAAAAAGCCTGCAGACCCTGTTCCTTACGGAACTTTGTCTACAGGCTGGGTGCCTCTCTTAAGAGAGACACCATTGTTTGTTGTAAGTGTATGATAAGTTTTTGGCGTTATCAGCATTAAAATAACACAATTGCAAAATCTCATTAAAATGGAGGTTACAAACATGTATCGGTTGAACTTCCTACTGTTTATTCTGTGTGCGATATTGTCAGGTTGTAGTAATGACGAATATGTTTTAACTAAAGCAGAGGTTCATGGTATTACCTATAATTACGCTGAACATGTTTATCTGCATGCAATGTTCCTTGCACATATCAATAATTGGTTGGCAGATAATAACCAAGAATATTCAGAAAAAAGTGACCGCTTGCGGTCTTATATCAACGGTTTTGAGAGTGGAAATAAACGGAGAAGTATATATGATAGTGTTCGAAATATTGTTTCATACCGGCTATCTCAGTCCTATAGTGAGAAAACGATTAATAACATCAAAAAAGCTCATGCAAGATTAAACATCATCTCATATAAAACTTCCGAATACCTCACTCAGGAGCGTGATATTGAATCGCGTGAATTAACTGAGTTGGGGAAACTTATTAATCAGGTAGAGTCTTTACTTTATCCTAAAAGTGATGATAGAGCAGAGTTAAACCTCTATAATTTAATACTATATCAAGAGGATATCACTGAGGCACACAACGAGAAAAAAATTGAGAAATACTTTGATGATCTTGACTCGGCAATGTACCAATTAACTGAATTTTTGAATGAGGGTACACAACCTTAAGGGGGACATTCTGCAGTATGGAACATTTGTCGTTACGCTTAGTTAGGATTCTACACCAAGACCGAGAAAAGACGAGGAAATGATGAAAAGAGTGATGTCTACTCTCTCTGTAGTCATGATGGCTGGCATTATCCTGTCTGCTTGTGAGAATGGGTCGTCATGGATCGGACTCGGTCCAGATGAGCGGCGGGAAACAGGCCAGCAGGCAGTCGAACAAGGCCAACAATCAGATAACGAGAAGGGAGAGGCGGTTATGCGGGAAGATTTGCCACAGCTTCTGCTCAATCAACAATTCGAGCAAATCTACAGGCAAACTGGGCAGGAGTTTCGGGAGGCGGTCACTTATGATCAGTTTCGTTTGATCGCAGCCCAGTTCGTGGAAGATGTGACATCGTTTTCGCTGCAGTCAAAGCTGACGGAAAACGGGCTGGACATGTATGTCTGGATTGACCAGAGCAGCACAAAAGGGATGATGGCGGCCTTTGATCAGACAGGAACAATCGTCGGGCTGCAAGTAAACCGGCTGCAATCCTATCCAGATACAGACGCTGCTTTGACGCAGACCGAGTACAGGCTTCCTTTCCAGGGGGAGTGGATGACCTATTGGGGCGGTCGCAATGTGTTGGTCAACTATCATTACGCCTATCCTGGTCAGCGTTATGCTTACGACTTTATCATTGTCAAGGATGGGATGTCGTACCAGGGCGACCCAACCCATAACGAGAGCTATCACGCTTTCGGCCAAGAGGTGCTCGCCCCGGCCTCTGGAACGGTGGTGCAGGTAGTCAACGATGTTCCCGACAATGAGCCGGTTGGCGAGATGAATGAGGAACAGCCAGCAGGCAATTATGTCGTCATCGATCACGGCAGGGGAGAATACAGTCTGTTGGCCCACTTTCAGCATCAATCGATCCGGGTAAAGCCGGGCGATGTGGTGGAAGCAGGCGACCTCCTAGGTTTGTGCGGCAATTCCGGCAACTCCAGCGAACCGCACATCCATTTTCATGTCGCTGATGATGCGGATCTTGTGAAAGGGAGATCGCTGCGGATTCGCTTATCAGATGGGTTGGACCCGCTACGTGGGCAGGTAGTGGCACCGTAAAGCGAAACGATTTGTCATAACCTAATTTGGAATTGTTGCCACGTAGAGCAGAATAATCACAGGGAGGTGAGCGACGCTCTCCTCTTTGTTTTTCCAATCTGCTACAATCAAGGGGAGCAAGAGAAATCGCATCTCGCACTGCGCCGAAAATAGCTGGTTGTTCTAATCGACTGGTTTCCCTCATGTAGACTGCATGGGTTGGGATAACCATTCAGCCAATCGGTGCGCCGCAAAGGTGGTGGAAACGAAACGATGATCCTCATCAGTTCTTGTATGGCCGGCCTGGCTACTCGCTACGATGGAAATGATGCTCATGTGGAACAGCTTGATCAATTGCTACAAGCAGGCAAGGCTGTACTGGTCTGCCCGGAACAGCTCGGCGGCCTTCCTACCCCCCGTCCGCCTGCCGAGATCGTCGGTGGCGACGGATATGATGTTCTGGATGGAAAAGCGAGCGTGATCGACATAAACGGGTGTGATGTGACGGAGGAATTCCTCAAAGGCGCGCAGCAGACCCTGAAGCTGGCTTTATCGGTAGGTGCGAAGCAGGCTGTGTTAAAAGAGCACAGTCCATCCTGCGGGAGTTCGTTTATTTACAATGGGACGTTCCGTGGAGAAAAGAAAGACGGAGTGGGTGTGACCACGGCCCTCTTGGAGAGAAACGGGATCAGGGTGATCTCCGAGGATGACATTGACCTGGACAACCTGTAACAACCAAAACCCAGTAACCAATAACCTACATAACCTATCTGTCCCATACGATCACTCAGTATGCCTATAAAGTTGAGGTGGTAGGATGCGCCGGCAGCTGACTCAGACGAAACTCGCCCAGACGCTGCGAACGATCGGAGACACATCAGCGATAAATGAAATCCGTCCTGTCACAGGTGGCGACATCAATGAGGTGTATTACGTTAGAACGGCTGAACAAGAATATTGTGTCAAGTGGAATCAGAACATTCCCTCGGGGTTTTTTGCAAAGGAAGCAGAAGGTCTGGAGCGGATCAGACAGTCAAAGACGGTTGCTGTCCCCTTGGTTTATGGTGTGCACGAAGACGATCACGGTCGGGGAGGCTTGCTGATCCTGGAATGGATCGAGGGGGAAAAAACGTCCATCACCGATGCACAGTTGGGCAGGAGCGTTGCCGCGCTGCACCAGACTCCCGGGCCAGGGTTTGGATGGGAGACGGACACCTACATAGGGAGACTGCCGCAAAAGAACGGCTGGTACCAGCGCTGGACAGACTATTACCGGGAATGTCGACTCCTGCCGCAGATGAAAAGGGCCGAACAATCCGGACGTATGCCAGTCCAGCGTGGAAAACGACTGTTACATCTGATGGAGAACATCGAAAAATGGCTTCCCAAAGAAGGAACTCCCGCTTTGCTGCACGGAGACCTGTGGGGAGGCAACTGGTTGGTTGGACCTTATGGACGCCCCTATTTGATTGATCCGTCTGCCTTTTATGGGCACTATGAGTTTGAACTGGCTTTCACCGAACTGTTCGGCGGGTTTTCCGACCTGTTTTACCAAAGCTATCAACAGTTCCAGCCGCTCTCGCCGCACTACGAGGAAAGGAAGCCATTGTACCAACTCTTTTACCTGCTTGTCCATCTCAACCTGTTTGGTGAATCTTATGGAAGCTCGATTGACCGCATCCTTACACGCTATGTTGGCTGATCCACTTTTTATGGCGCAGATTCGGCCACATACTGATCGCGACCGTTGTGCTTCGCTTGATAGAGGGCCTGGTCGGCTGATTGGAGCATCTCCAAGTAATGAAAATCCGAGGTTCGGGTAATTCCTCCGATGGAGATGGTAAGCTTCACAGTCTCTGAGTCGGCGGCCACTTCCAGCTTGCGGATTTCCTCCAGGATTCTTTCTGCTACTTGCCTTGCCTCCAGTTCATTAGTCTCCGGCAGCAGCACGCAAAATTCTTCTCCGCCCAAACGAGCGGAAATATCCGTGGCTCGGAGTGAACGGTTCAACGTATGGGCAACTTCTTTTAATGCCTCATCACCGACGATATGGCCATACGTATCATTGATCTGTTTGAAGTGATCGATGTCCAGCATCAGCAGCGACAGCGGATGCTCATATCGTTTGGAGCGGTCAATCTCCGTCAGGAAGAGTTGTTCAAAATGGCGGCGATTGTTCAACCCAGTCAATTCATCGGTCGTGGCCAGTTGATGAAGCCTCTTTTCCATTTCCTTTTGCTCCGTTATGTTTCGCAGAACAATGGAGGATCCACCTACCAAGCCATCATCGTTTACTTCATATCGTTCACAGAAAAAGCTGTATGTTTGGTCATGCATGGACAGGGTGATTTCACTGTTATGGCAATCGGCATCATGCAAAAGCTCAATGACCCGTCTCTGTTCGGAATGGTCCAGTTGTTTTTGCAGCTCCCAAAAAAACTGCCCCAATACTTTTGAGCGTTCCATCTGAAGAAAGGAAGCCATCTGATCGTTGCAGAGATCGATTTTTCCCTCGCTGGTGGCTCCCATGATCAATGCGTTAGAGTTTTGAACCAGAATGTTGTGCTTGCTGTTTAGCTGTTCTCTTGCTTTGACCGTCTTGCTCACCAAAAAGATGACCAAGCCATAAGTAGCAAATACCATCAACGTTTCCAGCAGCGCATAGAGAGAAAAGCTCATAGAGAACGTTTTGATCAGTAGATCAGACAGGGCTAATACCAGAGTTAAGCCTAACCCCGTTCGCAGGTTGGTATAGATGGTTAGGATCATCACGGGAATCAGATACAAGTCGATGACAAACAAACCGCTGTCGGACTGATAACCTTCGATGTCCCATAGAATACTGAGAATAGAGGCCAAGGCAGCGACAACGTAAATCATCATTCGCTTCTGCGCTTGGAAAGTCCCCAACCAGACAGGTTGAACCACCAGATAGAGGAAGATCATCATGATCACATTGAGTGCCTGGCCCAGCACATAAAAGTCGGTTGGGAAAAATTTCAATTTTAAAAAAATATAAACCGCAAAGACAGCAAGGATTACCACGTTTTGCATCATTAATCGCATACCGGACTTTATATTCATGTTCTCTCACCTGTCCTAGGGGATCCATTCACTCCATAAGAGTAAGGGATACGAAGGGATTTGCCAAGCTATGTTTACATCATAACCGACTTCATTTTCGAGAGGTACAGGATTTTTCCTCCATATGTATATCTCGACATGGAAAAAAGCAGTACATGTAGGGGGGTCAGACCGGCTAGGCTGGGGATACGTCTGAAGTGGAATCAAAGGGGATGTCAACTAGTGGATGGTATGTCTGAGAGTCAAAGTTGAACTCTGCTGATGGACACAGTATTATGAGTAGAAGAATACATTGCAGGAATCGACGACTTAACGTATGTGAAAGGTTGATAACAGTGGAACACAAATCGGCTTCCTCCAACTTTATCCGAACGATCATACAAGAGGATCTGCAGTCTGGCAAAGTGGATCAGATCGTGACCCGCTTTCCCCCGGAACCAAACGGGTATCTGCATATCGGACATGCCAAAGCCATTTGCCTCAACTTTGAACTGGCGGATGAATTCAAGGGAAAGACCAACCTTCGCTTTGACGATACCAACCCGCTCAAGGAAGACAAGGAGTACGTAGAAGCGATCAAGGAAGATGTGAAGTGGCTCGGTTTTGAATGGGACGGGCTCTACTTCGCGTCCGATTACTTTGAGGAAATGTACAACCGGGCTGTGCTGCTGATCAAAAAGGGAATGGCCTACGTCTGTGACTTGTCGGCTGAGGAGATCCGGGAGATGCGCGGGACCTTGACCGAACCGGGGAAGGAGAGCCCTTACCGCAATCGCTCGGTCGAGGAAAACCTGGACTTGTTTGAACGGATGCGGAGCGGTGAGTTCAAGGACGGTGAAAAGGTGCTGCGGGCCAAGATCGACATGGCTTCGCCCAACATCAACTTACGGGACCCGGTCCTGTACCGGATCTCCCATACGCCTCATCACAACACCGGAACCAAGTGGTGCATTTACCCGATGTACGACTTTGCCCACCCGATCGAGGATGCGATTGAGGGCGTCACCCACTCTCTCTGTTCCTTGGAGTTTGAGGATCATCGTCCGTTGTATGACTGGGTCGTGCGCGAAACGGAGATGGAGCACCAACCGAGACAGTACGAGTTTGCCAGATTAAATCTAACCAACACGGTGATGAGCAAGCGATATTTACGGCAATTGGTAGAGGAAAAAGTAGTCGATGGCTGGGATGATCCACGGATGCCGACGATTTCCGGGCTGCGCCGCAGAGGATACACCCCAGAAGCGATCCGCACATTTGCTCGTGAGATCGGTGTAGCCAGAAGCAACAGCGTAGTCGACGTCCGGATGTTGGAGCATTTCGTCCGTGAAGACCTGAAGCTGAAAGCGCCGCGGACCATGGCCGTTCTCCGCCCGCTCAAGGTGGTCATCGTCAATTACCCAAAAGACCAGGTAGAGATGCTTGACGCAGAGATTAATCCAGAGAATCCGGAGATGGGGATCAGGCAGATCCCGTTCTCTCGGGAGATTTACATCGAACAAGACGATTTCATGGAAAACCCGCCGAGCAAGTACTTCCGGCTGTTCCCCGGGAACGAAGTGAGATTGAAACATGCCTACTTCATCAAGTGCGTCGATGTGATCAAGGATGAGGAAGGGAACGTGGTCGAACTACACTGCACGTACGATCCCGAGACTAAGAGCGGCACTGGATTTACCGGGCGCAAAGTAAAGGGAACCATTCACTGGGTGGAAGCCAAGCACGCAGTTCCCGCGGAGTTCCGGCTTTACGATTCACTGATCATCGATGCCGACGATAAGGCAGACAAGTCGCTGCTCGACCTGCTCAATCCCGACTCCTTGGAGATTACCCACGGTTTTGTGGAACCGAACATGAAAGAGACTGCTCCAGAAGACAAGTACCAATTCTTCCGACACGGATACTTTCATGTCGACCCGAAATACACAACTCCTGAGAAGCTCGTCTTTAACCGGATTGTGCCGCTCAAGAGTTCGTTTGATCCCAAGAAAGGATAACGACGCTTCGGCGTTGAGTCATCAAGCTGTTGACACTAGTAGTGTCCACAGCTTTTTTATTCATGTAAAGGAAAAAAGAGACCAACCGAGACCGGTTGGTCTTGAAAAAGGAACAGGAAGGGTGAACGGCCGCTGAGGAGATGTGCGATCTCAGGTAGAGCGATTGATCGGAGTATGACGCTGTTGGATGGTGGCATTGCGTGTTGTAACGTTGCGGTTCGTAATGTTACGGTTCGTAATGTTACGGTTCGTAATGTTACGTGTCACAACGTTCCGCGTCGGAGTGTTGCGTGTCACAACGTTCCGCGTCGGAGTGTTGCGTGTCGTATTACATGTGTTTGCATTGCGTGCGGCAGCAGTTTGTGTGGTTGTCGTATTACGAGGGCAGTTGGGGAACCGGCGTATGGATCGAACTTGGTTTATCGGGATCCGGATGAGTGGAAATACATCATCGATTAGAAAGACCAATAAAAAGAGATTGTTGACTCCCACTCGGCACAATACGCCATCAATCCCGGTACCATCCCTGCGTGTAATACCAACCGGTTTCCCGACTAATCGCAAAGCCCTCTGACGGACCAAGGTTGTAGACATTCGATACCCTCCACTTCTCGTTGGTATAGGATATGGTATTGCGTCTGAACAATCGCGGAAACGGCGAATGTACTGCCTGTCAGCCCAAAATGGATGTTGGAACAAAGGGCGAAGGACTGTATGGCCGCACCAACGATAAGGAGGAGCAAAAAAACCGCCTCGAAAACATCTGAGGCGGCTTGGAATTTCTTCATGTGATGTCGCTCATAGAGAGAAGTCGATCTTGGTTCCCAGTACGTGATCGAGAGGGATAAACCCAATATCTCTGCTGTCTTTGCTGTTGTTGCGATTGTCACCCATGACGAATACGTGGTTTTCTGGAACAACCCATTTCCCGTCAGCTACATAATCCATCGCTTCTTTTATATACGGTTCGTCCAACGCGGTTCCATTTCGATACACCTTGTGATTCTTAAATTCCAACACATCGCCTGGCTTCCCGATCACTCGTTTTACATATAGAAAGTGTCCCTCTACCCCTGTGACCAGTTGTATCAGCGGCGTTTCACTCACTTCATCGACAAAGGTTCGCTCACGATTGGTCCGGCTGTCAATCACCACGACATCCCCATAGTCCGGCAGATACGAGAACGTATGCGGCAGCTTTGAAACGTAGATACGCTGCTGATCCTGCAGGGTAGGTTCCATAGAATGTCCTTCTACTTTATATGGTTGAAATACGAAAATCGTGATCAGTAAAGCGAACACCAAAGCGATTGCCAGAGAACGAATCCAGCTCCAGATCTCACTCACCATCTTCACAGGCGATTTCCTCTCCTTTTTTCTATCATTCTTACGAAATTATACTCCACAGGTGCACCATAAGACAAACAAGACGGGAAAACAACCGTCCCTGCCCTACGTTCGCCCAACCTTTGCTCTCATGAGTTGTTGGACCGGGAGAGGGTGGCTGGCCCAACACGAGAGACTTCTGCTGCCTTGCGGTGGGCGCTGGTGCTACCTAGCGTAGTGCTTCGCTTGGGGCCCAGTAGCAGCGCGGTGTCTATTGGGACGATATGGGAGTATATGAGAGGATACAGGAAGAAAAAGGGGGATCCCCCGGGTAATGCTTGCTGAAATTGGGTGAGCCGGTTTCAGCCGGAATAATTCCGCTATATCAAGGATGAGGATCGATTGGAATTTTGTTACCATAAAAGTCAGGTAAATAAGAACGGCGTTGCACCCTCTGTCATTTACTCCGACTGTCACCCTCGAAGACCTTCATGATAAACGCATACCTTCCAGACCCGGACGTAGTCTCGCGCTTCAAATAATGGCAATATTTGAAATAGTGCCATTATTATAGCCTATAACATGCATAAAAAATTATTGGGGGGAGCCAGAGCGATGAAAAAATTTTTTCACATGCTTATCACATTGATGATGGTGGGGGTTCTAGTCGGCTGCGGCACACAGACGAGCGGCAGTCAGGCAGGAACCGGAGACCAGCCGTCAGGTGACTCATCATCGGGAGAACAGTCGGCAGAAACGACGCTTGCAAAAATTAAGAGCGCTGGAAAAGTAACGGTCGGTTTTGCCAATGAGAAGCCTTACGCATACAAAGATGAGAATGGCAAACTGACAGGTGAGGCCGTAGAAATCGCACGTACGATTCTGAACAAGATGGGCGTCAAGGAGATGGAACCGGTACTCGTCGAGTTTGGTGCACTGATTCCGGGTCTGAAGGCAAAACGCTTTGACATGATCACGGCCGGAATGTACATCACGCCGGATCGCTGCAAATCTGTCGCGTTTGCTGAGCCAGAGTACAGCATCGGTGAGGCGCTGGCGGTGAAGAAGGGAAATCCGCTCAACCTGAAGAGCTATGAAGATATCGTCAACAACAAAGAGGCCAAAGTTGCTGTTATGGCTGGCGCGGCTGAAGAGGGCTACTTGAAGAAAATGGGTGCCGCTGAGGATCAAATCGTGATCGTTCCGGATCAACCCGCGGCGATAAAGGCCCTGCAATCTGATCGTGTACACGCTATTACGATGACCGGTCCTTCGCTGCAGGCAGTGCTTGACTCAGCAAATGATGACACTCTGGAGCGGGTGATGGACTTTGACCAGCCGGTGATTGACGGGAAAGGGGTCCGTGGCTATGGTGCCACTGCGTTCCGTCAGGAGGATACAGCTCTTCGCGAAGCGTTTAATGCGGAACTGAAAAAACTGAAAGAATCAGGCGAACTGCTGAACATTATCAAGCCATTTGGCTTTACGGAACAAGAGCTGCCGGGCGATATGACCGCTGAGAAGCTCTGCAAACCGGAATAACTGCTGGAATCAAGATGGACTTTGCCCCCGCTGACAGGGGGCATTGTCCGCTTCCATTGATTTTCCACTTTTGCCTAAGGAGGTTGGAGTCCGATTAACAGCATGATTGATTTACTGCCTGCTTTATGGAACGGAATCATTGTTACGGTGGAAGTAACGCTGTACTCCGCCTTTTTTGCTCTTATCATTTCTATTGTTGCGGGTCTTTCCCGCCTTTCCAAATACGCGATCGTACGACAGGTGACAGTTGTCTACGTGGAAATCTTTCGCGGCACCTCGCTGCTTGTCCAACTTTTCTGGTTCTACTATGTGCTGCCATTGTTGGGTGTGACGCTGCCTACGATGGTGGTGGCGGTTCTCGCTTTTGCCCTTAACTACGGGGCGTACGGATCAGAGATCGTGCGCAGCGCCATTTTGGCGATACCAAAAGGCCAGTGGGAAGCCTCGATTGCCCTCAACATGACACCGTTTCAGCGGATGAGAGTGGTCATCCTGCCACAGGCGTTTGTACGGATGATTCCGCCCTTTGGCAACCTGTTGATTGAACTGCTCAAAGGAACAGCACTTGTCTCGCTGATTACGCTCAACGATTTGACAGCCGAGGCCATGCTGCTGAGTACCACGTACATCGACAAGTCGACGATGATCCTGGGCTCGCTATTGGTGATTTACTTCATCATTGCCTACATTCTGACACTTGCGGTCCGTTTCATCGAGCGAAAAGCCGCAGCGGGGAGGTCGTAGGTGATGTGGGACTGGAATTACGCCTTCTCAATCCTGCCCAAACTGCTTGAAGCGGCACTAGTAACCATTGCTGCAACGTTTGTCGGGTTTGTGATTTCTGTCGTATTCGGGTTGCTGCTGACACTGGCGAGGCGGTCTTCCAACCGTCTGCTCTCGCTGCCGGCCGTTGGGTTTGTCGAGTTTGTCCGCAGCACCCCGCTGCTGGTACAGGTGATTTTCTTGTATTACGCCATGCCTGCATGGACTGGAATTTCGCTATCGGCCTTTACCACTGGTTCGATTGCATTAGGTCTTCACTACAGCACCTATCTCTCAGAAGTGTATCGTTCGGGGATCGACAACATCCCCAAGGGCCAGTGGGAAGCAGCGACGGCGCTTAACTTCACGCGGGCACAGACCTGGCTCCGAGTTATTTTGCCGCAATCGATTCCCCCGATCATACCGGTGATGGGGAACTATCTGCTAGTGATGTTTAAAGACACACCGATCCTGTCGGCGATTACGCTGGTGGAACTGCTGCAAACCGCTAAGATCATTGGTTCCCAGACGTTCGAATACGTTGAGCCGTTTACCCTGGTCGGTCTGATCTTCCTCCTGTTAAGCTATCCTTCGTCGCTTCTGGTACGACGGCTGGAAGCACGTTTGCAGCGGTAACGGTTGGCATCAAAGAAGCGAAAAATCCAAAAAAGGATGTGAGGGTATGAGCATGGCACTGGAGCATTACCACGATGAGGTCCAGGAAACGGTTAGTCAGCGGCCCATGGTGCGCTACCGGGGAATAACCAAAAAATTTGGTGATCTGGAGATTCTAAAGGGGATTGATCTGGACATCGCTCCTTCGGAAAAAGTGGCCGTGATCGGGCCCAGCGGATCAGGTAAGACGACGCTGGCTCGTCTGTTAATGACATTGGAGGAGCCCACCTCAGGCACGATTGAGGTAGATGGCGAGATGCTCTGGCACAAAGAAGTGAACGGCAAGCTGGTACGTGCTGATGAAAAGCATCTGCATCGGATTCGCGGCAATATCGGGATGGTGTTTCAACACTTCAATCTCTTTCCGCACATGACAATCCTGCGCAACTGCATTGAGGCACCGATCCGCGTCTTGGGGCTGTCCAAAGAGGAAGCCGTGCAGCGGGCCGTCAGCATGCTGGAAAAGGTAGGTCTGGCGGACAAGACGGATGCCTATCCGGCTCAGCTTTCCGGGGGGCAAAAACAGCGGGTGGCCATCGCGCGAGCATTGGTGATGCGTCCCAAGGTGATGTTGTTTGACGAGGTCACCTCTGCGCTCGACCCAGAGTTGGTAGGCGAGGTCCTCTCTGTTATCAAGGAGATTGCCGAAGAGGGCGAAATGGCGATGATGCTGATCACACATGAGATGGATTTCGCGCGAGACGTAGCGGACCGCGTCATCTTTACCGACGGCGGATTGATCGTAGAAGAAGGTCCGCCGCAGCAAATCTTTGAGAACCCGCAGAGTGAACGGCTGCAGTCGTTCCTCAGTCGGTTCCTCAATCCGTGATAGAGGGCTGCATTGCCTTTTCGAAACAGACAGATATAGGGTATACGCTTACCGTTCATTGGGCTGTTGATTCCTCAACAGCCCTTTTTTGCCCCTTTTGCGGTTTGCGGGGATACTCCAGCCAACCCTTCAGTCGTGCATGTCCAGTTTTTGTTATAATGGTTGGTATGGATGGACACTTTGCTTTTATAGGTGATGATGAGATGAAGATATTGCGAAATGACTGGGGACCGCTCCTGCAGGACGAGTTTGAGAAGCCGTATTACCTGCAATTGCGGCAGTTTCTCGTAGAAGAGTATCGGACGAAAACGATCTATCCGGATATGTACGACATTTTTAACGCGCTGCACTACACGGCGTATGCCGACACCAAAGCGGTGATCCTCGGTCAAGACCCTTATCACGGGCCGGGGCAGGCTCATGGGCTAAGCTTTTCCGTCAAGCCGGGAGTGGCCACCCCGCCGTCCCTGCAGAATATGTTTAAAGAGCTGCAGCAAGATCTGGGCTGTACCATTCCCAACAACGGTTACCTCGTCAGATGGGCTGAGCAGGGGGTGCTGTTGCTCAACGCTGTCCTCACCGTACGGCGCGGTGCTGCCAACTCGCATCGGGGGATAGGCTGGGAGAAGTTTACAGACAGGGTGATCTCCATCCTCAACGAGCGCGAAAAACCAGTGGTCTTTCTCTTATGGGGCAAGAACGCTCAGGAGAAACGTGAACTCATAACGGCTCCGCACCACCATATTATCAGTTCCCCCCATCCCAGCCCGTTTTCTGCCAACAGGGGGTTCTTCGGCAGCAGACCATTCTCTAGGACCAATCAATTCTTGAAGAGCATCGGCAGTGAGCAGATCGACTGGCAGATCCCGGATATGTAAAGGAAAGCTCGGCAATCTCCGAGCTTTTTTGTTTTCGACAAGGAGCCGGTCAAGTTGTTTCCTGTCTGGACCTCTGCAGGACATCTGCCAACGAATGGCCCCGCGTCAGGGTTGGTTTCTTTCCACCTCCAGCTCACGTACAATCGATCGAATCAGATGTTCAGGCGAGTTTTCAAAACCGGACAGCAGCTGCATCGGATGGATCTGGGGGAACAGGCGTTGGCGGATCTGCTTGGCCGTTAGGCCTTGCTCGTAGAGTGCGGTTACCTGTCCGACTACTTCTTCCAGGTAGTTTAGCTTTGTTTGAATCATTTTTTTCCCGTCGAACAGAACGCCGGCATGTGAACAGATTAAGGTGGAGAAGTCATAGGACAAGATGCTGCGCAGTGAGCGAATGATCTGCGGTGCTGCTTCAAAGGAAAAGAAGCTTTTGGGACGTGACGTAACGAACAAATCGCCGCTGAACAACCAGCCTTGTTCACGGTTGAGCAGCGAGATATGATCGTCGGCATGGCCGGGTGTATGGATCACTTCGAACTGGTAATGTTCCGTCTCCACAGTGGAGGGCACGGGCTGCGGCTGAAACGGTTCCCGGCCTCCCCAGAACAGTCGGCGGTAGAGCGGAAGGGATGGCCGCTGCTGGCAGAGGGGGATGCCTTTTTCATGGATATACGGAGTCATGCCGAGGTTTTGCTCGATCCATCTAGCCAGGCCGGTATGGTCTTCATGGTGATGGGTTAGGACGACTTGCTCGATCGGCTTGTCTTGGAAAAACGGAATCAGTGTACGGCTCATGCGACTCGGTCCGGTATCCACCAACAACCCGTCCATAAAGTACAAGTAGACGTCAAGCTTTATTCCGCCCCCGGACACTGTCGTCCGGGCGCAGGTGATCGCGTCAAACTCGGTTATCTGCAGCAAATCTCTCACTTCCCGATCGATAGAGGTACAGGTATAGTATAAAACAAATGAGGGTGAATACCCAGATCTGGATGAGGTTCATCACTTGCATGCGTGTTAGTTGGTTCGATTGTTTTCTCGTTTTCTGATCATGTGTCACAAATCTCACTTCTTTCTCGTCTTGTTTGCAAAAGGATGCAAAGGGGAGGACTCTGATGACGACCACACCCGCCAGGTGGGAGGGTAAGCCGTGGGACACAGTGGTTATCGGGGGTGGCTTGGCAGGTTTAACGGCGGCCACCTGGTTGGCCAGACGAGGAAAACAGGTGCTGCTCCTGGAACGCTCAGATCATCTGGGAGGGCGCGCCATGACGGAGGAACGGGAGGGATGCCTGTTTAATCTGGGCCCTCATGCGCTGTACAAACAGGGGGCGGGAATGAACGTACTGTGCGAGCTTGGCGTGATTCCAAAAGGGGGAACGGCTGGCATCTCCGGCAAGCTGGTTATGGGAGAGAGGGTATACGAGATGCCGCTTTCACCGGTCTCTCTGCTTACCTCCAAGCTATTCTCCTGGCGGGAGAAAAAGGAGCTGATCCGTTTGATCAGTCGGCTTCCGAGGGTAGACACGGATGCGATCCAAGGAATCAGCCTGCATGACTGGGTAGAGCAGCAGTTTCAATCGGAGAGTGTGAAGCAGCTTTTTTATGCGATCTCCCGGCTGGCCACCTATACCAATGAGCCGGAGTTGACTAGCGCCGCTGCGGCCATCCGACAGGTGAAGCTCTCCGCAAAAGGAGCCCTCTACCTACATGGTGGTTGGCAGCAGTTAGTGGATGGTCTGCTGTCGCAAGCAGTGGCAGCGGGAGCGACGGTCCACCAAAAAAGACAGGTTACAGCGATCGGCGGCACGGCACCGGAGATGATCGTAACCACGGCTGATGGACACGCATTCCATACTCGCTCAGTCATCTCCACACTTCCACCGCCAGGTACTGTCAAGCTGCTGCGGCAAGAGGTGCCATCACGGCTTGCGGCACTCGGGGAGGCCATGATCCCGGTGAAAGGGGCGTGTCTGGACATCGCATGTAAAAGACTGCCAAGACCCGACACCTCGTTTGCACTCGATTTGGACCGTTCGCTTTACTTTTCCAACCACTCGGCAGCGGCCAGGTTAAGTCGGGACCGTCAGCACGCTGTGGTTCATCTGTTCAAGTATCTGCGAACGGGGGAGGAGCAGGATGCAGCAGGACATAGACAGGAAATGGAATCGTTTCTCGATCAGCTCCAGCCTGGGTGGCGGAGGGAAGTGTTGACCAGCCGCTATCTGCCAGCTATTACCGTGTCGCACCGCTTGCCGAGGGTTGAACCGACATCCGTCACAGCAGAAGCATCCTCGGTTGCCGATATTCCCGGTCTTTACCTCGCTGGGGACTGGCTGACTGCCGAGGGACTGCTGGCTGATGCTGCCCTGTCCAGCGGAAGGCAAGCCGCTTCCTGTGTGCTCACGCTGCTTACTATATAGAACAAGAGGTGATGGCGCTATCGATACAGTAGAGTTGTACCGGAGATATCAACCATTGCTCTTTTCACTGGCCTATCGGATGTTGGGCACGGTCGTTGATGCAGAAGACATTGTTCAGGAGACGTTTGCGATGATGGGTCGGATCCATCAGGAGCATATCTCCAACATCAAAGCGTATCTGTGTAAAATGGTGACCAACCGCTGTCTGGACCACCTCAAATCGGCACAGAAACAGCGGGAAGTGTACGTCGGCCCGTGGCTGCCGGAACCTCTCGTCCTTCAGCAAGATGATGATCCGCTGCAGGAGGTCATCTCCCGTGACAGCTTGTCTATTGCCTACGTGACCTTGATGCAGCAGTTGACGGCTGTTGAGAGAGGGGTGTTTGTCCTGCGTGAAGTTTTGCAGTTTGACTACTCGGAGATTGCCGAGATTGTCGGCAAGACGGAGGCAAACTGTCGGAAGATTTTTAGCAGGGTTAGGCAGAAGCTGGCCCACGAGCATCCCCAGCAGGAGGTGCCTTATGAGGAAAACGAGAAGCTGCTGCGTGGATTCATCACGGCGATCCGGCGTGGAGATGCCCAAGCCTTGCTTCGTTTCCTGTCGGATGATGCCGTCTTGTACTCCGATGGCGGAGGCAAGGTGAGGGCAGCTCTGCGTCCGATCTACAGTCGGGAGCGTGTCGTCGCCTTTCTCTTGGGAGTGGCGCAGAAGCGGGCTGCAAATATTGGCCTGCAGATCGTCAATGTAAACGGCAGTCCGGGACTGTTGATTTCAGAAGGCAGTAAGTACTGGAGTGTGTTCAGCTATAAACTGCAGGGAGGACAGATTGCGGAGATCTACCTGATCATGAACCCTGACAAGCTGCGGCACCTCCCGCAGGTCCCCAGAGAAGATAGTGACGGCTCCGACTGATACCCGTCTCTGATTGAGTCGATGCATGGGGCGGCCCTGCTTTCCACGATAGGGAAGGCAGGGCCGATTCATTTGGAGGGGAGATCACGATAGACGCAGGATCGTTAGGGCTGAATTACGGCTGCTGGCTTATATCGCCATCCAGTCCTGCTGTCCGTTGATGTGAACGGGGCAATCGCCATAGCTGCCGGACGATCACATAGCCAATGATACAGAGAGAGAAACTGGACATGCTGAGGGCCATCAGGCTCAGTCCGATCGTGTCTAGCAGGAGACCAGCGGTCAACATCACAAACAAGAAGTAGCTGTTTTCCATCATGTCGACCAGCGAAAAAAAGCGTCCGTGAAACTGCTTGGGAATCTGTTGCTGATACAGAGCTGCAGAGAGCGGAAAAAAACTGCCTACACCCAAACCCATTACGGCAAAACTGGTGAGATAAAAAGGCCAGTGCTGGGCGAAAGTGAGAGAGAGATAAGCGAGACCGACGAGCAAAACAGAGACGGTCATCACATAGATCTGATTCCGTCTGTGCGACAGCATCCTGGCCGCAAACGTTCCCGCGATGGCACAGATCCCCTCTGTCGTGTAGAGCAGTCCTTTGATCGAGGGGTCGGCTGTCTGCTCGCTAATCGCGATCACTGTTAAGTTGAAACAACCTAAGAGAGTCAGCGGCACAAAAGAGAGAAGCAGTACCTGTGGCACCATGGAAGACGCTCGCAATACGGGAAGCAAATCGGCAAAGCGGTGCCCCGTATCTGCTACTGCTGCGGCAGGTTCCTGTGGTGGGCGATCGCAGGCGGGAATACCCTCTTGTCCTCTCGCCGGAGCAGCTTTCCCGGTCTCGCCTCTATCGATACGTAGAAATGGAGTGAGGAGGACCAGAAAGAGATAGCCAAACATGGCCACCAGATACATGCCAACCAAGTCAGTCACAGTCAGCAGCAGCCCGGCCAAGGCGGTACCAGCGATCCGGGAGAAGGTAGCCACGTTCATATGCAGCCCGTTTGCCGCCACCAGGTGCTTCTCCTCGACGATCAAGGGAATCAACGACTGTAGCGCCGGCAGATAGAAGCTAGCAGCCACTCCGTTGACAACCATGAACAGAACCATCCAGCCGACCGAATCAGTGGCAAGAGCGAGAAACATGAACAACAGCCCGCATACGCGGGCGATCCCGGACCAACCCATGACCGCTTGGCCGCCCTGACGGTCAATCACGCTGCCAGCGTATGGAGCGGTCAACGTGCCGACGAACAAGCCGGACAGCAGAATCGCCGCTTTCAGGAAATCGGAAGGGACCATCTGCTGTAAGAACTCGAGATTGCCGATGATTCCAAACCACATGCCCAGTCCGGAGCCTCCCTCGGCGATCATTAAAATCCACAGATTTCGGTTCTTCCACATTGGCGATGCCCCTTTTCCAGGTGATGACGATTCGTAGAAACGAAGATCGGTTTTAGAAGTTTGTTCATTTTATTTAGATATGAATCTAATTTAATGAAAATCTAATTAGATAATAATCGAATTCGTTGGTGCGCGCAAGGAGAATCTGATCGAACACGATCAACTCTTAACCGGCATGAGCAGTGATGAACGTGTCTGACGATAACAAAAAACACACCGCAGAACATCGATATGTTCTGCGGTGTGTACGATGGCAGCAGCAAAACAGCGCTTCGCTGTTCAGCCCAGATGTCAGACGTCTACATGTCAGGAGCCTACTTTGCTAACCTGCCGTTCTTCTTTTGCTGTCGCTTGGTTTGCCTCTTGCTCCAGCACATAGCGGTTCCGCTTGTGTTCACGGCACTCCTGCGAGCAGGAGCGTTTATAGGTTTTCTCGCATTCTTCACAGCAGATATGCTGCAGGTTGCATTCCGGGTTGGCACAGTTGACGTAGCGATCTTCCGGTTTTCCGCAGTGATAACACTTGCCGACGACAACATCTTCCACCTGGTTGATCGGTACGGAGATCCGTTCGTCAAAGACGTAGCACTTCCCGTCAAACAAATGCCCTTTCACTTCCGGGTCCTTGCCATAGGTGACAATCCCGCCGTGCAGTTGGTACACATCCTGAAAACCTTCTTTCAGCAGCAATCCCGTCAGTTTTTCACAGCGGATTCCGCCGGTGCAGTAGGTCAGTACTTTTTTATCCTTAAACTGTTGGAAGTTCTCTTTGATCCATTCCGGGAACTCACGGAACGATTCCACATCGGGGCGAATCGCGCCGCGGAAGTGTCCGATATCGTATTCGTACGTGTTGCGTCCGTCCAGCACGACGACATCCTCGCGCTGCAGCATCTCGTAGAACTCTTTAGGGGAGAGGCGTTTGCCGCTCAATTCGTTGGGGTTGATGTCTTCCGGCAGGCGGAAGGTAACCAACTCATTGCGCGGGCGTACGAACATCTTTTTAAAAGCATGCCCGTCTGCTTCGTCAATCTTGAAAACCATGTCGGCGAAGCGAGAGTCCTGGTGCATAGTGTCCATGTAAATCTGTGTCTGTTCAACCGTGCCGGATACGGTGCCGTTGATTCCTTCCGGTGCTACCAGAATCCGTCCCTTGAGACCCAGCTCCTTGCAGAATGTCAGATGCTCCTGTGCAAACTGCTCATGGTCCTCAATCGGCACATACTTGTAGTAGAGCAAGACTCTGTACGGTTTTTGTTGCTGTTCCATTTTCAAATACCTCCATCTATTTGCAGGATAGATGATGTGCAATACCTGCTATTATACTACAAAAGCAGCTATTTCGCACAACTTGCCGTCACTTTACAGAAACTACCGCCTGCTTGACAGCAATAGGTCTAATCCTACCATACATGGAGAGCAGTGTGGCTGCGCTGCATGTGACTAATTGACAAACTTTTTGCTCAATCGGACAGGGCGAGACTTCCCACTTCTTGATACGTGTCAAGGTCGTGTGCTTTAATCATCGAAGAAGACAGGGTGTACAGCTTGTCGCCGATGTACAGGATTCGCTCCACATTGCGTTCGCTGTCGTACCAGCCGTCACCCGACTTCAGCATGTCCTGCTCTGTGAGGTGGGTAATCTTTTTGCGCAGGGTAAAGCCTTTGTCGAGATCCAGTTGGTAGACATAGGCACCCTGGAACGTAAACTCGCCGTAGCGTGTCACGTCACGCGCTTTGGACTGTTTGACGCTTTCCGGGATTTCTCTGACGGTGATTGGGAACGCTAGCAGGTTTTTCGCTTTGGAGAAAAGCAGTGCCTTGTGGTTGTGCAGCAGTTCCGAATCGGTGCCGCGATCGCCGATGATCAGGCTGTACTTTTCCACCGGATGGCTGACATCGCTGACGTCAAACAGAGCGACCTTCATGCCTTGGTAAAAGGCGATTGTGTCTGAGCCCGATCCTGGTTCCCCTTCCCGTGAGGCTTCCACTGCGTCTTTTCCGAAGCCGATCAGATGGTTTTCGTCGTAGGGATGGAGGTAATCGCTGTAGCCGGGAATCTTCAGTTTTCCGAGAATCTTTGGCTGCTCCGGGTTTTTCAGATCGATCACAAACAACGGGTCCACTTTCTTAAACGTTACGATGTATCCTCTGTCGCCCATAAATCGGACCGAGTAGATTTTTTCGCCTGGTGCGATGTCCTCGATTTTGCCCTTCAAGGCTAGACTGTCGTCCAAGATGTACAGGTTGTTCTTCGAGGTATGCTCATCGGTGCGCCAGACTTCTCCTTTGGTCGTGGCCACACGGAAGTAGCCGTCGTGTTCATCCATCGAAAACTGATTGAGGATGCGGCCGGGGACTTCCCCTTTTGCCAGGTATTCCGTTGTACCGTCATGGAGAGCAAACTTGTAAAACCGTGTCTTTTGCTCAGGTGGCTGTTCGATAAAAAAGGTCTCCTTGAGTTCGTAATCGGTCACTGCTACGTACAAGTGCTCAGGTGAGGCGTAGATATTTTCACCCGCTCCCAGATAGGAGGAGACCTGCATCTCCTGATCGATTCGATCCAGATTGATGCCGCCGATCAACAGATAGTTCGGCTCGATCGAATCAGGGAAATAACGCATATCGCCATAGTCAACCGGGATCGGCTCATCGCCGCTGGCCGAGTCGCTGTACACCGGGGCAGGCAGTTGCGTCTGCTCTTTTAAAATCCAGTGGGAGTCGATCCATCGGTTGGCGACGAGATAGAGAGCAGAGCCGATCTTGCGGGACGATACATAGTGACCCTCCAGCGCAACCTCTTTGACCTGTTTTAGCTTCGTTTTGTCACGCAGATCATAGACGATGGCTTTTACCTGCTCGCGGTGGTAGGGAATTTTGGAGATCCGTTCGGCATCATGTCCGATCACCACCAGGTAGTTGTCATCCACGTACAGCTCACTTGGTCGGAGATCTTCTTCTGCGTAATTGAGGGTGCTGACGACCTTTAGCTGATCTGCGGGAGTGGCCTGTGCCACAACGACCTGTTGATTGCGCACCAGATACAGATAAGAACCGTCTGTCTTGACCACGTCGGATTCATCGACGCCGGCAACCTGAACATTGGTGCCCGAGTAATCTGCGGCCATGCCTGAGTCGGCCGAGGGTGCTGCCTGTTTTGCTTGGGCTTCGCTGCTGGCAGGGGCAGAAGCAGTTGTTTCGAGGGCCATTTTGACTCCCCGGTAACGGTACACCCGTTCACGGGTTTTCTCCGCTTCTTCCAGTAGTGCTTTTAGATTGTTGTAGGACCCCACTACCGGCAGCGGCTCTACCTGCTTGGGAGCAGTCGTTTGATCCGCTGTTTGTGCAAAGGCATGGGGCTGATCAGTCAAGAGATATCCATCGTCAGCCGATCGCACTCCCCACCCGTTCCAATAACCGGCAGAGAGTGCAACCAGGAACGTAAGGATGGTTAAAAAGTAAAAACGATTCCGTTTCATCGCGCACCTCCTCTTTGTTGATGTAGACGTGTTCTGGTGCGGATACGTTGCAGGTGTTTGCGAATCTAAGTCGAACCCAAGACAATGCATATCGGCTAATCCAAACTCTGTATGAGCAAGAGTTGTCCGGACTCGACGCTGACCGTACCGTGTGAACCCAGCAATTCGTTGCTGATCCCGAGTGACTGGCCGATGGTTAGTGTTGCGCGATGCAAGGGGTAGAGAAATCCCTCCAGCGTAATGCCGGTAACCTGTGTGCTGAGCGGCAGCAGGGAGACATAGCGGTAGCGCCTCTTTTTGATCTGTGCGGTGCCATCAACGAGCAGCACCTCGTTTTTCTCGTCGACAATCCTGCAGGGCACAGTTGCCTTTTGCGCTTCGACCAGCAGGTGGAGATTGGCCAGTGTGTGGTCCAGGCGGCTGCCTACCGCACCGAGCAGGATGATTTCCGTCGGCTGCTGTGTGAGCGCCCATCGGAAGGCCATCTCCGTATCGGTCAGGTCTTTCATCACCGGATCACAGGACGCAACGCTCGCTACCTGCTGCTCGATCTGGCTTCGTTCTGCCTCGTTTACGGAATCGAAATCTCCGACGGCATAGGCTGGAACGATACCGTGCTGCAGCAAAAAGAGCGCCCCGCGGTCAACGCCGACCAGCACATCACCCTCCTGCACTTCGTCAAGCGCCCAGTCCCCGAGATTGCCTCCGGAAAAGAGGAGATAACGGTGTGTCATCATCGGAGATTTCTCCTCCTTTTGTATTCGTAAGAACTTGTAGTCGTCAAAACCACGGTGGTTGTGATTTCGCGACCAATCGTTGCTGCCAAGGAAAGAAAAGAATGCATGTTACGAATCCACCACGTTGGAAAAGACTGCTTCCTGCAGCAGTTGGAGCAGTCTCGATTTGATGGATAAAAAGGCGGGATCGGTCGTGATCACCGGCTCCCGCGGCCGTGGCAGAGGTACGTCCACTTCGGCGACGATCTCTCCGGGACGTGCGGATAAGAGATAGATCCGGTCGGAGAGGAGGATCGCTTCATCCACATCATGCGTGACCAGCAACACGGAATGGCGGAACTGCTGCCAGATGCCGAGCAGCCACTGCTGCATCTGCATCCGGGTGAGTGCATCCAGACTGCCGAACGGCTCATCCAGCAGTATCAATTCTTTTTTGCACAGGTAAGTACGCAAAAAAGCGGCGCGCTGCCGCATCCCGCCGGACAGCATGTGCGGGTAGCTGGCAGCGAACTGCTCCAATCCAAACACGGGCAGCAGGCGGGTCGCTTCTTCTCGTGCCTGCTTTTTTTCCACTCCTTGAATCTGCAGCGGGACGATCACATTGTCTAGAATGGTTCGCCATGGAAACAGCACATCCCGCTGCGGCATATAACTGACGTGGCCGCGTTCTCCGGCCTTGGAGCGGCCATCGATCAGTACATCACCAGCGTCGGGAAGCGAGAGACCGGCGATGATGTCCAGCAGGCTGCTTTTCCCTGATCCGCTCGGGCCGATCAGGCTGACGAACTCCCCCTGTCGGACCGACAGGGAGATATCTTGCAGTGCTCGGACACGAGAAACCCCTTTGCCAGGGAACGTTTTGCTTATTCCTCGTATCGCTAGTTTTTCATCGGTCATCCGCAGCTCCCTCCTTTATGCGGGTGATGTTTTATCGTTCTTCTGGTTCACTGGTTATTAGTTGGACGGCTCAGGCAAAAACTCGTTGGTAAAGGCCTTGTCCGCTTCGATCATCTTTGGGATCAGGTCGCGCTCAAACATCCATTTGGCATAGCGTTCCCACACTTCTTGCTTTTGGATGCCCCATTGGTCAGCATCGTCCTGGTACTTGCCACTCAGCCACTCCTGGCTTGCTTTGACCAAGTCCGCATTCAATTCCGGGGCGTTTTTGAGCAGCATGTCCGCTGCTTGGTCCGGCTGTTCGATAGCAAACTGATACCCTTTGGCAGTAGCGGCGACGAACTTTTTGACCAGTTCTTGTTGCTCGGCGATATGATGTTCGTTGGTGACGATCACCGGTGTGTAGTAGTCGAGCGCAGGGTCCAGGTCTTTGAGCATCAACAGATTGAGTTCCATGCCGCTTCGCTTCGCTTCGACACCGTCCCAGCCGTAGTAAATCCATTCAAAGTCGGCATCTCGCCCGATGGTAGAAAAGAAGTCGGCGACTCCAAGCGTGACGTTTTCTACTTTGGTAAAGTCGGCGCCTGCTTTTTCCATCACCGCTTGCAGTACGGCTTCCTCGACTGGCGAGCCCCAGCCGCCGTAGCGTTTTCCTTCGAAATCTTTGGGCGAGCTGATGTTAGCCTCCTTCAGTGAGGCAAAGGCAGAGGTGTTGTGCTGGATCACCGCTGCGATGGAAACGAGCGGGATATCAGTTGCCCGTGCCTGGGTGACTGCTTCTTGGTAACTGATGCCAAAATCTGCTTTTCCGGCGGCTACCAGTTGGTCGGCTGTGCTGCCTTCGCCCGGCTGTACGATTTCCACATCCAGCCCCTGCTCCTCGTAATAGCCGTTTTCTTTGGCTACGTAGAGACCGGTATGGTTGGTGTTGGGCAGCCAGTCCAGCATGACTGTCACTTTTTGCGGTTCTGCTGGAGCTTCTGTGGACGGAGTCCCCCCTTGGTTTGGTGTCGTCTCTTGTTTCGGTGCGGATTGCTCCGCGCCGCCACAGCCGGTCACCACCAGCGCTAACGAGAGTCCCAGTGCCAGCAGCGGTGCAAACAAATCTTTTCCATTCTTGTTCATCTTTTTGTCTCCTATCCTTTCGTCGTTTGCATGCAATCGTTGCATCATTCAGATGGTTCCTTCTGATCTTTCCTTGCTTCGCTTCGTTTCGGTCGGCGCTAGGGTGAAGGCTTCTGCCGATAATGCCAAGGCATCAACAAGCGGGCGGCTCCCTCGATCAGAGCAAAGATAGCCAGGCTGAGCAGGGTGATCACCACGATCGTCGCAAACACCCGGTCAGTCAGGAACGACTGTGACGAGCGGGTCATCAAGATGCCCAGTCCTTTGCTCGCTCCCAGCCACTCGCCGATCACGGCCCCCATCACACTGTAGGTACCGGCGATACGCATCCCGGAAAAGAAAAATGGCAGTGTCGCCGGCAGCTTCACCATGTGGAAGATTTGCCAGCGGCCTGCGCCCATCGACGCCATCAGCCGCAGGGTGTCGCGATCGACGAGCCGCAGCCCGTCTGCCACATTAATCGCCACTGGAAAAAAGCAGACTAGAGTGACGACGACCACCTTGGGCAGGATGCCATAGCCGAACCAGATAAAAAAGAGCGGTGCCACAGCGATAATCGGGACCGTCTGGGAGATGATCAGCAGCGGGTAGAACGCTTTGCGCAGCCACTCTGAGCTGTCGATGATCGCGGCAATCGCGACTCCGATCACGATCGCTATGGCCAATCCCAGCAGGGCTTCGTAGATGGTCTGTACGCTGTGCTGAGCGATCAGTGCTCGCGACTCCCAGAGCGACTGTACGATGTGCGACGGCTTGGGAAGAATCCACTTTTCAATCCGGGTGATGGCCACCAGCCATTCCCAGAGGATCAACAGTACCAGCATCACACCGCCAGGCAAGAAGATGGACACCCAACGGGTAAGCGGGGTATCGTCTATGAGGCTTCGCTTACCGGTATTTTTCCAGCTTTTCATCCATGCTGACTCCTTCGGGCCGGTAATGGATCTTCATGTGGGTCATCACTTCGGAAGCACCTGCGGCGATGCAGGCTTCCTGGGCCCGTTTGACGATCTCCAGCAGTTGGTCAAGCTCTCCTTCCATCACGGTCTCCATGGCGCCCACTTCGTATTTCACACCAGATCGCTGCACGACCTCGATCGCCTTGTCGACGACCGCATAGCTGCTGCCATCGGCCACCTTGGGAAGAACTTGAAAACCTACATTCACGATTGGCATCTGCGTGATCTCCTTTCTTTTGCCTACACGGCAATCTAGCTGCTGCGCCACCAAAGAGCAATGAAAAAAGCTGCCATTAGCGGGCAGCCTGTGGATTCGCACAATAACAACCTGGGTTGTTACAATGGTAAGCTTCATTCCCTCCGCTGGCATTACCCAGATCAGGTTTGACGGGTCGGTACCTGTCGGGTACCCTCTCAGCCAGGCTCACCCAGCTCCCCGAAACGAGTATGTGGTTGGTCTACTGACACTATACCAATGGTTGCGGCATTTGTAAATTGTATGAGTGCGAAGTCAAAACAAGTGGCCAGCGATGGTATCAAGCGCCTCCAATCCGGCCACATCCTGCTCCAGCATGGGAATCCTGACGATCCGGTAACGGCTGAATTGCTGTTCGATCTCGGTCAGGTACTTCCTCTCCTGCTCGCGCCGACGTCGGATAAACTCGCCGTCCGCCTCGTCGGGAATCACCCGGTTGACAACCAGGGTATCGACGGGTACCTGATACTTTTGCAAAACAGGCAATGCCCGTGTCGTCTCGGCAATCGGCAGCCGCTCCGGGGTGAGTACGAACGAAAAGGCGGTCAGCTTGGCATTGAGGATCACTTCTCGAGCGCGAGCGAACTTCAGCTTGCGGGCGGTCAGAATCTCATAGATCGGGTCTTCGGCAGGAGCCGCTTCCTCCAGCCAAGTCTCCCGCATGCTCATCACCTTCTGGCGGCGCGACAGCATACTGTCCACCCAGGCACCCATCAACTCCGGCAGCGACAACAACCTGAGCGTATGTCCTGTCGGGGCGGTGTCGAAGACGATCAAGTCAAAATCGGTCTCAATCCATTGGATGATCTCGACGATCCGGTCAAACAGAGCCGATTCGTCAGCACCGGGGGAGACATGGGCGATATCGATCTGCCGCTCGATTTCATTCATCATCTGCACGCTGACCACTTTTCGCAGGTTCTCCTTGACCGATGCGATGTAGCGGTGTGATTCGTGGTGTGGATCGATTTCCAGCGCCCATAGATTCTCTCTCAGCTGCGTCGGCTCCTGTCCGACCTGCCGCTCAAAGATGTCGCGCAGATTGTGGGCGGGGTCCGTGGAGACAAGCAAGGTTTTTTTTCCATGATCGGCGGCACGCAGGGCAAAAGCAGAAGAGGTGGTCGTCTTGCCCACCCCGCCCTTGCCGCCGAAGAACACAACTTTTCTCTGCAGGTAGTGTTTCACGGCCAATTCCCCTTTCCGGCATACCGTGCTGATCTGAGCGACGCAGGCGGATACGGATGCTTGATTCGCTGCCCCGTTGCGCTGTCCTCATTCAACAGCAGCGAATGTCATCAAGCGGTGAGCGCTCCATACCCATCCGCGTATGCCATTCGTGGAAACGTTCGTAGATGGCTGGATACAGCTCCAGCGTATAGTACGAGACCGGGTTGGGCAATCCGAGCATTTCGGAAAAGCAGAGCAAGAGGAACAGATCTTCTTCGTTGCGGATTTCCCGTCTGATCTCTCTGCGGTAGCGGACGTAAAAGAGCTCTTCGTAACCCTGCATCAGCGTCTTCCAACGTTCTCTGATCTCCATCGCTTCACTTCCTCTCTCGCTGCCTGGTTAGCATTTGCAAAACTTTGTCAGCAATCAGATCATACCGGGGGATCTCCCCGGCAGCGACTAGTTCGCCGTTGACAAAGATCGCTTTTGTATGAAATCCACGGCTGAAGTGCATCAGCATCTGCGACAGCGGCACTTTTTTTCTGCGCCACTGCCGCCACAAAACAACCACGAACAGAATGATGTTGCGTGGATCGATGACATCCAACTCCACTTGCTCCCCGAATTGTTCATCCAGTCGGCGGTAGAGGAGGCCCATCTCCTCCATGATCTGGCGGCGTTCGCGGAACAATCGCTCACCAGTCACTTCCGAGAGGTTGATTAGATCACCGGAGAGACGGCCGCAGCAGCCGCTGTTGGACATCTGCTGTTCCGCTTCCCGTACAAACAGCACATGCACCTTTTCCATCGCTACCATCTCCCAAAAGATAAGGAGCCGCATGGGCGGCTCCTTCCCGTATCTGGATCAGCCCGGAATGTCCTTGGAATAATCTTTTCCAGTGGCAAATACTCGGACGGCCTCGAGGACGATCCAGGCGGCGAAGACGAGGATGACGGCACCGAGGAAGAACAGCAGCATTTTGCCTTCCTGGCCCATCCACTGGGTAAACACCTGCTGAGCCATCGCCCAGATCGTAACGAACAGGATGAACAACATCGGCAGCAGCGTCGGCAGGTAGTTGCGGCCCAATCGTTTGAGCCAGATCGTGACGATCAAGAGCGAGATGCCGGCTAACAGCTGGTTGGAGGTCCCAAACAACGGCCAGAGGTGATAACCGCCGGAACCAAACCCGTTGGCGCCGCCCGGTGTTAGTGCCAACGCTGCGCTGGCCAGAACGGCGATCGCTGTAGCGGTTCGATTGCCGGTAATTACTTTGATCTTGTATTCACTGCCGATTTCTGCAATGATATAGCGCATCAGCCGTACCGAACTATCCAGAGTGGTCGCGGCAAAGCTAACCACAACCACGGCGACGATCGTCTTGCCAAGCGTCGGATCAATCGCCAGTCCGCTGGCCAGATTGGCTGCGCCATTGACGAAAGAGCTTAAGCCGTTTTTGCTGGCATCGGCAAAAGAGGCGTATTTGCTGGAAAAATCGACTACGGAGAAAGCAGTGGCAACGGCAATGACGGAGATCAGAGCGAGAATCCCTTCACCGACCGACCCGAGATAGCCGACGTAGCGGGCGTCTGTCTCTTTATCCAACTGCTTGGACGTAGTGCCGGACGAGACCAGTCCGTGAAAACCGGATATCGCACCGCAGGCGATGGTGATAAACAAGAGAGGCCACCAGGATACGTCGTTGGCACTGGAGTTGACGACTGGTGCCGTGACCTCAGGAGCCAGGAACAACAGGCCCAGGTATAGGACAATCAGCCCGATGATCAACTGGTGCGAGTTGATGTAGTCCCGCGGCTGCAACAAGGTCCAGACCGGCAGGCTGGAAGCGAAGAAACAGTATACGAACAGCACTACGATCCAGATCAAAAAGGTAGTCTCGGTGGCGTTCAGCCCCATAAAGACGTTTGCCGCTTCGGCACCGCCCAGGTAGTCGACGAAGTTGATCTGCAGAGCAGGCACATAGCTGGCGACGACAGCTGTGCCCCACATCACGACCAGCGCGATGACTGAGGGAAGCAGCAAGCTTCCGCCGGAACGATAGACGCGATAGCCGATCCAGATGGCAAGCGGGATCTCGATGAAAATCGGCAGGACAGAAGCGGGGAAAGAGATAAACAAGTTGGCGATCACCCAGGCAAACACCGCATTCACCATCAGCACAAGGATGAGAATGATGAATAAGAAGAGCATTTTAGCACGCTGGCCGATGATGCGGTTTGCGAGGGTGCCCATTGACTGGCCTTTGTGTCGGGCCGAGATGACCAGGGTTCCGAAGTCATGCACACCTGCTGCGAAGATCGTGCCTAGGACGACCCAGAGAAAAGCAGGCAGCCATCCCCAGTAGACGGCGATAGCCGGACCGAGTATGGGGGCAGCTCCAGCTATGGATGTGAAGTGGTGCCCCCACAAGATTTCTTTCTTCGTCGGGACGAAATCCACACCGTCCTTGTAGCGGTGGGCAGGGGTGACGAAGGTTGGATCCAATCGGTAGATTTTCTCGGCGATGAACTTGCTGTAAAACTGATAACCGAAGAAAAAGCAGAGCAGTCCGACGACAGCAATACCGATTGACATGTACGAAGCCTCCTTTATGCATTTTTTAGGGCAAGCGTCATAGGTCAATGTTCAGGCAAACGCTTACATTCAAAATTATTCGATTATTTGCAGAAAAATCCTTTCCAAATAGTCTGTTTTTTCTATATATACGCTGAACAAACAAAATATCGTATGTTGTCCTTTTCGTAGATGGACAGGAAGTTGAGCCAGAGACTATGAGAGAAAGCAGTGCCTTACTGAAGAACAAGCCGTAAAAGCCTTTCATCCGAACCAAAGGATAGCGACGAAAATCGGCATTGTCAGGATCACCCTCCCCTCACTGAATCATCAGGCGACAGTACGGATCGACGAAAGAACGCTCAATGAAGGAGGTTCAACGAAGTGGGAAGGTTCGGGAAAAGGATTGAAAGGAGAGCCTTATAGGATTAAAATATTTTTAACGTAAAATATTGGTTGTGGGTGAGAGAACACATAGGTGCATGTGCTTGCCTAAGATGGAGAGGAGTGGGAAGGTTGGTTCAGATCAAACGTTTGACAGAGTGTACGTTGGAAGAAGCGGTTACAGCCTGGAACAAAGGGTTCACTGGATACTACGTAGATGCGTCGACGACAGCAGACAAGTTCGTCAGCCGGATGGGGCAGGAGGATTTATCCCCCTCGCTATCGGTCGTCGCATGTATTGAAGGCAGGCCAGCCGGACTGACGTTGAGCGGGCTGCGGACGATCCATGGCCGGAAAGTGGCGTGGAACGGGGGCACCTGTGTGGCTCCTGAGTGGCGCGGCAAGGGCGTCGGAGAAATCATGATCAAAGCCGCCCTGGAACGGTATGAGCAGGAGGGAGTGGACACGGCAACCCTGGAGGCTTTTGTTCAAAACGAGTCAGCGATCTCCCTCTATCGCAAAATGGGCTACCAGGTCGTCGATCGACTCTTATTTCTGGAACGAACCGGTCCATTTACAGCCGAACCGTTTGCACAAAGCGGTGAGGATCTCTACACCATTCGCAGAGTGACACCCCGTGAAGTGGGGCTGCTCCCGTTTTACCCAAGACTGGCACCGTGGCAGACCCAATGGCAAAGTGCCAAAGAGGGAGAGGGACTGCTAGTCATCGATCAGAAGGGGGCAGTTGTTGGATTCGCCTTATATAGACGGGTCTATGACGAAGCGGGGGCGGTGCAGGCGATCTTTCTGCTGCAGTGCGATGCACATCCGGAAGTGGATGATGCTGACGGGATTATCCGCACAGCGCTCACAGAACTGTTTGCTCCTTACGATCTGTCCTGCCGCCGCAGTACGTTTAACCTGCCGGCCTCCCGTCAGCGGTTGGTTCAGCTTCTCACAACAGCAGGGTTTCAACCCACTGTGGAGCAGGTGTTCATGACGCGGCAAAGCTGATAGACAAACCGGACGTTCCCGTATTATGATTATGACGGATAAACGGATAACCATCGAACAGGTGCATGTCCATGCTTAATAGGGAATTCGGTGCATAACCCGACACGGTCCCCGCCACTGTAAAGGTGAGTTCCCCTGGATGAAGCCACTGAATACGTTCGGGAAGGCACAGAGGAGTGATGAACCTGAGTCAGGAGACCTGCCTGTTCGCGATTCACGTGCAACCTACGGGTGATAGGGAAGTGTGAGGGTGTTTCGAGATGATTCATTCTCATGGCTGAACTGGCATTTCTGACCACACTGCCCGGTTGGAAATGCTTTTTTGTTTGGTACGGACAATCGGATGGAGGTCATAATCATGTACAAAAAATGGATCAGTCTGTTGATGGCAGTCTTCCTGTTGATCGCCTTGGCTGGCTGCGGGAGCGATGAGGCACAATCTGTTCCGCAGGGTCAGTCTGCAGGGTCTGCAAGTCAGCCATCGGCACAGCAGCCAAGTCCGTCGAGTGCGACGTCTGGGGAAGGAGAACAAACTGGCTTTCCAGTCACACTGGCAGATGGCAGCGGGGCGGAGGTTGTAATCGAAAAGCGGCCGGAACGGATTGCTTCCGTCACGCTGGGGACCGATGAGATCTTGCTCTCGCTGGTGGATAAACAGCGTCTGGTCGCCGTCACCCAGTACTCGACCGATCCGGGCATTTCCAACGTTGCTGGACAGACAGATGACATTGCGGCTAAAATCGAGAGCTCCAATGCAGAACAGATTATTGCGCTCAATCCCGATCTCGTCTTAGTCGCCAGCTATACGTCGCCGGATGTCGTCAAACAACTGCGTGATGCCGGTTTGACCGTGTTTATGTTTTCGTTTGTCGATTCCATTGACCAGATGAAAGAAAATATCCTGACGATTGGCAAAGTGGTAGGAGAAGAGGAGAAGGCGAAGCAAATCGTCGCCGACATGGATGCCCGGCTGGCCGCTGTCGCCGAGAAGGTGGAGAAGATCGATGATCGCCCCACTGTGCTCAACTACACGCCCGATGGCTACACGGGCGGAAAAGGTACGTCCAATGACGATATCATCACCAGGGCGGGCGGGATTAATCTGGCTGCCGAGGCGGGCATCGAGGGCTGGAAGCAAATCTCCCTGGAAAAGGTGGTTGAACTAAATCCAGACGTGATCCTGTTGAGCGACTGGAATCCAGGGCACCCCAACTTCGCAGAAACACTGCGGAATGATCCGATCCTGAAAAACGTAGCCGCCGTAGAGGAAAGTCGTGTCGTGACCGTGCCTGGCAAACACTTGACTGCCGTTACCCAGTATGTCGTCAATGGTGTAGAAGATGTATACAACGTCCTCTATCAGTAAGGTACGGAAGAAAGCGACCGGGGAGTTGAAGGATCGCACCGTGCGCTTGTCGCTGTTCCCTCTGCTTCTGTTTTGCAGCCTTCTGCTGGCAGCCGTGATGATTGCCGCAACGGCAGCAGGGGCCGTAGCGATACCGTATCTGTCGACAGCCAAAATCATCTTGTCGCAGCTTCCGTGGATCAACCTGAGCGGCTGGGACCAGGCCCATGAGACAATCATCATGCAGATTCGGCTGCCGCGCGTCCTGGTTGCGGCTCTGGTGGGGGCTGCTCTCGGCGTCTCTGGAGCCGTGATGCAAGGGTTGTTTCGCAATTCGATGGCGGACCCAGGGATCATTGGCGTCTCCAGCGGCGGTTCACTGGGAGCGGTCATCGCGATCTACCTAGGCTTGGCTCAGCTTCATTATCTGCTGGTTCCGGCATTCGCTTTCTGCGGCGCCGCCGGCACGACGTTTCTCGTCTACCTGCTGGCAACCAGCCGAGGGCGCACTCCGATGGCCACATTGCTGTTGGCGGGGATTGCGGTTAGTTCGTTTCTCGGTGCGACAACCTCCCTGGTCCTCTCGTTTTCCAATGAAAACGTGATGCGGGAGATCTTGTTCTGGATGATGGGCGGTCTCTCGTCGCGCGGTTGGGCGCATGTGACGATGATTATGTTGCCGGTACTGCTCGGTATGGCGATCCTGTTCTGCTACGCGAGATACTTGAACATCCTGCTGTTAGGAGAGGAGACGGCTCATACCTTGGGGGTGAAGACCCAGAAGACGCGAAAGGTGCTGCTGGCAGTTACCTCCCTCGTCACCGGGGCGGCTGTCTCCGTCAGCGGTGTGATTGCATTTGTCGGCTTGGTGATTCCGCATATCATCCGCATTCTGATCGGTCCTGACCATCGGCTGCTGCTGCCGGTCAGCGCCTTTGGCGGTGCGATTTTTTTGATTGCGGCGGATACCTTTGCCCGGTTGGCGATTCGCCCGGCAGAACTGCAGGTGGGTATCGTCACCGCTTTTGTCGGCGCTCCGTTTTTTCTCTACCTGTTGCGCAAAAACAAAAAGACAAGTTTCTTCTGAGATCAGGCCAAAGAGCTTGTGTACGGTACAGGTGGGCAGCTAAGGCTGACCGGTCTGCTGTTGCTGTACGGTTGGCCGTGCGGGTGATTGTACGGATGACTGTGGGATCAGACGCAATCAGGCTTGGCAGACAGGACAAAAGAAAGTCTTGCGCGCCGAAAGCTTCTCACGTCGAATCGGACTGCCGCAGCGGAGACACGGCTCCCCTTCACGATCGTAGACGAGACAGTGACGGTTGTATCCTCCGGTTAGGCTGTCTCCCGCAAACAGCGGATTCTCCATATAGCCGCCGAGTGACACTGCTTTGGTTAGCACCCCGGTAATCGAGCGGTACAGACGGGCGATGTCACCTTCCTGCAGTTGGTTGCACTTGCGCATCGGCTTCAGCTGGGCTTGAAAACAGATTTCATCTGAGTAGCAGTTGCCGATCCCGGCGATAAACGATTGATCAGTCAGGGTTGGTTTCAGCATCCCTCTTTTGCCAACAAGCCGCTGACGCAGGCTCTGTTCGTCAAATGACAGGGCGAGCGGCTCCGGTCCAAGCGGGTCCAGCTTCTCATCGACAGCGTCAGTAGACAGCAGGTGAAGGTAGCCCAACCGCAGCCCGTGAAAAAACAGCTTGTCCTCTCCAAAGCAAAGGACGACTTGGGCGGTGCGATCCAGCTTTTCCTGCTGGCTGCCATAGTACAGAAATCCGCCTAGCATCAGGTGCAGCAGCAGGACAGTTCCGTTGTCCAAACGGAACAGCAGGTGCTTGGCCCGCCGTTCGACAGACAGCAAGCTGCGCTGCTGTACGGCATCGACAAACGCTGCGACAGGCAGATTGACCGATTTTTCTCGATTGATCATCACGCGGGTGATTCTGCGCCCGCTTATTTTTTCTGTCAGCAGTTTGCGGTAGGTCTCCATTTCAGGCAGTTCCGGCATGGCTGGCGCACTTCCTTTTTGTGTACAGGCTTCTTTCCGCGAAGAAAACAGGTAGAGAGATTGCTGCTCGGTTGTATCGTAGTATAAACGAATCGTCGGCACATATATGCAGCAGTGGACTTTTCAAGCACTTAGACGATTGCTGTCAAATCACTCTGCCAATGGGGTATGATAGGGGAAGAACAGGAAAACCAGCAAAACGGTTGCCAATTCACAGCAGCAGAGGACGGGAGATTTGTGACATGCAAAAAGTAGAGTTGATCGCGACGGCCACCTTCGGTTTGGAAGCGGTTGTTGCAGAAGAAGTAAAACAACTGGGGTACCAAGACGTACAGGTGGAAAACGGAAAAGTGACGTTTACTGCCGACATGTCAGCCATACCCCGCACCAACTTGTGGCTGAGAACTGCAGATCGCGTCCGCTTGAAGATCGGAGAGTTTCAGGCGACGACCTTTGACGAGCTGTTTGAACAGACCAAGGCACTTCCCTGGGCGGAGTGGATTCCAGAAGACGGTGCGTTTCCGGTAGAAGGGAAATCAGTCAAATCGACGCTGTTTAGCGTCTCCGACTGTCAGGCAATCGTCAAAAAGGCGATCGTGGAAAACCTGAAGCAAACGTATAGACGCGATTGGTTCGAAGAGACAGGTCCTCTCTACAAAATCGAAGTATCTCTATTGAAAGATATCGCCACACTGACAATTGACACCAGCGGCCCTGGCCTGCACAAACGCGGCTACCGTCAGCTGATCGGCCCGGCTCCGTTGAAAGAGACGCTGGCAGCGGCGTTGATTCTGCTGTCCCGCTGGAAGCCGGATCGCGTGCTGTACGATCCTTTTTGCGGCTCCGGCACGATTCCGATCGAAGCCGCTCTGATCGGCCAAAATATCGCCCCCGGTATGAATCGCGAGTTCGCATCGGAACAATGGCCGGTGATACCTAAGGCACTGTGGCGGGATGCGCGGGCGGAGACGCATGATCTCGCAGCGTACGATCGGAAACTGGAGATCATCGGTACAGATATTGATGAAGCTGTGTTAAAAGTGGCCCGTCACAACGCAGTGGAAGCGGCGGTGGAGGAGCAGATTCACTTTCAACGCATGGGTGTCAACGAGTGGAGCACACGGAGGAAGTACGGTTACCTGATCGCCAATCCGCCTTATGGGGAGCGGCTGAGCGAACGGCCTGAACTGTCCGGCCTGTACCGTGATCTGCGAACGCTGATGCAGCAGTTGGATACCTGGTCGTTTTATGTGCTCACCTCGGATGAGAGATTTGAAAAAGAGATGGGGAGGACGGCGAGCAAAAAGCGGAAGCTGTACAACGGCAATATCAAAGTAGATTACTTTCAGTTCTTCGGGCCGCGTCCACCTCGTACGCAGCCAGTGATCCGTGCAGGAAAAGAGGCGGAACCGCAATGAGGTTTGACAGTCGAACAGGCTCCAGCAGCCGGGATGGCAGGACACCCAGACTGTCGGTTCGGCTGATCCTCATTGCGACCTGCCTATTGACGGCGGTGGGGGCAATGGGAGCGGACCTCGTGTGGGCATCAGGTGGCGCCTCAGACGGGTTTGTCATAGAGCCCGCACGGCTAACGCTCGTAGCAGGAACAAGTGAAAAGATCATCGTCAGGGGGAGAGACGGGGCCAGACTGCCGTATCCCCCTGTTTTTTCTTTTGATCGCATAGAATTGGGCAGGGTGATGGCGGACGGTACATTTGTCGCCGGTCCGTATGCCGGAAAAGGCACGATTACGGTGTCAGTGGGTCACCATACTGCGGCCATCCCGCTGGAGATCACCCCTGATGGACGCCAGCCGATTCCGATTGGACAACCATCGCTTACCCTGCCACAGGCTGACAAGCTTGACAAGTACGGAGGCAACCTCGCTACCCACCGATTCTTTTCCGTACAGACCACAGGTCCTGTTGACCCTGCTCTACAGCAGATGGAGCGGCAGTACCCGGGGCCGGTAGGTGGTTTGGTCACGGATTCACCTGTCTGGACCGGGTATCACCGTCAGGCAGGCCGAGTGATTACGGTGGCCTTGGGAGACAGGTATGGATTGGAACAAGTATCCCTCTCTTTTTTGCAGCGTCCCGATCAGGGAATCTACGCTCCGCGTGAGATGGATGTGGAACTGTCGGCAGACGGGGAAAACTGGCAGTTTGCCGGCAAGGTGAGGCACTCTTGGACGGGGCAGCGGACCGATCATGGCGTGTATACGTATGCTGTCGCCCTTCCCGCTGCCCCGGCGAAGTATGTTCGGATTCGCTTTCCTGTAAAGGTCTGGGTGTTTGCGCGCGGGTTGCAGATTAGAGGAGCTTTCCGAGCGGGAGAGGAAAGGCAGGTGAAATGGGCTGACGCAGAGCAGCAGCAGTCCCGTTCAGACGGGAGAGTTGGGCCCGTTCGCCATCTGCTGCTTACCTACACCGGAGGACATGGGGCGCGTGGAACGTGGAACAGCCGCGACTTTCTGCCGATGGTGGCGTATGTGGATCAGCGCGGCAGGATCGTTGATCGGATGTTTGACAGCTTCCTGTTTCTGCCCTATCCAGAACTGTCCGCGACCAAAGAGGCGTGGACCCGCTATCTTGACGATCTGTTTCAACTAGGCAGTCAGTTGGCTGCGCTTGAGGAGGCGATGAAGGAGTACGACCGACAGCACGGCAGATCAGGGGAGACACCAGAGGTGGCTCAAGTCATCTTGTCGCTCCCGTATCCCGATCCTAGGCAGCATCACTTTGGCAGGATACCAGATCTGCCGCGGCCGCTCTCATTTGCCGGAAGCGGTGATGACGAGGCTGCTTATGAAGATCGAAAGCGGGCGCTGGAATGGTATGCCGATCACCTGCTGCAGCGCTGGAAACAGGCTGGCTATTCCCATCTGCGGCTGGTCGGTCTCTACTGGTTTCACGAACTGGTGGACGACAGTGCACCGGGAGAGCGCCAATTGATACGCGATGCCGCTGAGATGGCGCACAACATGGGCCTGCCGCTGTTCTGGATTCCGTATTATGAATCACCAGGGTATACGGAGTGGCGGGAGCTGGGATTTGACCATGCTTTTATCCAACCCAACTACTACGGTGACCAAAGACTGCCGCTCGCCAGGATGGAGGCGGCGGCGGCCGTAAGTCGCGCATTTGGCATGGGTCTGGAAATAGAAGGGGATGAGCGGATGACAGCAGATCTCCACTTTTACCAGGTCTATCGCAACCAGTTGATTGCAGCACACCGGCTCGGGATGGATCGGCAGGCAGCCTGCGCCTATTATTTTGGTTCAAAGGGGCTGCTGCAGGCATATCGCAGTCGGGAATCCCACGTCCGGCGTCTCTATGACGATACCTATTGCTGGATGCGCAGTCGTTTTCTTGAGCGAGACTACTGGCAGCCGTGGGTTCTCCCCGACTAGCTATGCCTTACCTGATGCACCTATACCACCTCCGGCTTTGCTTTCTTTTGCTTCGCCTCTTGCGCCGCGTTTGCGTCCAACTCCTCCTGGCTGGTTTTTCGGGGGAATTTGGCGAGCAGCCGGAACAACCTTACGTACAACAAGGCGCTAATCAGGGCACAAAGCAGTATCACGCCAAACACACCCAGCGGCGGGAGCCACTGCGACAGCCCGATCGCAGCCGGGGCGAGGAAGCGTCCGATGGAGAACTGCAGCGTAGAGGCGCCCATGTACTGACCGCGGCTCTCTTCCGGTGCATATTTGCTGACAAACGTCTGGGCCACCGGAGTCCGGATCAGTTCCCCCAGGGTAAACAGCACCATACAGCCAAACAGCAGCCAGACGTTGGCGGTCAGCCCCATCGCAAACATGCCGATTCCAGACAGGATCGAGGAGAGAACGAGCGCGTTGCGGTCATTCCAGTGGGAAAACATCCGGGTCACCAGCAAGGTAAACAGGACGACCATCAGCCCGTTTAGGCCGATCAGCCAACCGAACACTTCTGTCGGTGCCACCGTGAACGACCAGTCGCCCCAGGTGAACAGCGTTTGTTCCGGGACGTGCTCTTTAATATAAATGCCCATGTAGAGATCCATCTGCATAAACACGATGGCCACGAGAATCCCGGCCATAATATACAGGGCAAACATTTTGTCGCGAAAGATCACCGCATAACTGCGCCACTGCTCCTTGGGCGTGTTTGCCTGTTCGCGCATCTTCCGCGCGGAAGCGGGCAGCGATTCTTTGATCAGGACAAACAGCAGGGTAGTCAGCAGCATGCTGACTGCGGCACAGACCACGAACAGTGCTGTCCGGTGGTGAATAAAGAACATCGAGCCGATGATCGGTCCGACTACCACGCCAATGTTCATCGTCGTATAAAAGGTGGCGAAAACCTTTCTGCGCTCTTCTTCCGTGGTCAAGTCGGTCACCATCGCGGCGCTTGCCGGCCAGTAGATAGAACCGGCAACCGAGAGGCCGATAAATGCCAGGTAATCCACCCAGGGGGAAGAAGAGAGGGCAAACAATACGAACATGGCGGACTCCATCGCCGAGGCGAAAATCATCGCCGGTCGTCTCCCGATTCGATCGGACAACTGGCCGCCGATCAGGCTGGCGACGATGCCCAGCAGCGGCGGAACCATCAGCAGGAGCCCTGCTGCATCTTTTCCAAACGATTCCGTGAAGTGCAGCGCCATAAAGGGAAAAACCATCCACATGAATATGTGAAAGATCCCTTCGCCAAACAGCCGTACTTTTAAGTTTAGATCCCATCGAAGCCAATACATGGCGGTACCTCCCATCAGTTTTCCATACAACATCTGCAGGTACGGGCCATCCGCCTAACAAAAAACAAACAGCGTAAACGAAGGGAGGTGGACTCCTGCGCTTACGCTGTTTCCAATTGCGACGTACGCTGTTTTGCATTCTCGGCCTTCGGGACATACGATAGAAGGACTGATGACATGTGTGGGGAATGAAAAAGACGAAAGCACACCCTTCCCCGCTAAAGGGAACGGAAAGACACCTTTCGTCTCCACAATACGCAGCATATGGAAACGGAAGCGGACCCAGCATCCTGCAGCTTCTCAGATATGAACGGTTTTTCAGGGGGACGGACGGTACCCCCCGAAGGGCCCGTCACATCATCGAAACTCCAGTTGGACGCATAAGTCACACTCCCGTTACATGACATGTTAACAAGTGATATCCATAGATTATGCCAGAAAAATAGGAAAATGCAAGAATTTTTTTCGAACAAAAACGATTTACCGGATGACTGTTAGGTGGAATATGCAGGACTTTGTGAAGTGATCGAGAAGTTTTGCCACTATAAAGCGGATGAAGAGGTTTTGTCACGTCAGATGGTGAAAGAAAAAATGAGCGTTTGACCAAGAAAGCTGCAAGGGTGGGTATCGAATGAAATCGGAACCATTGAAATCAGACCAAATGACTCAATATCACAGAGAGTGGAATGCCGTCATGGCCGACAACGATGACTTCTTCCAACAATTCGGAGCGTTGGACGACAAGGTGTACGAAGAGGGGGCGATTGACAAAAAACACAAAGAACTGATGGGATTGGCCATCTCAGTCACAACCAAATGCAACGAATGCATTTTGTATCACCTCAAAGGGTGTCTGAAAGCGGGCGCCAACAAAAGCGCGATCATCGAGGCGATCAAGATCGGTGTGATCGCCGGCGGGTCGATCACCTATCCCAATGCTCGTTTTGCCTTTGAGATGCTACAAGAGTTGGAAGTGATCCAGGCAGGGTGAAACGGTCACTGTCATCACGACCGCTATGCCAATCTTATGACTGTTGCTATGCTAATGCGACGCCAACTGTCATGCCAACAGACAGGACGACTGCCCGCATCCCCGGCGGGCAGTCAACAAGTGAGGCAGAACATGTCCTATACTACCACGATCTTCCCAGGATGCTCGTCAACCACATCGGCGATCTTCCGCGCCCCATCAACCCCATGCTCGTGCAGGGAGTGGAGCAGCGCGTCAGCCTCCTCGCCTCGCACACTGATCAACAGTCCCCCTGACGTTACGGCATCACAGAGGATCAGGCGGTCAAGCTCATCCAGCGCCTCGGAGAAGCTCACGCGGTCCTGAACCCAGCGGTAGTTGGATTTGCTGCCGCCGGGAACGATTCCCACCTCCGCCAGTTGGCGCGTCCCCTCCAGAACCGGTACGTCCGCCTGCCGTATGCGAATCCCTACCTTGCTTCCCTCCGCCATCTCCAGTGCGTGTCCCAGCAGTCCAAAACCAGTCACATCGGTGCAGGCATGGACAGAAAAAGCTTTCATGCAGGCAGCTGCCTGCTTGTTCAGCGTGGCCATCAGCTTCATCACCGTCTCTGTCATTTGAGGGGAGAGGGCATCCCGTTTGATCGCTGTCGTCTGAATGCCGACGCCGATCGGCTTGGTTAGGATCAGCGCATCGCCGGGTTTGGCTCCCGCGTTGGTGAGAACGTTCCGCGGGTGAACCGTTCCGGTCACCGACAGACCGAACTTTGGCTCGGGATCGTCGATCGAGTGCCCACCCACGAGAGCCGCGCCCGCCTCCTCCACTTTGTCCGCTGCACCCCGCAGGATCTCGCCCAATACAGCCGGGTCCAGCTTGCTGATCGGGAAGCCGACGATGTTAAGGGCCGTAATCGGCTGCCCGCCCATCGCAAACACATCGCTTAGTGCGTTTGCCGCCGCAATCTGGCCGAACCAGTACGGATCATCGACAATCGGCGTAAAAAAGTCCAACGTTTGGACAAGCGCGATGTCATCGGTCAATTGGTAGACGCCGGCATCATCGGATGTCTCCAGTCCAACCAGCAATCGCGGATCGTTTTGACCCGGCCGTTTGGCATCCTTCAGTACGGATGAGAGGGCATCAGGGCTGATCTTGCAGCCGCACCCTCCTTTCGTCGTGTAAGACGTCAGTTTGATCGGGCTAACCATCTGCTATGACCTCCTTTATGGAATGAACATGGAATCATGCTACAATAAAGCAAAGTAAATACGGATTTATCTTATCAAATAAAAGGTGATGTTGTCGTGAAAGAGATCAGCATAGAGGAACTGCTGCACAAGGGATGCGGCAACCTGATCGACGTGCGATCCCCTGCGGAATATGCGCGTGATACGATTCCAGGTGCCTGCAACGTTCCGCTGTTCAGCGATGAGGAGCGCGCCCAGGTGGGAATCACTTACAAGCAGGAGGGACAAGCAGCGGCACAGTGGCTAGGCATGCAGATTGTGGCGCCCAAGATGGAGAGATTGATGCGGGCGATCCGGGAGCGGGCAGAAGAAACAAGTGAAGTCCCGACCATTTTTTGCTGGCGGGGCGGCATGCGCAGCAAGGCGATGGCCACATTTGCCAGCTTTTCCGGTCTGCCTGTGCAGCGCCTGATCGGTGGATACCGGGCCTACCGCAAACACGTCGTGCATACGTTTGAGCCGTACCAACTACATGCTCCGGTGGTGCTGCTGCACGGTTTGACGGGGGTGGGCAAAACGGAACTGCTCAGACGATTGGAAGAGCGCGGTCTGCCTGTGCTTGACCTTGAACGGATGGCGGGCCATCGCGGTTCGGTCTTCGGTCACATCGGGTATGGCAAACCAGCCAACCAGAAGATGTTTGACGCTCGTCTGTTTGAGACCCTGCGCCAGTATCCAGACGCTCCCTTTTTCCTGATGGAAGCAGAGAGCAGACGGATCGGCAATGCCCTCCTCCCTCCCTTCTTGATGGAGGCAAAACAGACAGCCTATCATCTTTTTCTCCGTGCGCCGCTCGACGTGCGTGTTGAGCGATTGTATGCCGATTATGTCGCTCCGTATGCCCACCGCAGTGATTTCCGCGAAAGCATTCTGCAGGCCTACCGAACGATCGCCGGCAAGATTCCGACAGAACAGTCCCGTCTGCTGGCAGAGGCGATCAAGCGGGAGGATTACCGACAGGCGATCACTTCTTTGTTGCTATACTACTATGATCCGCGCTACCAGAATAAACGGAACACTTATACCGGTCCCTTTACCGAGATCGATGCCACCTCGCTGGAAGCAGCGGAAGCGGCGACGATTCATTTTTTGAAAGCAACTTTTACCGACCAAAAAATTTATGGTGGGATATCAAGGGGGCAGCTCGATGTGTTACAATGACAAGGATATGGAAGGTTATGGTAAAGGGGTAGAATAGATGGTAGATCCACGAATGAGCAAGCTGGCTGAAATCCTGCTCGACCACTCCGTCCGCATACAGGAACGGGAGCATCTCATGATTGAACTGCGAGGCGGAGGAGTGGAACTGGCCAAGGAATTGATAAAACAAGCATACGCCAGAGGGGCTTACCCGCATGTGCGGATAATCAATCCCGAGATTCAGCGCGAACTGCTGATGGGCACGACAGAGGAGCGGGCAGAAACAATCAAGCAGTGGGAGGAGCCGATTGTCCGAGGAACGGATGCGTTCATCGTGATCAACGGCATGAACAACGACAGTGAAATGGCCGACGTGCCGGTTGAGCGGCGGCGCATGCAGCAAAACGTGATGAAGCCGGTCAATGACTTGTTGACCAATCACCGGAGATGGGTACTGCTCAACTATCCGGGTCCCGCTAAAGCACAGAGCGCCAACATGTCGACGGAGGCTTTTGAAGATTTTTACTTCGATGTCTGCACCCTAGACTACAAAAAGATGAAGGAAGCCTTTTCCCCGCTAAAAGAATTGATGGATCAGACAGATCAGGTGCGGATCGTCGGTCCAGGTACCGAGCTGACCTTTTCGATCAAAGGCATCCCTAACATTATCTGCGCGGGTGAATACAATGTTCCGGATGGAGAAATCTTTACCGCACCGGTGCGCGATTCGGTTAACGGCACGATTAGCTTCCGGACGACTACCCAGTACATGAATACGCGGTTTGACCATATCAGGCTGCGCTTTGAAAACGGCAAGATTGTGGAAGCTTCGGCCAACAATACGAGCCGATTAAACGAAATCCTGGATTTGGACGAAGGAGCTCGCTACATTGGCGAATTCGCAATCGGGGTCAATCCTTACATCCTGCACCCGATGAACGACATCTTATTTGACGAAAAAATCGCCGGCAGCTTCCACTTCACGCCAGGGCAGGCTTATCTGGAAGCAGACAACGGAAACCGCAGCGTGGTTCACTGGGATATGGTCAACATTCAACGTCCGGAATACGGTGGTGGCGAGATCTGGTTTGACGATGTGTTGATTCGCAAGGACGGTCTGTTTGTGCACGAGGCTCTGCTTGGCCTCAATCCGGAAAACCTGAAAACCTGAAAACTTGAAAAGACGCATCGATGTGACAAGGGGGTAACACGATGGCGACGATCAAGACACCGCTGCAGTTTTTGCCGCGTCTCAGCGAGACATTGGGGCGGCAGATCTGGATCAAGCGGGACGATCTGAACGGTGACATCCTGACCGCCGGAAACAAAAGGCGAAAACTGGCCTATCTGTTGGCAGATGCGAAACAGAAGGGGGCAGATACGGTTCTCACCACAGGCGGTCCTAATTCCAACCACGCACGGGCAACCGCTGCGATGTCCATACAAATGGGTCTCACTCCGATCCTGGTACTGGCTGGCCGCGAGCCGGATGCCCGACGGGGAAACTATCTGCTCAACAGCCTGATGGGCGTCGAGATGAAGTTTAGCGGGGCACGCACACAAGAAGAGATGGAGTCTGCTTTGAGAGATTACGCCGACCAAGTGGCTCAAGCGGGAAAGCGGCCGTATGTGATCGGAGTGGGCGGATCGAACGGTCTCGGGTCGCTCGGCTATGTCGATGCATACAGTGAGATGAAGCGGCAGGCGGCGGAAGCGGGAGTCCACTTTGAGTGGATATTTGCTGCTGCCGGATCCGGAGGAACACTGGCAGGGCTGATCTACGGACGTGACCTGGCCGGCGATCAGACGGAGATCGTCGGGATTTCCCCCTGGCTAAAAGAGACGGAAATCCGCATGCGGATTGATCAGTGTCTGGCCGAGTTGGATGTACTGGCAGAGCAAAGAAGGACGGCAGAACGATCCGGTCCCGCATATCGGGTGAGTGATGCCTACCTCGGCAAAGGATACGGTGTGCCTACCGATACAGGCATGGAGGCACTAAGGCTGCTGGCCCAGTCGGAAGCGATCCTGCTGGATCACGTCTACACCGCAAAAACAATGGCGGGCTGCCTGGACTTCATCCGCAGCGGAATCATTTCACCAGGGGCGAACGTACTCTTTTGGCACACTGGTGGAGCACCGGGGCTGTTTGTACTGGAGTAGAGCAGGATCGTTCCTTTATGCAGAAAGCCGAGAACAAGGGACGGTAACAGGAATCACAACTGCAGCACCACCATACGAATCAACCAATACTGGTTACGAGAATTACCCAACACAGAGGAGAGTGTTGGTCTTTTTTTGTCTATATATAATACTTTTTAAACAACAATGTTTACAAATGAAAATCCCTTGCTATATACTTAATATACAAATAAGTTTAATAAGTTGGAGGTTAGCCATGGACAAAATCGTCAAAAGCATTGTCTGCCAGCTGCTGCCACAAGGGAAGTATACCCTTGCTTATGTGCTTGATGAACGATATACGACCCAATTGCTGGAGTTGGGGAACACTCCATCATCTTGGCCCCCAACATCCCCAGAGGCTGTCTATGAACAGGTGTACATGACGAGAGTCGTGTAATCCGATGTCAACTGGCGGTCCCCTCCTCGTTTCGCTACAATAAGCAAAGGATAAGAACCTACAGAACGGCGGGGATACAGGTGTCAGCCAAGGGATGGCTTGAATACGTAGTGACGGAGCAGGACGAAGGACAAACAGTGGAACAAATCGTACGGGAGAAGCTGGCGGTTTCCGGGCGCATGGTACAGCGGTTAACCCGCAGTAAAGGAATTCGCCTCAATCGCAAAAATGCTTATCTGAAACGAACGGTAAAGAAGGGCGACAAGGTAGCGGTGCGGATCGCAGACAGGGAAAGAACGGGGGCAGCATCTCTGCCAGAGACGGAGCATCCTCGTATCTTGACGAAAGCGCCCCCCGTCGAGATTCTTTATGAAGACGACCATCTGCTGGTGGCAAACAAGCCTGCGGGCATGATGGTGCATCCTCTAAGGGAGACAGATCGCGCCACGTTGGTAGAGGCACTAGCAGCCCACTTCCAGGTGACGGGTGAGGCGTCAGTGGCTATTCCCCATCCCGTCCACCGGCTGGACAAAGAGACCTCGGGGGCTGTGTTGATAGCCAAGAGCAGCTACGCCCACCAATTGGCGGACAGGGTGCTTCGGGCAGGAAAACTCCACCGGGAATACATAGCGCTCGTTTCCGGGCGAGTGGAGAAGAACAGCGGGACCATCCGGGCGGCGATCATCCGCGACGGGCGGCACCCGACCAAGCGGAAGTGGAGTGAAGCAGGTGATCCTGCGATCACACACTACGAGGTGCTGGTCAGAGGAACCGATACGACACTGGTTAAAGCGTGGTTGGAGACGGGAAAGACGCATCAAATACGCGTTCATTTCTCCGGATTGGGTCATCCGCTGATCGGGGACCGATTGTATGGGGGGAAGGGATTCGGCTTTTTCCGTCAGGCGCTTCATGCCTATCGGTTATCCTTTCCTCATCCGCTGTTCGACGAGGTGGTAGAGGTGTTGGCGCCACTGCCGGAGGACCTGCGTTCCTATCTGGCGAAGGCAGGGTACGACGAGCATCTAGAGAATGGCAGCTAGTGCTGTATATCAATGTGGAAAGTGGGGAAGCAGATCAACTGCGGTTCATGAAGGCAGTGATCTACTTTTTCTGTTTCGACGGATCAGCATTTATTTGCAAGCAAGTATTTACTGTCATGCGCCCGCTTTGGTATAATCTTCATGTTAGCAAGTACTTGCATGTGGTGGGGGAACGAATGATGACAAAAGGGACAAATCTATTTCCAGATGGAAAGGGGGAAGAGCGCGAAACGAGACAGCGCATCTTGGACGCCGCCCGCCGATTGATGGCTCAAAAAGGATATGTGGGTGCGACCACGCGCTTGATTGCAAGTGCCGCCGGAGTAAATGAAGTGACCATCTTTCGCCACTTTGGCAGTAAAGAAGGGATTTTGGATGCGATGGTGGCTGAGATGGAGGCAGCTTTTCCTGTTTTGCAGCAAAGTCTGGCCCAGTCCTATACAGACCCCAGAGAGATGTTGATTCGCTTCGGGCGTACCTTCTTCCAGGTGTTGTGCGAGCAGCGGGAAAACCTGATGATCTGTCTGGTAGAAGTGCCCAATCGCCCGGAGTTGGTCGGACACTTCAGCCGACTCCCGTTTGCGGCGGCGTCAGGGCTTCTGGCCAAGCTGGAGGAGATGCATCGGGAGGGATGGCTGCCGCCAGGGGATTTTGCTGTAGCAGCTCATATGTACATATCTTCTTATTTTTACGCCTTTATGGTGCGGTATCGGTTAAACAACCAGTTGTATGAGGTTGGGGACGAACGGCTGTACGAGACGGCCGCCGATCTGTTGCTGAACGGCTTGACAGCTGGACGGAAATAATCAGACAACATAGTACGTATTGAGTAAAAGAGAACGGGTACGAGGGAGCATCATACGATGGGAGCGGAGGTTGTCATGAGTAAGCGTATTCCGGTTTTATTCAGTATTTTCACCTTGCTGGTCTTGACCGCATGCAGCAGTCAGCCTGCGGCAGTTGCACCGAAAGAAACGAAACGGGTAGCCGTGGTTCCGGTAAAACGGGAACAGGCCGTACGGGTTGTCGAGCTGTCCGGAACACTGCAGCCGAACGAGGAGACGTTGGTTGCCTTTGAGGTTCCGGGACGGATCGTCGATCTGAAGCGGGAGGAAGGTGATCGGGTCGAGGCAGGAGAACTGCTGGGGCAGGTGGACGCCAGCGATTATTCGCTGCAGCTGGCCCAGGCGAGTGAAAGCGTCCAACAGGCGGAGGCTACGCTGCAGCAGGTGAACAACGGTGCACGGGAACAGGAGATTGCCCAGGCGAAGGCAGCCGTTGAAAAGGCCCAGGTCGCATGGAAGCAAGCTGAGAGTGACTTCAAGCGGATCGAGAAGCTGTACGAGGAAAAAGCGGTCTCCCAGAACGATTACGAAAACGCGCAAAACCGATTGACCCTCGCTGAGAAGGATCTGCTGACAGCCCAGCAGGCCTACTCGCTGGTCACGCAGGGGGCCCGTTCGGAGGTGCGCGAGCAAACCAGGTCCTCTTATGAGTTGGCACTCTTGGCGAAACAACAGGCTGCCCTTACCCTGTCCAAGACGGAACTAAAGGCGCCGATCAGCGGAACCGTTATCGCCAAACTGTCGTCACCGGGTGAACTGATCAGTGTCGGCACACCCGTCTACAAGATCGGCGACATTGACATGCTGAAAGTGGTGCTCCCTGTGCCGGATCGGGAGATATCCGAGTGGAAACAGGGAGATACGGTTACGTTATCGCTGTACAGTGAGACTCGCGAAGGGACGGTTACCAACATTCTGCCGGCCACCAACCAAAACACGGGAACGATCAGTGTGGAGGTAAGTGTGCCTAACCCTGAGCACGACTGGTATGTGGGGCAAGTGGTCACAGCCAACCGGACGATTACGGGGAGTGAGGGGATCTACGTCCCGATCGAAGCAGTCCTGAGCCGTGGTGAAGAGACCCCGCATGTCTTTTTGCTCCAAGACGGAAAAGCCGTGAAAACCCCGGTTTCGGTTGGACAACTTTTTGACAACAAACTGGAGATCACAAGCGGTTTGAAAGAGGGAGACGTCCTGATCGTCAAAGGAGCGGACCGCCTGTTTGACGGTGATCAAGTCGAAGCGGCAGCAGGAGGTAAGTAACGGTGATCTCTTATATCGTCAAGAAGCGAAAGATTACCCTTCTGTTTTTCACGATGCTGCTAATGATTGGGAGCCTCTCCTTTCTGCAGCTCCCCCGGCAGGAGATGCCGGAGATTGTCGTCAACATGGCGACCGTTACGACGGTATATCCGGGAGCTTCCCCCGAAAAGGTGGAGCAGACGGTCACCAAAAAGTTGGAGGAAAAGATTAACGAACTACAGGGATTGAAGTCGATCCAATCTACCTCCAGCCTGGGGGTCTCGTCGATCATCATTGAGGCGGAAAACGGCGTAGATCCCAAGCAGAAGTGGGATGAACTGCGGAAAAAAGTGAAGGATGCGGAAGCAGATCTCCCGGAAGATGCCCACCAACCGGTGATCAATGATGATTTGAACCGCACGTTTATTCAGACGTTTGCGATCGTTGCCAATTCCACAGAACAGCTCTACAGTTTGCGGGATACCCTGGAAAACTGGAAAGAACAACTGAGGACCATCCCCAACGTCGCTGATGTGACGATTCAGGGACTTCCTGAGCAAGAGGTGCGGATTGACGTCGACACGCAAAAGCTCCAGCAGTACGCGATCTCTTGGACACAGGTGCTGGGGGCTGTCCAGGCGGAAAACGAGCGGGTGCCGCTGGGTGATCTGGATGTGGGAGAACGCACGTACCAGTTGAAGCTATCCGAGTCGCGCGATGTACAGCGGTTGGAAGACGTGATCGTCTCCAAGTCCCGGGAAGGGTTTCCAATCTATCTGAAAGATGTCGCACGGGTGGTGCTGACCACAGAAAAGATCAACTCTCTTTCCTACTATAATGGAAAGCCGTCCGTCTCGATCAGCATCAATGCGGAGTTTGGCAGCGACGTGCCTTCCCTGCAGGAAAAAGTAGATGACATGGTCGAGAACTTGGAAGAGACACTGCCTGTGTGGGCGGAGTTTCATTCGATATTTACCCAAAACGAGCAGGTGCAGGAGATGTTTGGCGATCTCTCGCGGGAGATGCTGATCGCGATTGTCGCCGTACTGTTGGTATGTACACTCGGGCTTAACTTTACGACTTCATTCGTGGTCGCTTTGGCCATCCCGATATCGTTGTCGGTTGGCATGCTGCTGCTGCCGCCTCTGGGGATCAGCCTCAACATGATCACCATCGCCGCGCTGATCATCGTGCTGGGGATTCTGGTCGACGACGCGGTTGTCGTCAACGACAATATCGAGCGCAGGCTCTCTGTCCTGCGAGAGCGTCCCTTTGCGGCAGCGGTAAACGGTGCCAGGGAAGTGTCGATTTCGATTATCACGGCTACGTTAGCGACGATTGCCTCGTTTGGCCCGCTCTTCTTCCTGGAAGGGAATGTAGGACAGTTTATCAAGCCGGTCCCGGTTATTATCACCAGTACGATGCTTGCTTCGATGGTGATGTCTCTGACGATCATCCCGATCTACCGGCAGTGGCGTGAAGAACGGAGCAAGCGGGGAGTGGAAGGATATCGCAAACCGGCGGGTCTGTTGGGGAAACAGATCTCCTCGCTGACCGACTGGTATGCACAGCGGCTGATGCCCAAGGTGTTAGCGAAACCGCTGCGTACCGGATTGATTGGCGTGCTGATCGGCACGCTCGCGTACGGATTGATTCCGTTTACCCCAGTTCAACTGTTTCCCCCTGACGATCGGGCGCAGTTTCTCGTCAATGTCCGCCTTCCGGTTGGCAGCAGTCTGCAGGAGACGGATCGCGTCGTCAGCGGTGTGTCCGACTGGATTCGTCAGCAGGAAGGAATCGAGGCGGTTGCCGCCTACGCTGGCGGCAGCGCTCCCAAGATGTTCAGCGGGGATACAGAAGTAGGAACCGGTATTGAACTAGGGCAGCTGGTCGTCACCGTCGATCAGGATAGACGGGATGTCGCCCAAACGGTCGAGGAATGGCGCGACCAGTTCCGGCAGCTGTTTCCGGAAGCAAGCGTAATCCCGGTACAACTGGAAGCAGGTCCGCCCGTCGGCAGCCCGGTCGTAATCCGTATCTTTGGCGACGATCTGGACACGCTGCGCAAGCTGTCTCAACAGGTGAAGGATATCGTGGCCGATGTACCCGGTACGTTCGACGTGCAGGATAATCTGGGAATTGAGCGTTACGCTATCGAGTTTGAGGTAAACAAGGCGCTGATGGATGAGAAAATGGTCTCCGCGGCCGAGCTCAACCGAACACTGCGGCTGATGAATGAGGGAATCACGGTCAGTGAGTTTGATACGGGGACTGAGCTGATCGATATCAACCTGTACGCCGACACGACACAGATCGAACCTTTTGCCGCGTTTCAACGACTATCCGTGACCAACGCGATGAGTCAGCAAATCCCGCTGTCCGAGATCGTCGAGATGAAGCCAGGGTTTGCGATCAAGTCGATTCCGCATCACAATCTGTCCCGGTCTGTTACCGTATACAGTGATGTGAAAGGGCGTACGGCGACAGAAGTGATGCAGGAGATTCGACCGCTTGTAGAAAAGATCTCGTTTCCTGACGGGTATCGCTGGGAAGTAGCAGGGGAAACTTCGGAACAGACTGATGTGTTCATCGACATGGGCAAGCTCTCTGTCGTCGTGGTCTTCCTGATCGTAATCTTGATCGCGATGCAATTCTACTCACTCAGCCTGCCTCTCTTGGTGATGAGTACGGTATACCTATCGTCAGCGGGCAGCTTGATCGGCTTGTTTGTTACACAGACGCCGCTTGGCTTCATGACGATGATGGGTGTGATATCCTTGGCGGGGATTGTCGTACGCAACGGGATCGTATTGATCGAGTTTGTGGAAGAGGCCAGACGCGAGGGTGTCGAACTGAAACAAGCGGTCATCCAAGCTGGCGAAGCGCGGTTCAGACCGATTCTGCTGACTACGATGACGGCAGTAGCAGGCTTGATGCCGCTGGCGCTGTCGGGTGACGTTTTGTTTGAACCGATGGCGATTACGATCATCTTCGGGCTGATTTTCTCGACGATGCTGACGCTGATCGTCGTGCCGTCCTTCTATACGGTACTGGCAGCCTATAAAGAGAAACGAAAGGCTCGTAAAGCAGCACGTCTCGGTCTGGATGGCCCGTCTACGGGTGCAGAAGTGTAGCCTGGACGAATTGTTATTCAATGTCTCCCCAGGAGGGGCGGTTCACCGAGTAGTAGATCACCCGATCGCTTGCAGGCTCAAGGGTGATCTACTTTTTTCTGCCGTTCGACAGGGACGCGACAAAAGCAACTAGTGCAACTACGAAGATTCCAAACTGAATCATCAAGTTTATTTCTTCGTGTGCTGTCATGGCTCTACCCCCCTTCCCAAATGGGTTGGTGATGTCTCAAACAATTTTGCTATACTGTATGGTATGGGTAGTAGATGGCGAGAGAGTTGGAGAGGGAGTGCGTCCCGATGGAGATGGCTGAGCTGTTAAGCGAAGAGAAGGTGTTTAAAGACCCGGTCCACCGCTATGTGCACGTGAGGGAGAAACTGATCTGGGATCTGATCAATGCACGCGAGTTTCAACGCCTGCGTCGAATCAAGCAGTTGGGCACCAGTTTCCTGACGTTTCACGGCGGTGAGCACAGCAGGTTTAACCACTCACTCGGCGTCTATGAGATCATGCGCCGGATCTTGGAGACATTTGAGGGACGAGCTGAACTGACGAGACGGGACAAGCTGCTCTGCCTGTGTGCGGCGCTTCTGCACGATATCGGGCACGGACCGTTTTCCCATTCGTTTGAGAAAGTGTTTCGTTTTGATCACGAGGACTGGACCCGCAGGATACTCACCGGTGATACCGAGATCAACCAGGTGCTGCGCAACGTGGACGAGCAGTTCCCGCTGGACGTGTCCGAAGTGATCGCCAAAACCTATGAAAACAAACTGATCGTCAGCCTGATTTCCAGCCAGATTGATGCCGATCGGATGGATTACCTGCTGCGTGACGCCTATTACACTGGTGTCAACTACGGCAACTTTGATATCGAGCGAATCTTGCGGGTGATGCGGCCACACGAGGACGGTGTGGTGATCAAGCTGAGCGGGATGCACGCGGTCGAAGATTATATCATGTCTCGCTACCAGATGTACTGGCAGGTCTACTTTCATCCGGTGACACGCAGTGCGGAAGTGGTGCTTCGCAAGATTTTTCTGCGGGCCAAGCATCTGCATCAGCAGGGTTATGCGTTTGGCATGGAGCCGCTTCACTTCCTGCCGTTCTTCCGTAAGCAGATCCTTTTGCAGGATTATCTGGCGCTAGATGAGACCGTCGTCTTCTTTTACATGCATCAGTGGCGGGAAGAAACTGATCCGATCTTATCTGACCTGTGCAAGCGGTTTCTTGACAGGAATCTCTTTCAATACGTCGAACTAGATTCTAAGAAGTTTCTGCAGGTGGAAGAGATGAAGAAACGGTTTGCTGAGGCTGGCATTGATCCGATGTACTATGTAGAGGTAGATTCCACATCCGATCTGCCGTATGACTTTTACCGTCCGGGAGAAGAGCAGGAGCGCATCCCGATCATGCTGCTGATGCCATCGGGGCAATTGCAGGAGCTGTCCCGCAAGTCGGAAATCGTGGAGTCGATCAGCGGGAAGCGGCGGTTTGACTATAAACTGTATTTTCCCATGGATGCCGTGATGGCTTTGCCGGATCATCTGTCCGGCCCGATTCGAGAACGTCTAGGGGTGATGCAAGATGTTTAAAGGACACGCCAAGATCGTACGTCTGGTCGAGGTACTAGGCGAGGTGACAGGGCGCAAGAAGCTGCACAAGATGGTCTACATCGCAAAAAAGATGCAAGTCGACTTTGACGATCGGTTCGAATTCCACATGTACGGACCGTATTCGGAAGAACTGACCGTACGGGTCGACGAACTGTGCAGCCTGGGGCTGCTCGACGAACAGAAAGAGAGCAAGGGAGCAATCGAAGTCTACCGCTACACGGTGAACGATGCGGGACGCGAGTTTCTGCAGCACCAGGATGTTGATCTGGGCGGTGGGGAACCGTTGTTTCGGCGGATGAACGAGGAGAACTCCCGCTTTCTGGAGCTAGTCTCGACCATTCTTTTCTTTGACTATCTTCCCTACGACGAGATGAAAACGAAGGTGTTTACGCTCAAAAGCAAGCAGCGCTATACCGAAGAGGAGATTGATAGAGCGCTCGCATTCATTGAAGAGATTCGGGTGATACATATAGCGTAATACGCTTGTTGCGTCTTCGCCAGCAGTGGCTGTGGGGTGGGAGGCTCCGCTGCGCGTGGGAACTCTACCGCAAGCGGGAGCGGTTTGGTTTGCAGCAGTTTCTGCTAGTCAGAATCAAGTGTACGTGGTTGACAATCGGTCTTATCATCTTATGTGTGTTTATGCATGAAGCTCGACGGACGTCATGTCCTGTTGAGCTTTTTTTGTCTCACTGGAAGGAGATAGGATGTAGATGTTCATGTTTCCTACCATCCGTAGTAGAGGAAATATTTATAAGGTTATACTTGGAAAGGTAAGAAGAGGAAGAAAGATTAATCCGATGAAACTAGTAGGGTGTTCTGCAAGCGTTTTGTAAGCATTCTGAACGGTTCTTGATTAAGGATTTTTAATCTTTCCTGAATCGGGGTGTTTTTCGATCTTTTTTCTCATTGTCAGGTTGTCAGGCTGCTCTCTTTTTCGGTTCACTTGGCGTGAGTATGGATAGCTGGTTTTGTGAAAAGAGATTGCGAGAGAATCAGGGGATGGCTAGAGCCAGCAGGTTCCGAGAGAAACAGTAATGTTTATGGAGGGGGGAACGGGCATGTACACTGCCAAGCAAAAACAAGCAAGCAGTCAGGGAAAGCGAACAGTCAAATGGGTTGTGCTTGCGCTTGTGATTCTTTGCTCTTTTTTGGTCGGTTTTTGGAGTGGGAACGCTGATCCTGCATCTCCGGTGATGGAGAGGAGCGACCTGGAATGGGCGCAAGAGCAGGGCTATTTAAAAGCGGGGATCGAATCAGAAAAACAGATTACCCAAGCCGAGTTTTTGAACGGCGTGATGAAGCGCTATGGAGAGTGGCAGACCGGCTTAACCGTGCCAAAAGGGGCGGAGAATCACTGGGCGGCCGATGTGTACGCTCTGGCCAAAGGAAAGGGAGTAATCGATTGCTCTTGCCAGATCAAGCCGGATGAGCCGATCACCACGGATGAGGCTGTGAAGTTTGTCATGCTGGCGATCAACACGAAAGCGAACAAGCAGCTGACCAACTTTGAAGAGGTGCAATCCTGGATCAAACAGGACGGGGAAGCGTTGGTGACGTATCAGGATGCGGCGACGCTGATCCGCAAGATGGATGAGCTGTACCGGTATCACAAGTTGATTCCACAGGAGGAGAATGCGTCATGAGAACATGGATGAACCTTGCATTGGCTGTTGTTATGGTGTTTGGGATCTTATTTGCTTCTGCTGCTGCGGCTGCCGATGAGTCGCCTGCGGAGATCCGCGTGCAGGTGGATGGGAAGATGATCGAGTTTCCGGATGCCAAGCCTTACATAGATCCTACGAATAATCGGACGATGGTGCCGGTGCGGTTTGTGAGCGAGGCGTTGGGGGCGGAAGTGACGTGGGACCCGGTGAAGCGGAAGGTGCGGATGGAGAGGGAAGGGAAAGTCGCTGCTTTGTATGTCGGTAGCAAGAAGGTTGATGTACACAACCGCACGTTTTACATGGATGCCACCCCCGTGATTCATGATGGTCGTACCTACGTTCCGTTGCGTTTTGTCAGCGAGGCGTTTAACCAGGATGTGAAATGGGACGAGAAGGAACGGCTTGTTACCATCACGCCTCTGCCTGAGCTTCCTGAACGAACGGATAGCAAACTGCACAAACGAAATCCGGCTGCAGAGGCGGCAATGGTCAGCTTTGTGAACAGCATTGAAGTGAAGAATGGATACGTGGAAGCTGTTATGCCGAAGACTCCGGACGGGTATCAGTTGAAAATCGATTACTACGATGAAAGCGATGGACTTTGGGGCAATCGAAAGTTTGATGTAATCGAGCTTCAAGACAGGTACAAGGCAGGTGAAAAATTCAAGATACAAGTGCATGGGCAAGGTGGTTTTTTTGCAATGTCTGTCTTTAGAGGGGAAGTGGGCGTAGGTGGTGTTTCTGTCATTGTCCCATCTTTAGAAGCTAAATGGTCAATTGAGAGGGAGATATGAAAAGAGCTTTTGAAGTAACAACCACTTGTTTGTTAATATTTTCATTGCTACTAACGAGTACAGTTACAATTCCTATCTCAGTTACTGCGGCTACGGAACCGGCCTATGGACCATTTGAATACAGCAAGGATAGGACTTATAGCTTTACAGGTGACTTGCGGCCAACTGGCTTGGAAAACCCCGATACTCGGCAGGCTTGGCATCTCTGGCACAAGGACAACTTTGTAGGAGCTGTCAGTAACTCTCTTAACGGGGTTACGTTTGACCTGCGGCCCGATTCGTCACAAGGAGAAGGAGAATGGGATTTAAGCCGTAGGTCAGGTTATCACGTGGTACCGTGGGAAGAGTCTGCTGTCAAGATGATAGTGGCTGCAGCTAACGGAAATCCCGATTGGGTTTGGAGAGAAGGAAAGAGCCAGACAGAGCCTGACCCGGACAATCCGGGCAGAAGAGTCCCGATTATCAAAAGTTTTTCCGTTGCACAACGGTATGAATGGGTAGACTTTGGAAGCCTGGTCCGTCTCAGCGGTGGTGGAAGCCCGAACGAACGCCGAACGGGAGATGGTGTTTCCGACCCGTTGTTCACAACGGAGTGGGATACGACTCCAAAGCCGTTGATAAATTCGATCAAGTTTAACGGCGTAGAAGTTGCTCGGAACAATCAGGGGGACAATCATTCGCCCTTGATCACGAACTATATCCATAAAGCCGATGCGGGTCCAATCCAAGTAAATATCACACAAACGGTCTACGGGATAAACCCGACTCGTAACATACTGGAAGTCTACTTCGATGGGTTCAAAGACGATAGCCTTGGCATCGTAACGAATGATTCTGCAGCCGGTTCTTATCAAATCAATCATTCATTTACGATCAGTAACCCTGCCAGCTTACAGCCTGGTATGAGCCATGAAGTAAAGTTCCGTGTGTTGGATGACTTTCATCGAGAAGCATATGTCACGGTCCGTTATACCGTAGAAGGAGAGTGTGACCCCACCGCATCCGGCACCTGGGGAACAATCAAGCCTGCGGGGGAGTCCTCCAGCACCGTTCCATCGATGGGAACGTTTGAACTTCCCGAAGGAAGTGATGAAGTAACTCTGACGTTTGATAAGCCGGGTAGACTAAAAGTAGATGGCGTTGACTTCGGAGGGGTTAGTCAGACATTTCGTGTGCCGATCACGGGTCCAACAACGGTTTATTATCTATCAGAAGATGGAACCGATTGTTGGCAAAAAAGTATCGTCCCAACTGTTCCTGACGATGAATGCGACCCTGAGCTATCGACATTCCAAATGCCGGTGGACCCGTTTCCGCATAACCGGCGTGTGTTGGAGAGTGGCGGCTTCTATGCATTAGAACGAGATACGGACACCCTTCAATTCTGGCCGGGAGTGAAAGGAACCTATTACAAAAACGGCAGCATAGTCGCTGAAAACAAGGAGACGTTCAGTATTCCCGTTAGCGCATCGGAAGGTTCTTTTACGATTAAGTTCGTCAGTGAAGAAGGCCAATGCTGGGAGCATCGATTTGGTTGGCAATCAGCGGAGGATACATACTCCTGTCCAAAAGTCGAGTATTCGCTCAATCGCAACGATGATAAGACTGAACGGGTTGGAGATGGGGATACCATCTATATCCGCCCAGGAACCTACCTGCGACTGGATGCTTATTACCTTGATGAAGAAGGAGATCGAACGGGAGCAAGGGTATTCTGGCATATGAAAACACCGAGTGGCAAGATCCGCCATTATGACGATAACCTTACCAGCGTCTTTACTTATGACCGGTTCGACGAAGAGATGGGGACGTATGAGATCTGGATCTCCTTTGATCCGAACAGCAAATCAGGTGAATCGTGGATCGAGCAAGGCTGCTCCTGGAAGATGTTTGTGGTAGTGGAAGATTCGTATCAGTGTGAGCAGGTGACGGTGGAGGGATTTGTCGGAAGTCGCAGTGTGTCCATGTCCGGCAGTGGTACGCAGTCATCTCCTTATCGATTACAGATTCCATTCGGGGCCAATCCGGAACAAGATTACGGTGTTCGCCTTTCTTACAATGGCGAGAGCTGGAATATTCCAGAGGAATGGACCATCTATGATAAGAACGGCACCGACATTACCAGGGAGTACAGCTGGAGTGGGGGAGAGAATAGGCTGTACAGCGCAATAAAATATCTGGATACAGACACTTTGCCTCATCTGATTGTGGTGAAGGTAAACTACACCAACCAGTCTGATTGTATCAGGTATATCGAGATCAGTATGGGAGAGTTCTCCTGCGATGATGTGTGGGTTAAGGCGGAAGTAGATGGAGATAGGGTCTCCATGACAGGAACAGGTACGCAATCCAATCCTTATGAGCTGGATCTACGATTGGGGGGCAGATACGACGTAGATTTTACTGCTTTCTATGATAGTTCATACAAGGGAGTCACAGCTGATTGGGAGCTGACCAAGGATGGATCGACCTACTCCCGGATTGTAAACGACGATAACCCGTTCTCGCACACCTTTAGTGACTCATCTGATGCAAGCTATACGCTTCGAGTTACCGTCCATGTCGGTTCCGAAACGTGTATCGTCTACATCAAGGTCAACGTGAAACCCGTCGATTGTAGTGATGCCTACATTAGTGCCTTCTATGATGGAATCGCACTTGATGAAGGTGACGGAGACGGTTCGCTATCGGCTCCATATGAGATTAATATCTTAAAATCCGGTAAAGAGACACTCTTTCGTGCCAGGTTCAACATGCAGGATGCAGACGCCAATTGGACACTGAAACGTGGGTCATTCACAGGGACCACCATTGAAACAGAAAGTGGACAAGTAGAGTTTTCGTATCGGTTTACGGATACATCGGTCACAACGTACTACCTGATCGTGGAGATTGATACGGGTACAGAGCCGTGCACCAAGTACATGATCATTCATTTGACAGACAAAGTTTGTACCGGATATCTCCATGTCGGTGTTGTACTCGAGGGAGAAACCCAGTGGATCTTAAATCAAGACGGGAAAACCGTTACTGTTGAAGCCGAGCATGTGGATACAATTGCTGCGTTCGTGGGTTACTGGCCCAACCAATGGGAGGGGGCTTTTTACAAAGCCGATTGGACTGGTACTCGATCCAATGAAAGTCCTGCAGAGGGCCTCTACGCAATGTTTGATGTAGAACCTGGTACGTATCACATCAAAGGCGTCGTTAATGAAGACAGTTTCGATCAATTAAATGTCGGATGTGAATACAGCGTGACCGTCGTGGTTACAGGAAACGAAACCCCTGATCCTGGCGGCGATCTAGATGGCGGCGAGGTCGAGATCCGTATCTACGATTCCCGCAACCGTATGCTTCGTGACGCGGCGGATGGCGTGTGGGAACGTGAGCCGGCGCGAATCGAGGTGACGATTGATCAGAACAAGATTCGGGAGGCATTTTCCCAGATCGATGACCAGATTAATCAAAAGGCAACCGAGCAAAAAAACGAGTGGGAGAGCAGATACTCTGGTCCGGAATATGAGAATGTGATGGTTACAATCTCGCCTCCGGTCTGGAATTCAGAGACAAGCCCTACGACAGAGTGGCCGTCGACTCTGCGATTAAGCCTAGAGGGGCCAGGAACTGACCAGACCTTTTCCCTCCAGCCGAAACGACAGACTCAATCTCACACGTACACAGGAACGATTCGCCCTACGATCACAACATGGGGGAAATCGCTTCATTCGGAGAACTATCGGGCCACAGTGGATAGTTTTGTGATAACCGTACCTTATCAGGTAGAGATCGATGTCTCCTATGAGATGTGTGAGGCGGCTGTGGACCCGGATACGGGAGATCCGCTTCCCGATCAGGAGAGGGTGTGTACGCCAGGAACAGACAGTGATGCGATCTCCGGTACGTTTACGGTTACGGTACTCGGCGATGAAGCGTTGTTTGAGGTGTATGAACCCAACGCCAGAGGCTGGTTAGCCCATACCGCTGAATGGGCGGAGTACCACGCACGCGACCGATATCCGGCAAGTCAACCCAACGACTTTTACGCTGGTGAGCGAATCCTGACCCGAGTGCAGTTGGACGCACGACATCGACACCCGTACAGCGGACAATATCCGCAAATCCTCTCTGCAACGGCTTGGATATCAGAGAGAGGACGGGCTTCCGACATGCTTGCTTCCACGCTTGCCTTACAGCAGCAGAGCAACACACTCTGGGGCGGACCCCAGCATTCCGTGGAGAAACTGGGGCTGCGTGAAGTGGGGGTAGACATACCGTTGATGGGCGACAAGCAGAGAGGATTTGCAAAGGATTCCACCTATGCCGTCCATTTCACGGTTCAATTCGCATTTGGTGTCAGAAAAGGCTTCGTCTATCCCGACAAATCCGTTTATACCGGCCACGAACAGCAGGATTACCGTACCGTATTTCGGATTATCGCCAACGCCTGGGAGCGGCAGGGCATCCGCAATCACACGACACAATAACAGATGCAAGAAATCGTAAGAAAATATGTTTGCACCCCCTATTGTCTTTTTCTACGGTGTAAAGGGAGAAGACAAGGGGGGTTTTGTCTTGAAAAGAAAGAGTTTACGATATATGACGCTGGTCCTTGTCGCCCTATTGGAACTTCATTTCACTATGGGGATGTCAGCTGCAGAGGTTCGTGCGGTTGGGGGGAACGATCCAGCAGGTTTTCACAGGCAACAACCGCAGTGGGATGCTTCAACAGAGCAGGCAGCAGCGGTCTCACCGACCTTGTCGGCAGAGCGCAGGAGCAGCCTGTCTCAGCGTCAACACGATCGTTACCGCTATGAGATGGAGCCGAACAACACCCCCCGTTACGCTGATTGGACGTTTCCAGACATACCAGCCTACGGTCGAATCTCGAAAAGCGGCGATCTTGATTACTGGAAGGTAAAGGCCTCTCAAGAGGGGACCTTGATCGCCGTACTGGAAGATATTCCACCGGGGCGGCATTACGTGCTCTCCTTGTACGATGATCAGCAGCGAATCCTGGATCAGTCGGACGGCAGGGGAGAGCGCCAGCAGGTAGAAGCAGAAGGAGTCGAGCAGGATCGATGGTATTACATCGCTGTCACGGCAGAGGGATTTGAATACGATACGAAACACTACTACCACTTGGATGTGCATGTGGCCGCATCGAAAGAGGATTCATCTACGATCGGACCAGATCGATTCGAAGCCAATAACCGTCTGGACGATTCTACTGCCATTCCCTACGATGACAGGTTGACCCAAAACAGACTGACCCCAAACAGCCTGACAGCAACCCTCCATGAGAAGGATGACGTCGATTATTACACGTTTACGCTCAGGCTCGCCTCAACCATCGAAGTAAGCCTGAAATCAGCCCAGGAGAAGGATCTCATCTTGTCTTTGCTCGACAGGAGGGGCAGAGTGCTGGCGCGTTCGGTCGATCAGCAGAAAAAGAAGACACTTCTGTTTCACGGTGACCCTGGCAACTATTACATCAAGATTGAGTCGATACAGTCCGCTTCGTTTACGGCACAGTCTTACACCCTGACCAGCCGTATTCAGACGATCCCGGTGATTCTGATTCCTGGCATTGGCGGATCAAGGCTGATGGTGACTGAGGAGGGGAAAAGCAAGGAAGCGTGGCTCGACATCGCCAACATGCCGGTTGATCGGATCCTTGCCGTACACCGACGAGTCCTTCCGCTCGTCCCGAAAAAACCAGGCAGTACAGAGATGGTCCAGCGAGAACCGGGGGTGACAATCGCCCCTGAAACGGGTGATGCCGGGTTTCGGGCTACCGCTTTTTTGTCCTATGATTCGCTGCTCAAACAGCATACCGAACAGTTTGCCAGCCTGGCGGAACACCTGCAGAAGATCGGCTATGTGAAAGGCATTTCTTTGTTTGCTCATCCGTATGACTGGAGACTGAGCAACGTTGAAAACGCCGTACGGTTAAGAGAACGGGTCGATGAAGCACTGAGAGCATCGGGGGCAGGGCAGGTACAGTTGGTCGCCCACAGCATGGGTGGACTGCTGGCGCGGGAGATGCTGCTTTCTTATCCGGCCTATCAGCCCAAAACGAGACGCTTGATCTATCTAGGCACGCCGTTTCTGGGAGCACCCCGCGCTTATCAAGCGATCAAGTTCGGATACGACTTTGGGATTCCGCTCATTTTTAGTCCGGAAACCGGGAGACAGATCGCTATGTACGCTCCTGCTGTCTACCAACTGCTGCCATCGAGGGCGTACGTCGAGCGGCAAAGCTACCTGTACACAATGCCGGATCTCTATAGGCCAAACAAAGGTGGACGTGAAGCGTTGGATTACGAGAGTATCTATAACCATCCGGCTGCCCAACTGCCGTATGCCCCGCTGGTGCGCCAGGGCGATCTGTTGCATCGGAAGTGGGACCAAACTGAAATACAGGTATCGCAGTATTCTATTATTGGGCAGGGACACACAACCCTACAGGGGTACAACCTGTTTCCACGGAGCGAGTGGCACCTCCCGCTGTACGATTCAGAGGGAGATGGGACGGTTCCGTTTCACAGCGCCAACCACTCTGGTGCCAACATTCGCAAAAAATTTTATGTTGCGGAAACACACGCCAAACTCCCGGTCAATCCCCGCGTGATCCAGCAAGTAATCCAGCTCTTGCTGGGAGTGGAAACGGTTCAAGCCGGGATGAGCGATTCACCTCTCTCCACAAAGCCTTTCGACTATTACGTCATCTACAACAGGGACGGTACCTTTCCAGAGGTGACGATTGAAGCTGGGGGGCAGCGCTTTCGGACGGCGGCGATGAAGGCAGCGTCGATCAAGCAGAAGATCCCGCAGACCGATCCGTTTGAAGTGGAGTTTCATGGCAATGTGATCGTCGTCATCCCCAAAGCAGGCGGTCCACAGCCGAAGATCAGGGATGCGCAGTCTGGTGGAATGAAGCGTTCTGCCAGGGGATCACAGTTGGTAGTAGAACGGCAGCACTCGACAACGCCGCTTTCCCTGCACGATAAGCAGTAATCCGGTCAAGTCGTTGGCTGATCCTACGGACGGGATCATACAGTAGAGAAATTGCACCGTCGACAGCTTTCAGGGTACAATAGAAACAAGAATGACTGGAGTATGGAGGATGTGCAGGATGGACTTGTTAAATAACAAGAAAAAAAGCGGGTTTACAATCATGAGCCAGACCACCGATGTACACGGCGGGTACGGTCAGGGAGTGCTCGACCTCAGTTCTGTTTCATCGGTGATTATTGATGGGGACGAAGCCTATATCGATATGGGCGCCCTGCATGCCAAAAGTGCAGTTGAAAAAGGAATCAAGTGGACGGCCAACAAGGAAGAAGTGCCCAATGGCAAACCGTATTGGGTTGTATGGGTGACGGTTGATCGCAATGAAAAAGGCCCCTACTACGCAGGGGTCACCGCTTGCTACATGGAAATTGATCGCGAGGCCAGACGCGGTTACAAGCTGCTGCCGGAACACGTCAACCGGATGGACTACTCGATGAAGCGACGGATCATGGTCTCGGAATTAGACGGAACGGCTAAACAGGCATTACAAAAGCTGTTGATGACACACAACCCGCAGATGTGGGAAAACTCCACAGACGAATTAAAAGAAGCGTTGGCATCGTAGCTGCTCTGCTCGATGAGCACCTGGATGCCAAAAATGAACGGTCTGTGAACAAAATGTGAAAGCGATTGTACCAGCATTTCAACTCAGGTAAACTAACGATACAACTGCATACGTTGTTTTACACTAGGTCAGCAAACAGGGAAAGATTCCGTCGTCTTTCCCTGTTTGTCTTTTTTTACAGCATATTGCGCTCTGCCTGCGGCACACTAGCGTTAAACGGCTTCATCATTACAAAGCGAGGTGTTGACATTGGATCTGACCAACCAATCCGTTCAGCAGACAGATGTTGTGAAGGAACTGTTCGCCCGACATGGAGGCGTCCACTTCCAGGCCCTTGTCCCTGCGGAAGAGATCAACCACTTTGTGGCGAGACTTTCTGCAGGAAAACGGGAGAGCATGTTTGAAGTGATGAAAGAGTTGGAGAAGGCCGGATACATCTCCATTCTCAACGATCACGTCTTCACCGACGGCAATGGCGTTGTCGGCGGAGGCGAGCTTGGTGAAGGCGAAAACGGAACAACCATGTCATAGGGCAGCCACTCCCGAATTCCCGCGGCATAGGGCAACTACACTCTCGAACTTGCACAGCTACCGTCCCCACCAGCCGCCGAACCGCTGCCAGAACGACTGATCATCTGGCGGCTCAATTGGTTTCGGCGGTTCATCCGATTCAGGCAGGTGATCCGTGCAGAATTCCTTCGGCTCTGTCCCTTGGGCAAAGTACTCCAATTGAGGATTGGGACAGTTCTCTGTGGCTAGTTTGTGGCTGACCGGGTCAACGTAGACGGAGATCACACCAGCCGGCATTTCAAACAGTGTTGGCGGTCGATCCGACAGCGCATTTTCCGTGAATTCCGCCCAGATCGGGGCTGCCAAGGGGGCGTCCCGGACAGGATCGATCTTACGGCCTTCGTCATACCCGACCCAGACGGTGGTGACTAGTTCCGGTGTAAATCCGACCAGCCACGAATCGTAATCAGTAGATCCCGTTTTTCCCGCGACCGGACGGTTTAACAGATGGGCTACCCGATAGGCAGTTCCTTTCGGTTCAAACACGCTCTGCATCATTTGTGTCAGCAAAAAGGAGGAAACTGGGTCGGCCACCTGTACTTTTTCTTGCTCTTCTTCGACAAGGACGTTGCCTTCGCTGTCCACGATTTTTGTAATGGCTATCGGTTTCACCCGTTCCCCCAGGTTGGCAATCGTGGCATAGGCCGCCGTCATCTCATACGGGGAAACCGGTGATGTACCCAGTGCCAGCGAAGGAACCGCCTGCAGGGGACTGGTGATGCCCAGCGTCTTCGCTTGTTCAACCAGAGCCTGCGGCGATATCTGCTCTATTGTCTTCACGGCGTAGATGTTATCCGATGTTGAGATAGCTTCCTGGAGCGTGATGAAATCGTGGGCGTACTTATCCCCGAAATTGTGAGGGGCGTACTGCTTTCCATTGTCATAGGTGAACACCGTCGGTTCACTTTTCATCAGGGTCAGCGGCGTAAAACCCTCCTTGAGCGCAGCCATGTACAGAAACGCTTTAAAGGAAGAGCCTGGCTGACGTTTGGCGAACACGCGGTTGTACTGACTCTTTTGGTAATCGCGACCGCCAACAAACGCTTGGATGTGACCGGTTGTGGGATCGATCGCCAGTAAGGCTGTCTGCAGTTCTGGATTTGCCTTTTTCATGTGATTGGCGATCGCCTGTTCCGCTTTTTTTTGCATCTCATAGTCCAGCGTGGTATAGATCTTCAGGCCGCCATGAATAAAGGTGTCCTCGTCGATGCCGTACTTTTCCTTAACCAGATTGGCTACATAGTCACGAAAATAGGGAGCCGCAACAGGCTGCTGCCTCTCCTCCGGGGTGGTGTAGATCAACTGCTCGGCGTAGGCTTCTTCCATCTGTTCCGGACTGATGTATCCCTCCCTGACCATTGCCTGCAGGACGAGCTTTTGACGGTTTTTGGCCCGATCCTCATCGTTAAACGGCGAGTAGTAGGTGGGCCCTTTAGGAATCCCTGCGAGCATGGCACTCTCTGCCAGGGTCAGATCTTTGGCATCTTTTCCAAAGTAGGTTTGTGCTGCAGCCTGGGCGCCATAAGCAGAGGAGCCGTAGTAGATTTCGTTCAGGTACATTTCGAGAATCTCCTGCTTGCTGTAGTTGAGCTCCAGTTGGACGGTCAACAGTGCTTCCTTGATCTTTCGCTCCCAGGTTTTGTCCAGTGTGAGGTACAGGTTGCGGGCCAGCTGTGCTGTTATCGTACTGGCTCCCTGGTCCTTGTCCATATTCTTCAGATTTACATAGACGGCCATCAGGATCCGTTTCAGATCGAATCCGTAATGCTGCCAGAAATAACGGTCCTCAATGGAGACGGTTGCCTGTGCCAGATAAGGCGAGATATCCTTGAGCGGGACAACGAATCTGTTTTCGCCGCGGTGCAGTGTGTCCAGCACTTGGCCGCCATTGGCGTAGATCGTTGTTGTTTGCTTGATATTTGCTTCTGGCAGCGGTTGGGAACGCAGATAAAGAACAGCCAACAAAATAAGAAAAGAACCAAATAAGACACTGAATATACCAAACTTGATCAGCCGCTTCAGCCAGCGCAGCCAGCGAATCAAGGGGGCTTCGCGAACCACTTCCACCGTTGTCACATCCTTTCCGAATCGTCCCGCTTCCGGCTCATCAAAACATCGTCTAAAAAGCGGTCAGTGATCTGATACCAACTTTTGCAAATCAAGACGATAGAGCGCGCGAGCTGCAAAATCCGTTTATTTTGGAAGCTTCTCGCCCGAATCGGTCATACTGTATGAAGAGCAAATCAATCTCTGTATGAGTGCATGTCCATACACGCTTTGACTGAATGCAAGCCTGTCCAGCCTCTTAAACAGCAAGCCTGTCCAGCTATTATTCAATCAGCAAAAACCGACCCATCAGGCACCAAAAGCCAGTCGAGTGGTAGTATCCAGTATGGGACAATCGAACAGTGACTATACTTGCCTGCAACCCTGGGAAAAAACCCTTGCATTTTGAGAGTCAGCTACTATAATTCTTGTTGACGTGCAAAAACGGACGGATTGATCTGCCGGTTTGAAGCGTCCTGCCTGTGGGTCGGACAAGCACGTATGGGGCGCGGAAAACCGCTGCCAGAGATGAACGTCAAGAGGAGGCGTAAACAGATGGATATGGAGTTGTGGTACACGGAGAAACAGACGGAAAACCATGGGATTACGACGAAAATCACCGAAACTTTACATAGTGAAAAGAGCGAGTTTCAGCAGATCGACGTAATCAACACAAAGCAGTTTGGGCGCATGCTGGTCTTGGATGGCATGGTGATGACTACCGACGTCGATGAGTATGTCTATCATGAGATGATCTCGCACGTAGCACTCAACACCCATCCCAATCCGAAAAAAGTGCTGGTAGTCGGCGGTGGTGACGGTGGGGCGATTCGCGAAATCGTGAAGCACGCCTCGGTTGAAAAAGCGGTTCTCGCCGAGATTGACGGCCGCGTGATTGAGACCTGCAAAACCTACTTCCCCCACATCGCCAGCGAACTGAGCGGCAATCCGCGCGTTGACGTGCAGGTGATTGACGGCGTGAAGCATATCCACGACAACAAAGGGGAATACGACGTGATTTTGGTCGACTCGACAGAACCGGTCGGTCCTGCCGTCGGTCTGTTTGAAAAAGGTTTCTACCAGGGGATTTACGATGCGCTGAAGCCGGATGGCATCATGGTGGCGCAAACTGAATCGCCTTGGTTTAATCGCGATCTGATCAAGCGCGTCTTCCGCGATCTGAAGTCGATCTTCCCGGTTACTCGCTTGTACACGGCGAGCATCCCTACCTATCCGTCCGGGCTGTGGAGCTTTACGATTGCTTCCAAGCAGTATGACCCGCTGGAAGTAGATCCCGTCCAGATCAAGGATTTGGACACGAAATACTACTCTCCGGAACTGCACCATGCCGTATTCAAGCTGCCCAAGTTTGTGCAGGAATTGACCCGCGACTAGGAGGCTCCGGTCATGATGCGATTTGATGAGGCATACTCCGGCAACGTATTTATTCGCAGTCATCCTGACTATGCAGAGAGTCAAGCTGTCATTTACGGGATGCCGATGGACTGGACAGTCAGCTTTCGACCGGGCTCCCGTTTCGGCCCTGCCCGCATCCGTGAAGTCTCGATTGGTCTGGAAGAGTACAGTCCGTACCTCGACCGCCTGTTGGAGGAGATTACCTACTTTGATGCCGGGGACATACCGCTTCCTTTTGGCAACGTAGAGGGCAGCCTGGAGGCGATTCGTTCCTTTGTCCGGCAGGTGCTGGCTGACGGAAAAATGCCGATCGGACTTGGCGGGGAACACCTCGTCACCTGGCCGGTGATCCAGGCTGTATACGAGAAGTACAAGCAGGATTTGGTCGTCTTCCACTTTGACGCTCATACCGATCTGCGTGACCATTACGAAGGGTATCCGTATTCTCACTCTACTCCGATCAAAAAAACTTGCGACTTGATTGGCGGCAAGAATGTCTACTCGTTTGGCATCCGCAGTGGGATGAAGGAAGAATTCGAATGGGCCAAAGAAAATATGCATCTGTACAAGTACGATGTGTTGGAGCCGATCAAACAAGTGCTACCGACGATTGGCAGTCGTCCGATCTATTTGACCATCGACATCGATGTACTGGACCCGTCGGCCGCTCCCGGTACAGGGACGACCGAAGCAGGCGGGATTACCTCCCGTGAACTGCTGGAGACGATCCACTACATGGCGCAAAACGGCGCCAAGGTGATTGGATGCGATCTGGTCGAGGTAGCTCCCGTATACGATCATAGCGAGATGACACAGATTGTCGCTTCCAAAATCATTCGCGAACTGCTGCTCGGTTTTGTGAAGTAAACTGCTCCCCCTCAATCCCGGACAGGATTGGGGTTTTTCTTTTTTATTTTTTAAACAAAAATATTTACAAAGTATCATAATTTCAGTATCCTATACGTGAAAAGATACGCGAGGGGGCGGTACATATGAAAGAGGTCTTCAGCAACCCCAATTTTCGCAAGCTGTTTTTATCCAATCTATTCTCTGGCTTTGGTCAGGGGATGAGTATGATCGGCATCTCCTGGTACCTGGTCGATACGACGGGTTCTGCCCAACTGCTTGGTTCGACGATGTTTATCTCGGCGATCCTGATGTTTTTTGTCGGCCCGTTTGTGGGAACGGTGATTGACCGCTTTTCCCACAAAAAGATTTTGCTGCTGATGAACACAGGAGCATTTCTCGTGATCGGTCTGCTGGCCGTTTGGGGATTTTTTGGTTCTTACACCGAAGGGATGCTGATTGCGATATTTTTTGCCACCACACTGGTTTACCAGATCCACTACCCGACGCAATCAGCTCTGGTGCAGGAGAACTTCGATGAGAAACAGTACAAACATATCAACAGCCTGCTGGAGATTGAAGGACAGACAGCAAGCATGTTGGCCGGAGCGGCAGCAGGGTTGGCATTGAAATGGTTTGGTCTGCACGTGGTGCTGCTCTACGATGCACTATCGTATCTGCTGGCGTTCCTCCTGCTCTATCGGATTGAGTACACCTTCACGCTGGAAAAGCTGGTGGAAACGTCTCCGCGAACCGGGTGGATGGGGCAGCTACGGCAAAGTCTAACCTATGTAAAAGAGAGACGGGGTTTGTTCCTGTTTGGCATATCCGCGCTGATGCCGTTTATCGCTGTGATGGCGGGCAACCTGTTGGCACCGGTGTTCGTCAGCCGGGATCTCGCGGTTGATGTGAAGTTCTATTCGCTCCATGAGATGACGTATGCGATCGGAGCGGTCGCCGCCGGCTTCCTGATCGCTGCGGTGACGCGCCGGTGGGGCGATACCGCTGCGCTGGTCGGCAGCATCTTGCTGTTCGCGTTGACGATGATTGCGATCGTGGTGATCCCCAATGGCTGGGTATTTGTGGCCTTGTCCACGCTGATGGGCTGGTCCAATGCTTCAGCCCGCCTGATTCGTCAGACGCTGCTGATGGTGATCGTGCCTCGCCAGTTTATGGGGCGGCTGCTCAGCTTTTTTCAGGCCCTCGGCATGATCTTCCGTCTGTTGCTGCTCGGTCTGTTCACACTGATGATCGATATCACCGGTGCTGGCATTGGGTACCTCATCTTGGCCGGTTTGCTTCTGCTCGCGACGTTGGGCGTCTATGTTTCGATGGGTATATTGCTGCGACCGTCAGCCGGGTCCCAAGCGTTCCCGGCGGAGATTGGGGCCCTTCCGTCTGCCACGGCGGCAGCGGCAGTTGCAACTGGAACAACTGCAACTGCAACCGCAAACGCAGCGATCCTGCCGACTTGTACGCCAGCGGCATCGGAGCGGACCGCTTCGGACAAGTGATTACTCAGATCGGCGCCGGACATGGGATGTCCGACACCTCTGGCCGTCCGCTTTCCTTCCAGGCTTATCTACAGTAGAATAAAAGGGAACGAAGGTGAGGATACGGGATGCAGGATGTTCTATTGGACTTGCACAGCAAGCAGAGAAGCGGCGGACAGCTGGAGGAAGTGACTCAACGATACCATTCCAAAGCGGTTGCCAAACCAAGCGGCTGGTTTTTTTCCTATCACGAGTCGATCGGGGACGTGGGCGAAGTACGGACGGTTCTTAAGATTAGCGATGCTGAGGTGACCATACTTCGCCAAGGGTCGCTGGAGATGAAGCAGCGGTTTCAATCCGGTGTGAGTACCGAGTCGATCTATCACAGTCCGTTTGGCCGATTCCGGATGAAGGTGCATACCCGACGGATGCAGGTGACAAAAGAGGGGAACCGTCCCACTGCCGTAGATATCTCCTATCAGCTGTGGTTAAATGATGCCTACGTCGGGGAGGTTGATCTGGCGTTTCAGCTTGACTGGCGGTGAGAACGGCGGGAGGGGAGCGAAAAAACAATGTTTATCCTGATCCATGGATTGATCTCCGGGATGATCTTGGCTGCTTTTTTGGCGTTGTGCGACGGATTGTTTGCGACAGCCACCTTTGCGACACTTTTGGATGTTTCTTATGTCCCAGGTTTGAGCGGGTTGGCACCCATCGTGGAGCTGCTGATTCACTTACTGATCTCCATGGTGATCACATTTGTATTTATCTCTTTCTATCCCCGCTACGGTGGGAAGCCGACGTTGAAATACCTGCTTGGCTGGATCGGAGCGTACGGACTGCTTTATCTGCCGATCTCACTGCTAAGCGGGCAGATGCTGTCTGCTGCCGCCTTTCTGATTTGGCTGATTGGCCATCTGCTCTACACCGCTTATCTGACGGTTGTGGTGGAACGACAGCGTTAATGCCGGAAAATTGGCACTTGTGACGAGAATTCGGCAGCTTTGCCAGAGAGGGGGGACCAGCATGGAAAACTGGCCGATGTCTGATACCGTAGAGATGCTGCAGGCCATTCTGAGTACGATTGATGAAGGGATCCACGTCGTTGACGCCAATGGGATGACCATTTTTTACAACCATGTAGCGGCCAAGCTGGATGGTTTAACCCCTGAAGAAGTGTTGGGAAAACCACTGCTGGAGGTGTTTCCTTCGCTCGACAGGCATTCCAGTACGCTGCTGCGTGTAATTGAAAACGGAGAGCCGATCTACGACCAGCCGCAAACCTATACCAATTGGCGCGGTCTGCGTGTGGAGACGGTCAACACCACGCTTCCGGTGCGGGTGGGGTCACGGCTGGTCGGAGCGGTGGAAGCGGCCAAAGATATTGGAAAATTGCGTGAACTGTCAGAGCGGCTGATCGAGCTGCAAGCCCAGGTGAACAAGCCCAAGCGGGCCAGACGGCAGGAGACGGACGGAGCCGTCTTTCAGTTTGAGGACATCGTGACGCAAGACGAGGCGATGCGGCAGATGATTCAACGGGCCCGACGCGCTTCATCCACCAGTTCGCCGGTCTTGATCTACGGAGAGACAGGTACGGGAAAAGAGTTGTTTGTCCAGTCGATCCACCACGCGTCGCGGCGCAATGGCCGACCGTTTATCGCGCAAAACTGTGCTGCCCTGCCGTCTTCTCTGCTGGAGAGCATCCTGTTTGGTACGACGAAAGGAAGTTTTACAGGAGCAGATGACCGACCCGGCCTGTTTGAGTTGGCAAACGGAGGAAGCTTGTTCCTCGATGAATTGAACAGCATGCCGCTCGATCTGCAAGCCAAGCTTTTGCGTGTCCTGCAGGACGGCCAGGTGCGGCGCATCGGCAGCATGAAGGCGAAGCAGGTAGACGTACGGATTATGGCGGCGACCAACGAACCGCCGCAGCAAGCGGTGGAACGGGGTGTCCTGCGCGCGGATCTGTATTACCGGATCAATGTCGTCTCGTTCGAAATTCCGCCGCTGCGGGAACGGCGCGCCGATATCCCGCTGCTGTCCCGCCATTTTTTGGCCAAATACAATCGTTTGTTTGAGACAAAAGTGGGAGGGTTTGACGAAGCGGTCAGCCGGATGTTTCAAACGTATGACTGGCCAGGCAACGTACGAGAACTAGAACACGTGATTGAAGCGGCACTCAATGTGGTGGAAGGGAAACAACTTTGTCTCGAGCACCTTCCTGACTACTTGATCGAACGTGGCCGCAAAGTACAGGGAGAGCGGACAGCGGAGGCGCTTGCAGGGGAAGGAGCGGCTCTCATTGATGCCCAGCAGGTTGTCGGAAGCCGAAAACTGCGCGATGTCCTGCAGGAGACGGAAGAGATGATGATCGAGGCGGCACTCGCCCAGACAGAGGGGAACATTTTGCAGGCGGCCAAGCTGCTCGGCATCCCGCGGCAAACCCTGCAATACAAGCTGAGTCAACGTTCTTCCACAACACAATAATAAGGAAGTGCCAGTCGAGCTTACTTTTGTGCCGAAAAACCGGCACTCATAACGCCTCCCCATCGGCAGAAGGGGAATGTTGATGTTGACCGGCATACGCTGCGAAACGGAATCTATCGCGGTTTAGCGCGTGTTTATTTAGCCGAATCATCAAAATATACTGATGTTGGCATGAAGATTGCACTCTCTTGTTGCCAAGAACGCGTACGATTACGTACAGCTCGGCGAAGGAGGAGTATGCAATGACTGTAAAAACGCGTGACTGGCGCGACATTGAACTGTGGAAAGACGTAACGGATGAACAGTGGAACGACTGGATGTGGCAATTGACCCACACCATTCGCTCCATTGACGATCTCAAGAAGGTAATCAACCTGACGCCGGAAGAAGAGCAGGGGGTAGGAATTGCCAACCAGACGATTCCGCTCAATATTACTCCGTACTATGCGATGCTGATGGACCCGGATGATCCGACCGATCCGGTGCGGATGCAGTCGGTTCCACTCTCCCAGGAGATGGTTCGCACCAAGTACGACATGGAAGATCCGCTGCATGAGGACCAGGACTCGCCTGTGCCGGGACTGACCCATCGCTATCCTGACCGCGTGTTGTTTTTGGTCACTAACCAGTGTTCCATGTACTGCCGCTACTGTACGCGCCGCCGTTTCTCCGGCCAGATTGGCATGGGCGTACCGAAGAAACAGCTGGACGCCTGTATCGACTATATCCGCAGGACCCCGGAGATACGTGACGTGCTGCTTTCCGGCGGTGACGGCTTGCTGATTAATGACCGCATCCTGGAATACATTTTGAGCGGCCTGCGGGAGATCCCGCATGTAGAGATCATCCGCATCGGGACGCGTGCCCCTGTGGTATTCCCGCAGCGGATCACCGAGAATCTCTGCAACATTCTGCGAAAATACCATCCTGTTTGGTTGAATACCCACTTCAACCATCCAAAGGAGATTACGCCAGAAGCAAAACTGGCGTGCGAAATGCTGGCAGATGCAGGTGTACCGCTCGGCAATCAGGCGGTGATCCTGGCAGGGGTGAACGACTGTCCGCATACGATGAAAAAACTGATGCACGAACTGGTCAAGATTCGCGTCCGCCCGTACTACATCTATCAGTGTGACTTGTCGGAGGGGATCGGTCACTTCCGTGCGCCAGTCAGCAAAGGGATTGAGATCATTGAGCATCTGCGCGGCCATACCTCCGGCTACGCCGTTCCGACCTTTGTGGTCGACGCTCCGCACGGTGGCGGCAAGATTCCGGTGAGCCCCAACTACATCATCTCGCAGTCAGCAGAAAAAGTGGTGCTGCGCAACTTCGAGGGCGTGATTACCTCCTATCCGGAACCAAAGGAGTATCACAAGCACGACGAGGAAAACTGCGAATACTGTCAGGCCGCCAAAGGCAGGAGCGTCGGTATCGCTTCGCTGATGCAGGATGAGCGTGACAATCTGGAGCCTGACGGATTGCCGCGCAACGAGCGGATCAAGTCGACCAAGGTGAAGTCGCTGGCTGACATTCGCCGGGAACAACAAGAAAAAAAGCAAATGAAAGCAGCACCGGAAGCGTCCGGCAAGTAGTCCGCGAGCTGCGCCAAGCAGCAACAGGACCAACCGGCGTGTACGGAGAATGAGAGGCCTTCAACCGACCGAATAAGGATGAAAGTGAGCACCATCTGTACGCAATGCGTCCCGTGATGGTGCTCACTCTTCTGTATTTTGAGATCCTCCATCGTGGGGCGGCTGATTGACTGACGATTTCCATAGCGCTCTTCCTTTTCCTGTGGTATAGTAAAACTGTCAGCAGTGTTCATGCACTGTTTTCTCTTTATGTTCATGCTGAACGGCCGCTCAGCATCGAGCGGAATAACTGGCATTTTTTGCAAGCTTGCGATATTTGAATGAATGATCATTCATTTTTTGAAAGAAATTTGCTAAGATGGAGGTACGAATAACCTTATCTTAGAGAAAGCAAGGGAGTTGAGAGCCGTGGATTGGTTGCCGCTGCTAAATCTGATCGCCTTTTTCCTGGTCCTTGCCTACGGGCTGTACCTGATCGCCCACGTATTGTACAGCCGATACCTGTTTATCAAACTGGGCAAGAAAGGCGATATCAAAGATGATTTCCGTACTCGTCTAAACTTGGTGATTGAAAACGTTTTCCTGCAGAAGAAGCTGCTAAAGGACAAGAAGAGCGGCGTGATGCACGTCGTCATGTTTTACGGCTTTATCATTTTGCAGTTTGGCGCGATTGAGCTGATTCTAAAGGGATTGATCAAAGGTTTTGAGCTTCCCTTTGGCAGTGCTCATCCTTACTTCAGTCTGATGCAGGAGATTACCACCTTCCTGATTCTAGCGGCTGTTGCCTATGCCTTTTACCGCCGCTACATTGAAAAGCTGGCTCGCTTGAAACGGGGCTTTAAAGCCGGACTGGTCCTTATCTTTATCTCAACGCTGATGGCATCTGTCCTCTTGTCGCTCGCCTTTGAGCAGCTCTGGCTGGGACACGAACCATCTGCATTTGCCCCGATTTCATCGCTGATTGCGATGCCGTTTGCGGGAATGGGGGCGACGGCGGCCGCATCCCTGTTCTACGTCTTTTGGTGGGCCCATCTGCTGATCCTGCTGGCGTTTGCTATATACGTACCACAGTCCAAGCACGCACACTTAATCTTCGCTCCGTTTAACGTCTGGTTCAAAAAGCTGGATCCGCCGGGCAAACTCTCTTCGATCGACTTTGAGGACGAGACGCAAGAGGTATTTGGCGTCGGACGGATCGAAGACTTTACACAGACACAGCTCATCGATCTGTACGCCTGTGTGGAATGCGGCCGCTGCACTAACATGTGCCCTGCATCAGGGACAGGCAAGATGCTGAGTCCGATGGATCTGATCGTAAAGATGCGTGATCATCTGACGGAAAAAGGGGCGGTTGTCACCTCTCGTACACCGTGGATGCCCAGCTTTGCCTTTCCCGATGCATCTGCCAATCAATTGGCCGTTCAGGCGGGGCAGCTCGCCGGAGAAGCAGCGGCTGCTGGCGAATCAACTGGTCAGGCAGTCGCCTACGACGTCAACCTGATCGGAGACGTGATTACCGAGCAGGAACTGTGGGCCTGTACGACCTGTCGCAACTGCGAGGACCAGTGCCCGGTGATGAACGAGCACGTGGACAAAATCATCGATATGCGCCGCTACCTGGTGATGACCGAGGGCAGCATGCCGCAGGAAGCACAGCGTGCGCTGAACAACATTGAGCGCCAGGGCAACCCATGGGGGATTAACCGGAAGGATCGCACCAAGTGGATCGAGGGCTTGAACGGCGAATACGAGGTGCCGACCGTACAGGAAACAGATGAGTTTGAATACTTGTTCTGGGTCGGGGCGATGGGCTCCTACGACAACCGTAGCATCAAGATTTCACAGGCATTTGTCAAACTGATGCACCAGGCAGGCGTCAAGTTTGCGATCCTTGGCAACGAAGAGAAGAACTCCGGCGATACTGCCCGCCGGATCGGAAACGAGTTTCTCTTCCAACAGCTTGCCCAGGAGAACATTGCTTTGTTTGAAGCGTACGGGGTGAAAAAAATCGTCACCTGTGACCCGCATGCGTTTAATACCTTTAAAAACGAATACCCAGAGTTTGGTCTGCAGGCGGAGGTGTATCACCATTCCGAACTGCTGGCGGAGTGGGTAAAAGAAGGACGTCTCAATCCAAGCAAGGAAGTAAACGAGCGAGTCACCTACCACGATTCCTGCTATCTGGGTCGCTACAACGAGATCTACGACAAGCCCCGCCAGATCCTGGAGCGCATCCCTGGTGTTGAGATCGCGGAGATGCAGCGGAGCGGCTGCGACAGCATGTGCTGCGGAGCAGGCGGCGGGATGATGTGGATGGAGGAGCACGAGGGAACGAGGGTCAACGTGGCCCGCACCGAACAGGCTCTCGAGGTGAACCCGACAGCGATTGCCAGCGCCTGCCCATACTGCCTGACGATGATGAACGATGGAGTCAAGATGAAGGAAGCGGAAGAACAGGTGAAGACTAGAGACATCGCCGAGATCTTGGCCGATGCGATCTAATCCGGAGGTTGGTAAAAAGATGCTGCGAAAGCCGTACGGTCAGGTACGGCTTTCCGGCTCTTATTGCTCGATATTACAATTGACGAATCTCCAGAAAACGAGGAAAATAAAATCATAAGTGAGCGATCGCTCAATCGTTTGGTTGATTCTGTAAAGTGAGTCGATTATGACAATCCTGACGAAAAGAGGAGTGACGCGGATGAAGACAGTGATTGCGGGAGCTGCCCGTACGCCGTTTGGCAAGTTTGGCGGTTCGCTCAAAGAATTGTCGGCGGTCGAGCTGGGTGCCGTCTCGATTCGGGAGGCGCTGGGACGTGCGGGGATTGGCGGCGAACAAGTGGATGAAGTGATCATGGGCATGGTCATCCAGGCCGGAGCGGGTCAGGTGCCATCACGTCAGGCAGCACATAAGGCAGGCATACCGTGGAGCGTGGCCAGCCAGACGATCAACAAAGTATGTGCATCCGGCATGCGGGCGGTCACACTGACAGATCAGATCATCCGTGTCGGTGACGGCGAGATCATTGTGGCCGGTGGGATGGAGAGCATGAGCAATGCTCCGTACGCACTGCCGCGGGCCCGCTACGGATTTCGGATGGGCGATGCAGAAGTGAAAGACTTGATGATGCACGATGGACTGACCTGTCCATTTGATCAGGTGCCAATGGCTGTCCACGGGAGCAATGTGGCAGAAGAGTACGGGATTACGAGAGAGCTGCAGGATCAGTGGGCCTATCGCAGTCAGCGTCGTGCCGCAGCAGCCGTGGAAAACGGTCTGTTTGACGAAGAGATCGTCCCGGTCACCATCCCACAGAAAAAAGGGGAGCCGCCTGTCGTCAACCGCGACGAGGCCCCTCGTCCCGATACCACCCTGGAAGTGCTAAGCAAACTGCCGCCAGTCTACAAGAAGGACGGTACGATCACCGCCGGCAATGCCCCGGGGATTAATGATGGGGCAGCGGCGATGGTCTTGATGTCGGATGTGAAAGCGAAGTCCTTAGGGATCAGGCCGCTGGCCACCATTCTCGGCCATGCGCAGGTTGCAGCGGAAGCACCCTATATCGCTACCACACCCGGTCTGGCGATCAACAAATTGTTGGAGAAGACGGGTGTGCGATTGGCGGATATCGACCTGTTTGAAGTTAATGAGGCATTTGCTGCGGTGCTGCTAACCAGCGGAAAGCTAGTAGGCTGGGACGAAGAAAAAGTAAATGTAAATGGTGGGGCAATCGCCCTCGGCCATCCCATCGGAGCAAGCGGGGCCAGAATTATCATCACCCTGATCCACGAACTGCGCCGTCGCGGCGGCGGTTTGGGTATTGCGGCCATCTGCAGCGGCGCCGCCCAGGGAGATGCCGTGCTTTTACAAGTGGAATAAAAGATAGATTGATATTCCTTGGAGGAGGCGTAGCAGTGAACAAGGTAGAGAAGCTGATGGTGGTGGGAGCCGGCCAGATGGGCAGCGGGATCGCCCAGGTAGCGGCTCAGGCAGGGATCCAGGTCCTGCTGCACGATGTAAAGCAGGAGTTTGTCGAGAGAGGGCTGTCCACCATTACCCGCAACCTCTCTCGCAGTGTAGAGAAGAACAAGCTGACGGATGAGGATAAGCAGTCGATCTTGTCGAGGATTACCCCCTGTACCGATCTGCATGACGCTGGCGACGTGGATTTCGTGGTGGAAGCGGTTACCGAGAACATGCAGATTAAAACGGATATTTTTACAAAGCTGGATGCCGTCTGTCCAGCCCATACGGTCCTGGCCAGCAATACCTCGTCGCTGCCGATCACAGAAATCGCGGCGGTGACCAATCGTCCGGAAAACGTGATCGGCATGCACTTCATGAATCCGGTACCGGTGATGCGGCTGGTCGAAATCATTCGCGGCCTGCAAACCGCTGACGAAGTGTACCAGTCGGTAGAGGATCTGGCCAAGCGGATGGGGAAAGTTCCGGTCAGTGTCAACGACTTTCCCGGCTTTGTCTCCAACCGGGTGCTGATGCCGATGATTAATGAAGCGATCTATTGTGTTTATGAGGGAGTAGCCACCCCGGAAGCGATCGATGAGGTGATGAAGCTGGGCATGAATCACCCGATGGGGCCGCTCACGCTGGCTGACTTTATCGGTCTCGATACTTGTCTATATATCATGGAAGTGTTGTACGAAGGATTTGGCGACTCCAAGTATCGTCCATGCCCACTGCTTCGCAAATACGTCAAGGCAGGCTGGTTAGGCAAAAAAACCGGTCGCGGCTTTTACGTCTACTCGTAAACCAAGGTCCTTACTCATTACTTACAGCTAAAAGGGTGAGAAACAACAATCCACGATTGTTTCGCCCATAGAGAGAGGGTTTATACGGCATGGATCTTCGATTCACGGAAGAACAAGAGATGATGCGCAAGATGGTGCGTGACTTTGCCCGCAAGGAGATCGCTCCGTTTATTCCGGTGATGGAAGAGACGGAGCAGTTTCCCCGCCAGATCGTCAAGAAGATGGGGGAAACGGGCTTGATGGGCATTCCGATCCGTGAGGAATGGGGCGGAGCCGGCGCTGATTTTGTCTCCTACATCCTGACAATTCACGAAATCTCCAAAGTAAGCGCCACTGTCGGTGTCATTTTGTCGGTACACACCTCGGTCGGCACCAATCCGATCAACTATTTTGGCAGCGAAGAGCAAAAGCGGCGCTACCTCCCCAAACTAGCCAGCGGTGAGTATCTGGGTGCGTTTGCCCTGACTGAACCCAATGCCGGGTCCGACGCAGGCCGCATCAGGACGACCGCCGTCCGGCAGGGAGATGCATACGTGCTGAACGGCAGCAAAATCTTCATCACCAATGGCGGGGAAGCGGACACGTACATCACGTTTGCTGTCACTGACCCATCTAAAGGGAAGAGAGGAATCTCCGCCTTTATCGTCGAAAAACAAACACCAGGTCTTGTGATCGGGAAAAAAGAAAAAAAGATGGGGCTCTACGGTTCCAACACGACAGAGCTTATTTTCGACCAGGCGCGGGTGCCGGCCGAAAATCTGCTAGGCGCTGAAGGGGAAGGGTTTGCGATTGCGATGGCCAATCTGGAGGTGGGGCGCATCGGGATTGCCGCCCAAGCCTTAGGCATTGCCGAAGCGGCGGTCGAACACGCCGTCGCGTACGCTAGGGAGCGAAAGCAATTCGGTCAGCCGATTGCCAAGCAGCAGGCGATTGCGTTTAAACTGGCGGAGATGGCTACCCTCGCGGAGGCGGCCCGTCTGCTTGTCTATCAGGCTGCCTGGCTCCGGAACAACGGACATCCCTGCGGCAAACAGGCATCGATGGCCAAGCGATTTGCTTCGGACGCTGCGATGAAGAACGCCACCGAGGCGATCCAAGTCTTTGGCGGATACGGATACACCAGAGAGTACCCGGTGGAGCGGCTGTTCCGCGATGCCAAGGTGACGCAGATCTACGAAGGTACCAGCGAGATTCAGCAGATTGTGACAGCTAAACACTTGCTTGCGGACTAGAAAATGCCAGCACCACAATTCTGAAGCGGTTGGGAGTGTTGAATGAGATGGATTTCCGTCTGACAGAAGAACAAGAGATGATCCGCCGGATGGTGAGGGAGTTCGCCGAGACACAGGTAGGACCGACGGCGGCTGAACGCGACGAGGAAGAGCGGTTCGACCGGGAGATTTTCAATCAGATGGCAGAGCTTGGGATGACGGGGATACCGTGGCCGGAACAATACGGAGGTGCGGGTGCCGACTATCTAAGCTATGTTTTGGCAGTTGAGGAACTGTCTCGCGTAGATGCTTCCATCGGCGTTACCCTCTCGGCCCATGTGTCGCTGGCCAGTTGGCCGATTTACAAGTTTGGGACGGAAGAGCAGAAACAGAGCTTTCTCCGGCCGCTTGCCGAAGGTCGAAAAATGGGGGCATACTGTCTGACAGAGCCTGGCTCCGGCTCTGATGCTGCAGGCATGCGCACAACAGCCGTCAAAGACGGGGACGATTACATCCTCAACGGCAGCAAAATTTTCATAACGAACGGGGGTGAAGCGGAGATCTACATCGTGTTTGCCATCACCGACCCGTCGTTGAAGCATAAAGGAATCAGTGCGTTTATTGTGGAGAAAGGAACACCAGGTTTTTCGATGGGGAAAAAAGAGAAGAAGCTGGGTATTCGTTCATCGCCAACCTTGGAAGTGATTTTTGAAAACGCACGCATTCCGGCAAAAAACCTGCTCGGTGAGGAAGGACAGGGATTTAAAATCGCCATGATGACCCTGGACGGGGGACGCAACGGAATTGCCGCCCAGGCACTGGGGATTGCCCAAGGGGCGCTTGATCATGCCGTGGCCTACGCCAGAGAGCGACATCAGTTTGGCAAGCCGATCGCTTCTCTACAGGCGATTCAGTTTAAACTGGCTGATATGGCGACCAAGATTGAAGCAGCCCGTCTGCTTACCTACCAGGCAGCATGGCTGGAAGACCAGGGTTTGCCCTACGGCAAGGCGTCAGCCATTTCCAAGTTGTTCGCAGGCGACATCGCCATGGAAGTCACCACCGAAGCGGTCCAGGTGTTCGGCGGGTATGGCTACACTCGTGAGTACCCGGTTGAGCGATTCATGCGGGATGCCAAAATCACGCAGATCTATGAAGGAACCAATGAGATTCAGCGTCTCGTGATCAGCAACTACCTGCTCAAGGAGTAGATCGAATCAGGTTCGCCCCCTGTGCTGCTTTGCCAACAGACGTGGTTGTCCTAGACGCATTCTACAGACGGAGGGTTGTCTCAACATGCACGATATCTCGAAACGAATCCTGCAAGGCGAAGTGCGCGGAGCAGCCCGTGCCATCACCTGTATTGAAAATGACTACCCGGAACGGACCCAGATTCTGCAGGAGATTTTTCCGCATACGGGGAAGGCGAAACTGATCGGGATCACTGGCACCCCTGGTGCTGGCAAAAGTTCGCTGGTGGATGTGCTGATCGGATTCTTGCGTGCACAGGGGATGACGGTGGGCGTAGCTGCTGTCGATCCGACCAGCCCGTTTACCGGCGGCGCACTGCTTGGCGATCGGGTGCGGATGCAGAAGCATGCCTTGGACAGCGGAGTCTTTATTCGCAGCATGGGTACACGGGGCAGCCTCGGTGGGCTCTCCCGCAAGACGAAGGATGCCGTTCGGGTAATGGATGCGTACGGCTGTGATGTGGTGCTGATCGAGACAGTCGGTGTGGGACAATCAGAGTTGGATGTGATGAACATTGCCGATACGACAATCGTGGTGTTGACTCCCGGCGGGGGAGACTCTGTCCAAGCTTTTAAAGCAGGCATCATGGAGATTGCCGACCTGTTCGTGATCAATAAAGCTGACCTGCCAGGTGTCAGCAAACTGGAGACGGAAGTAGAGCAGATGCTTGATCTGGTCAAACATGATGCCGCCTGGCGTCCGCCGATCGTGAAAACCATCTCTACGCAGGGAAGCGGTTTCGAGCAGCTATGGGAACAGGTGCTTAAGCACCACACCTACCTGCGAGCAAGCAGCCAATGGGATATCCGTCGCGCACAGCATCTGCAGGAGGAAGTGTTGGACATTGTCGGCTACCAGGTGCAGCGGCTGATACATGATCAACTGCGATCAGGCGAGTACGGAGAGCAGTTGATGTCGGTGGCGAACAGAGAGAAAGATCCATACAGTGTCGCGGAAGAAATCGTCCGTCGCTGGTTCGGCTCGCGGCCCAATTCGAGATAAATAAGGATTGTGGCTACCTCTCTTCTCGTCGTATAATGAGAATAGAAGAGCGAATCTATTCTTGTTTTTTTCAACCCGACTAAACGCTCAGTCAGTATGCGAGGTGGCTGTTACTTTGTCTGAAAAGAAAAAAACCATTCCTTCTCTAGTCAAAGATCCAAAACTGATAGAAAAACGGCGCGAGCAAATTATCGAGGCCGCTGTGGACCTGTTTATTCACAAGGGGTTCCACAAAACGACGACGCGGGAGATTGCCCGTGCGTCGGGATTCAGTATCGGTACGCTGTACGAATACATTGAATCCAAAGAGGATGTCCTCTACCTGGTCTGCGACGCCATTCATGCCGAAGTGGAAACCAGGCTGCGGGAAGCGATCACCGATCAAGGAACCGGTTTGAAGATCTTGAAGATGGCGCTGCGCAGTTTCTTCCGTGTGATGGATCAGATGAGCGACCGTGTGCTGTTGATCTATCAGGAAACCAAGTCGCTGCCGGGAGAGACGATGCACTACGTGCTGCGCCGTGAAGAGGAGATCACCGAGATTTTTGAAGAAATCCTGCATAAGGGTATCAAAGACGGCTCTATCTCCATCGATGAGAAGCACGTCAAACTGATGGCCCACAACATCATGGTGCTGGGGGAGATGTGGGTGTTCCGCCGCTGGACGCTGCAGAAGGATTACACGCTGGAGGAGTACACGGAGAAGCAGACGGCTCTACTGCTGCGCGAGATTAGCATTTCGCAATCGTAGTCAGCGTATGGCATAGCGTAGCATGGACCGGGCAATCCACAGGTGCTATGACAGCGTTACGGAAATTCTGTGATCGTGGAAAGAAGAGGCAGGCGGTGACGGTCACCGCTTGCCATGAGGAGGGAGCAGGATGGAAACGGAAGTGTATCAACCGACCAACAAGGTTCGGTTTGTAACCGCTGCCAGTCTGTACGATGGACATGACGCTTCGATCAACATCATGCGCCGCATACTGCAGGCATCCGGGGCGGAGGTGATTCACCTTGGACACAATCGCTCCGTGGAGGAAGTGGTAACGGCAGCGATTCAGGAAGACGTGCAGGGGATTGCGATCAGCTCCTATCAGGGCGGCCACGTTGAATACTTCAAGTACATGATAGACCTGCTGCGGGAGCGCGAAGCAGGTCATATCCGGGTGTTTGGCGGCGGTGGCGGCGTCATCGTGCCGCAGGAGATTCGGGAACTGGAAGCGTACGGCGTTTGCAAAATTTTCTCGCCGGATGATGGTCGGACTCTCGGGTTGCAGGGCATGATTAACCTGATGCTGCGCGAGTGTGATTTCCCTACTGTCAGGCAGGTGGAAAACGAGCTGACCGCACTTGTGGAACAGAACCACCAAGCGGTTGCCCGGCTGATCTCACTGGCGGAGTACGCGGTACAGCAGCCTGAGGTGTTCGCCCCTGTCGCAGAGCAACTGCCACGACCGGAAACAGCGATTCCCGTACTAGGTATTACCGGTACTGGTGGTGCAGGGAAAAGCTCGCTGACTGACGAACTGGTTCGCCGTTTTCTCAACACGTATGCGGAGAAGACGGTCGCGATTCTTTCGATCGATCCTTCCAAGCAAAAAACGGGCGGCGCTCTGCTTGGGGACCGCATCCGGATGAATGCGAACCAGACGCCGCGTGTCTACATGCGCAGTCTGGCCACACGCAAGTCGGGGTCGGAGCTGTCCGCGGCGATCCACGATGCCCTCAGGGTCGTGAAGGGGGCTGCCTTTGACCTGGTGATTGTGGAGACGAGCGGGATCGGCCAGGGTGATGCACAGGTAGCTGACGTATGTGACGTCTCCCTATACGTCATGACCAGTGAGTTTGGTGCACCGACGCAGTTGGAAAAGATCGACATGCTGGACTTTGCCGACATCGTTGCGATCAATAAGTTTGACCGCAAAGGCTCCGAAGATGCGCTGCGAGAAGTACGCAAGCAGTACCGTCGCAACCACAATGCCTTTGACCTGCCTGACGAGAAGATCCCCGTCTACGGGACGATGGCCAGCCAGTTTAACGACCCAGGCACAACTGTTCTTTTTGCGGCTGCCATGCGAGCGCTCGTTCAGAAGACGGGTGTCGACTGGTCGGTTGAGCATCTCGACCCAACCCCGGTGGCGATCCAGAAACAGTCGCTGATTCCGGCCGATAGAAGTACCTATCTGCAGGAGATCGCCAACACGGTACGCTGGTATCGCACATATGCCGAGGAACAATCACAGATCGCCCGCAAGCTGTTTCAACTGCATGGGGCTAAGGAAACTGTGTTGGCTTCTGGCGATCCTGCGGCAAAAGAAGTGGCCGCCGTGCTGGAGCGGCAAATCACTCATTTCCAAGAGAAGCTGGACCCGGAATGCCGCAAGCTGCTCGACAACTGGCCAGAGTTGAAAAAAGCGTATCAGCAGGACCAGTTTGTGACCAAAATCCGCGACAAGGAGATCGTGACCAAGCTATACAACCAATCATTGGCCGGTACGCGGATCCCCAAGGTATGTCTGCCTGATTTTGCGGATTGGGGAGAAATCCTGAAATGGTCGCTCAAAGAAAACGTCCCTGGTCGGTTCCCTTTTACTGCCGGTGTCTTTCCTTTTAAGCGTGAGGGAGAGGAGCCGCGCCGTCAGTTTGCCGGAGAGGGCACGCCGGAGAGAACCAACCGCCGGTTCCATTACCTATCGCAAAACGACGAGGCCAAACGGCTCAGCACGGCATTCGACAGTGTTACCCTGTACGGGGAAGATCCCGATTACCGCCCAGATATCTACGGCAAAGTGGGCAACAGCGGTGTCAGCATCTGTACACTGGATGACATGAAAAAGCTGTACGCCGGGTTTGACTTGTGCGCGCCGAGCACATCTGTCTCGATGACGATCAATGGTCCGGCCCCGATGATTCTGGCGATGTTTTTAAATGCGGCGATCGAGCAGCAGCTGGAGCAGTTCGTGCAGCGGGAGGGGCGGCAGCCGAACGAAGAGGAATACGAGCAGATTAAGGCGTATACCTTGTCTACCGTACGCGGCACCGTTCAGGCCGACATTCTCAAGGAAGATCAGGGGCAAAACACCTGCATCTTTTCGACAGAGTTTGCGCTGCGGATGATGGGCGATATCCAGCAGTACTTTATCGATCATAACGTACGCAACTACTATTCTGTCTCGATTTCTGGCTATCACATCGCCGAGGCAGGAGCCAACCCGATCACGCAATTGGCCTTTACGCTGGCCAACGGCTTTACCTATGTAGAGTACTATCTGAGCCGCGGCATGAAGATCGACGACTTTGCTCCCAATCTATCCTTCTTTTTCTCCAATGGCCTTGACCCCGAGTATACGGTGATTGGCCGGGTAGCTAGGCGGATCTGGGCTACGGCGATGAAGTACCGCTACAACGGCAATGAGCGCAGCCAGAAGCTGAAGTACCACATCCAGACGTCGGGCCGCTCGCTGCACGCGCAGGAGATGGACTTCAACGATATTCGCACGACGCTGCAGGCCTTGATCGCAATCTACGACAACTGCAACTCGCTGCACACCAATGCCTACGATGAAGCGATCACCACTCCGACCGAGCAATCGGTTCGCCGGGCGATGGCGATCCAGATGATCATCAACAAGGAGTTTGGTCTCGCCAAGAACGAAAACCCGCTGCAGGGATCGTTCATCATCGAAGAACTGACTGATCTGGTGGAAGAAGCCGTGCTGATGGAATTCGAGCGGCTCAACATCCGCGGAGGTGTATTGGGCGCGATGGAGACGCAATACCAGCGCGGCAAGATTCAGGACGAGTCGATGTACTATGAGATGAAAAAACACAGCGGCGAACTGCCGATCATCGGGGTAAACACGTTCCTGAATCCCGATGCTTCCGAAGAAGACTACGATATCGAACTGGCTCGCGCTTCGGAAGAGGAAAAAGAACAGCAGATCCGCAATCTCCGTGCGTTCCAGGAGCGCAACCGCGAGCAGGCGGAGCAGGCGCTGCGGCGGCTGCAGGAGGTGGCTGTTACCGGCGGCAATATCTTTGCCGAATTGATGGAGACCGTGAAGGTTGCCTCACTGGGGCAGATCAGCCGGGCTTTATATGAGGTCGGTGGTCAGTATCGCCGCAACATGTAGCAGCCTATCAATGAGTGTGCGTGAAGTGTAGGTGGCGTGTACGCGAGCAGAGATGACATCTGACGATCCCACAAGCCGTTCCAAGCCAGTTTGGTTGGGACGGCTGTTCCTATTCACCATGAAGAACATCCATAGCGCCGCACTCTTGCATCGCTTGCATTTTCCAGTAAAATAAGGAATACTGTAAAATAGCCAAGTTATTGTTGGGAAAGGACGTGCCCGGGTTGAGTCAATTACTTCAACATATCGAACCGGAAAGACTGAACGAAATGGCGATGGTCGACATTGCTTTTGAGATCTTGAAAGAGACCAATCATCCGCAAAACTTCCGTGATTTGATGAAGCAAATCGCTGCGCTGCGGAACATGACAGAAGATGAAATGATGGCGATGATCGCCCAGATCTACACTGAGGTAAACATCGACGGCCGCTTCGTCTGCCTTGGCGAGAACACCTGGGGGCTGAAGCGCTGGTACCCGATGGAGACCGTCGAGGAGACGCATGAGAGCGGGAAGAAGAAAAAAGCGGCGATTGACGACGATTTTGATTTTGAAGAGGATACAGAAGATGACCTCGTAGAAGAGTTTGACGAAGATGACGACATCGAGATACTCGATGATGAGGATTTCGATGAAGATGACGAGGATCTGGATGACGAAGCTCTTGATGAAGACGAAGAGCTTATCGAAGACGATGAGGAAATGTTTGAAGATGAAGACGAGATAAGCGATGAAGAGACAAACGAAACGGACGAGGATAAAGACGACTTTTGACGGGTTGACTTCCTCGTTAAAAACAGTATAAAATACTCCTTGGGCTTCACATGAAGAGATACCATATTAGGAAAAGCTATAAAACAAAAGTGCCCCTACCTGCTTGGCGGGATAGGTCACGCTTTTGTTTTTTTTCTTTTTTAGGGAAGCCATCCTCACCGGAATGAATATATTGGCTGCTAACGAACATACGGAAAAGAGAAAGAGGGGACAGAAACGGTGGCAAAGTACATTTTTGTAACCGGTGGGGTCGTATCCTCACTTGGCAAAGGGATTACAGCTGCATCTCTGGGACGTTTGTTGAAAAACAGGGGCTTGAAGGTGACGATCCAAAAGTTCGATCCGTACATCAACGTAGATCCGGGAACGATGAGCCCGTATCAGCACGGCGAGGTGTTTGTGACCGAAGATGGTGCCGAAACCGATCTTGACCTGGGTCATTATGAGCGTTTCATCGACATAAATCTCAATGCCAACTCCAATGTGACAACCGGAAAAATCTACTCGGCCGTCATCTCCAAAGAACGGCGCGGCGATTACCTGGGAGGTACGGTGCAGGTGATTCCGCATATTACTAATGAAATCAAGGAGCGGGTGTTCCAAGCGGCGGAACAGACCGGAGCTGACGTGGTGATCACGGAAATCGGCGGAACCGTTGGGGACATCGAGAGCCTGCCGTTCCTGGAAGCGATCCGTCAGATCAAGAGCGACATCGGGCGGCAAAATGTGATGTACATCCACGTAACCTTGATTCCGTTCATCAGTGCCGCTGGCGAACTGAAAACAAAGCCGACACAGCATAGCGTCAAAGAACTGCGCAGCTTGGGGATTCAGCCCAACGTGATCGTTACCCGTACGGAGCAGCCGCTCTCCGAGGAGATGAAGGACAAGCTGGCGCTGTTCTGCGACATCGATCGAAATGCCGTGATAGAGGCGATGGATGCCGACACCATCTATGAAGTTCCGCTGCTTCTGCAGGCACAGGGACTTGACGATTACGTCTGCAGCCACCTCGGTCTGAACTGCGGTCAAGCAGACATGAGCGAGTGGAGATCACTGGTGGAAAAGATCAAACACCTTTCTCATACGACCCGTATCGCTATCGTAGGCAAATATGTGGAACTGCACGATGCGTACTTGTCTGTGGCAGAAGCTCTCTATCACGCCGGATATGCCAATGACACCACCATTGAGATCAAGTGGGTCAAGGCGGAAGAAGTGGCTCCCGACAACGTGGAGCAGCTGCTTGATGGCGTGGATGGCATTCTCGTGCCGGGCGGTTTTGGCGACAGGGGGGTAGAAGGGAAAGTTGTGGCAACCCGTTATGCACGTGAGCGCAAGATCCCTTTCCTCGGCATCTGTCTGGGGATGCAGGTGGCCGTCATTGAATTCGCCCGTCACGTGGCAGGGATGGCAGGGGCCAACAGTTCTGAGATTGATCCAGAGACCAAGTACCCCGTGATCGACTTGCTGCCCGAGCAAAAAGAGGTTGAGAATAAAGGCGGCACGATGCGCCTGGGCGTTGACCCGACCAAAGTACTGCCAGGCAGTCGGCTTGAACAGGCCTACCAGCAATCGATGGTCTATGAACGTCATCGCCACCGTTACGAGGTAAATAATGAGTATCGGGAGCAAATGTCCCAGTTGGGTCTTAGTTTCTGTGGCACTTCACCCGACGGCCGATTGGTCGAAGCAGTGGAATTGCCTGATCATCCATGGTTTGTCGCGACGCAATTCCATCCGGAATTTACTTCCCGTCCCAACCGGCCGCAGCCGCTGTTCCGCGAGTTTGTCAAAGCAGCCTTGCATGCAAGAACAACGACTCACCACAACCGGTAATGTGACGGATGGCGGACTTGGACTGCATTTCGTTCCCTTTTCACCTCTGTGATGGATGAGAGAGTGGGTACCCGATGGGTATCCACTTTTTTTATTGCCAGTAACTCTTTCTGTTTTTCCAGCAGGATTTTCCATATGATTAGCGAATTTTCAAAACTATCATGTTGAGGACGAAAAGGTCAGGAGGGAAAGACAGATGCAGCAGCAGAAGAAAATCTTAGTGGTTGACGATCAATACGGCATCCGCATTCTGTTGTATGAGGTTTTGGGCAAGGAAGGATACTCCACGTTTCAGGCAGCAAATGGCAAGCAAGCCTTAGAAATTGTGCAAAAAGAATCACCGCATCTCGTCATTCTGGATATGAAAATTCCCGGTATGGACGGTATTGAGATCCTCAAACACATCAAAACGATTGACAAGGATATCAAAGTGATCATGATGACGGCTTATGGCGAATTGGATATGATTAAGGAAGCGACGGAGCTTGGGGCTTTAACCCACTTTACCAAACCATTCGACATCGATGAACTGCGACATGCCGTTAATCAGCAGTTGGTTTGTTGACGTGCGACTCTGTTAAGAACTACATACATGTGGTATAATAAGCCGAGTTAATGATCACCACTGGAGGAGGAATCATACTGTTATGCCATTGGTACCAATGACCGCATTTATAGAAGATAGCAGGAAGCAGAGATATGCTGTCGGTCAGTTCAACCTGAATAACCTTGAGTTTACACAGGCGATTACGGAAGCGGCGATGGAAGAGAAGTCACCCGTTATTTTCGGTGTCTCTGAAGGAGCCATGCGCTATATGGGCCTTGATTTTACTGTCGCCATGGCAAAGGCAGCTGCAGAGCGTGCAGGTGTTCCGATTGCCCTTCATCTGGATCACGGGAGCAGCTTTGAAGTGGTGATGAAGTGCATTCGTGCAGGTTTTTCTTCTGTCATGTTTGACGGTTCTCACTACCCGTTTGAAGAGAACATCCGCCTGACCAAGCAGGTCGTGGAGGCAGCACATGCGGTAGGCGTTTCCGTAGAAGGGGAACTGGGTACGATTGGCGGCGTAGAGGATGACCTCGCGGTGGACGAAGCTGATGCGGCTTTGGCCAAGCCAGAAGAAGCGATTCGCTTCTGGGAAGAGACCAAGGTAGACTATGTGGCGATTGCCGTAGGTACCGCTCACGGCATGTACAAAGGCGAGCCGAAAATCCACTTTGACATCATTGAAGAAGTGGCCAAGAACATCGGGGCGCCGATTGTGCTGCACGGTGGCTCTGGCGTACCTGACGAGGCGATCAAAAAATCGATCAGTCTCGGCGTTGGCAAAATCAATGTGAATACAGAAAACCAGGTAGCCTGCACAGAGACCATTCGCAAGGTCCTGGCCGATAAACCGAACGAAATCGACCCTCGCAAGTACCTGGGGCCGGCTCGCGAAGCGATCAAGGAAGTCGTAAAAGAAAAGATGCGCTTGTTTGGAAGCAGCAACAGGGTATAACTCGGGAGGTAGCTTATGCGATTTTTTATCGATACAGCAAACGTCGACGAGATTCGTGACATCCACGAATGGGGTGTATTGGCCGGTGTGACAACCAATCCGTCGCTGGTGGCCAAGGAAGGGCGCGATTTCGTCGAAGCCTTGAAGGAGATTATTGACATTGTCGATGGACCAATCAGTGCCGAAGTGATCAGCACGGAAGCCAAAGGCATGATTGAAGAAGGCGAGAAGTTGGCAGCCCTCTCCAAAAACATCGTCATCAAGGTGCCGATGACGGCTGAGGGGTTAAAAGCTGTCAAAGTCTTTGCCAAGCGCAAAATCAAAACCAATGTTACGCTGATCTTCAACGCCAATCAGGCATTGATGGCGGCCCGTGCGGGAGCGACTTACGTGTCGCCGTTTCTCGGACGTCTCGACGATATTGGCTATGACGGGATGCAGTTGATCAATCAAGTGGCTGATATCTTTGCCATTCACGATATCGACACGGAAATCATCGCGGCCAGTATCCGTCATCCGCTGCATGTTACGGAAGCGGCCCGTCAAGGTGCCCATATCGCCACGATCCCGTATAAAGTGTTTCAGCAGATCATTCAACATCCGCTCACGGATAGCGGTCTGCAGAAGTTTCTGGCTGACTGGGCCAAGATGCAAAAGTAACGATGACGGTCATAAGGAGCACCTTTTCCGGAGGAGAAGGTGCTTCTTTCAAGAAAACGAACCAATAATCAGAAAGATATGCCTGAGGAGAGCGAAAAATGGGAAAACTGTTCATTGAAGGAGGAAAGCCGCTCGCGGGAAAAATAGAAATAAGCGGAGCGAAAAACAGCGCGGTTGCTTTGATCCCAGCCGCGTTGCTGGCCGATGGTCCGGTCGTGATTGAAAACCTGCCCCGGATTCAGGACGTAGAGATTTACACGGACATCCTGCGCGAGATGGGAGCCGACCTGCTCCTCGAAGATGACTGGATTGAAATCGATGGCAGATCTTTGCGGCCGATGACGATGCCCAACGGACGCGTAAAAAAACTGAGAGCCTCATATTATTTATGGGGAGCTCTGCTTGGAAAGTACGGAGAGGTAAGTGTCGGACTGCCGGGTGGCTGTGATTTGGGACCGCGTCCGGTCGATTTACATATCAAAGGATTCCAAGCCTTGGGTGCCCGTGTTGAAAACAAAAACGGCGTGATGAGCATGAAAGCGGAACGCCTCCGTGGAGCGCGGATTTACCTCGATCTGGTCAGCGTCGGTGCCACCATCAACATCATGCTGGCCGCTGCCCGCGCAGAGGGAGTGACCGTGATTGAAAACGCTGCCCGTGAACCGGAAATCGTCGACGTGGCGACACTTTTGAACAACATGGGTGCAAATATAAAAGGAGCTGGTACCGATGTGATCCGCATCGAGGGTACGGACCACCTGAGAGGCTGTCGCCATACGATTATCCCTGACCGGATTGAAGCGGGGAGTTACATGATTCTGGCCGCTGCTGCACGTGCAGATGTGACGATTGAAAACGTGATTCCTAAACATCTGGAGTCAGTATCGGCCAAACTGCGGGAGATTGGGGTCGTGGTGTCAGAAGAAGACGACAGCATCCGCGTGATCGGGCAGGACCACTATCGCCCGGTAGACGTCAAAACAGCGCCGTATCCCGGATTTCCCACTGATCTGCAGCAGCCGATGACTACCCTGCTGACGCAGGTTGATGGTCCCAGCATCATTACAGACAACATCTACGGCAGCCGCTTTCGGCATGTAGATGAATTGCGTCGGATGGGGGCCGTGATCAAAGTGGAAGGGCGGTCCGCCGTGATCGAGGGTGGTTCCAGACTGTTTGGCACCAGAGTGGTCGCTTCCGACCTGCGTGCCGGGATTGCTTTGGTGATTGCCGGATTGATCAGCCATGGGGTGACGGAGATCGATGGGGTGCACCACATTGAGCGAGGCTATGCGAATTTGGTTGGGAAGCTGCAGAGCCTGGGAGCAACAGTCTGGAAAGAGTCGATGGAGCCAGAGAACATCATGAGGGGGGAACTAACAGATGGAACGTAGCTTGACGCTTGAGTTGGTCCGCGTCACCGAAGCCGCTGCCTTAACCTCTGCGCGTTGGATGGGGCTTGGCAGGAAAGACGAAGCGGATGATGCAGCGACGACAGCGATGCGCAAAGAGTTTGAAAATATCCCAATGGACGGGGTAGTCGTGATCGGAGAAGGGGAGATGGATGAAGCGCCGATGCTTTACATCGGAGAACGGCTTGGCCAGGGCGTGCCGCCGTACGTGGACGTCGCCGTCGATCCGCTGGAGGGGACCAACATTGTCGCCAAAGGGACGTGGAATGCGATCTCCGTCATTGCCATCGCTGATCGGGGGAACTTGCTGCATGCGCCCGACATGTACATGCAAAAAATTGCCGTTGGACCAAAAGCGGTCGGCAAGATTGACATAAACGCCGCGGTTGCCGATAATCTAAAGGCGGTGGCACAAGCCGTCGGCAAGGATATCAGTGATCTGGTGGCGATCGTACTGGATCGGGATCGCCACCAGAAGTTGGTCGATGAGATCCGGCAGGCCGGTGCACGAATCAAGTTGATTCCGGATGGAGATGTGGCAGCAGCGATCAATACCGCGTTTCCAGACACCGGCGTCGATATTTTGTTCGGCACTGGCGGTGCGCCAGAAGGGGTTTTAGCCGCAGTAGCGCTGAAGTGTCTCGGTGGGGAAATCCAGGGAAAACTGCTGCCGCAGAGTGACGACGAATTGGAGCGCTGCAAGAGGATGGGCCTCTCCAACCCCCACCAGGTGCTGTACATGGATGACCTGGTAAAGGGAGATGACGCCATATTTGCGGCGACGGGAGTGACGGACGGTGAACTGCTGCGCGGGGTTCGTTTTCAAGGGATGCGGGCTACCACCCATTCCGTGGTGATGCGGGCCAAGACCGGAACCGTTCGTTTTATCACTGGCAATCACCGCCTGGAGCGAAAGCCGCGATTAGTTTTGTAGAGAAAGGAACAGATGACATGAAGAGAAGACGTAAAGCGTGGTGGAATCGTACGTGCTTTTATCAGAACTAGAAGAAAAAAAGCTGACGGAATTATACAAGCTGGCCAAAGAGTTTCAGATCGCCCATTACTCGCAAATGAAGAAGAAAGAATTGATCTTTGCCATTTTACGGGCACGAGCTGAGCGCGATGGGTTGATGTTCATGGAAGGAGTTCTGGAGATCCTTCCGGAGGGATACGGGTTCCTGCGACCGATCAATTACCTGCCCAGCTCGGAAGACATCTATATCTCCCAATCGCAAATCCGCCGCTTTGACCTGCGGATGGGCGATCTCGTCTCAGGCAAGGTACGCCCCCCGAAAGAAAATGAGCGATATTTCGGTCTGCTGCAAGTGGAAGCTGTCAACGGAGAAGACCCGGAATTGGCGTCTGAACGCCTGCACTTCCCCGCCCTTACACCGCTCTATCCTCAGCAAAAACTCGTATTGGAGACATCACCCTCTAAGCTTTCTGTACGTTTGATGGACTTAATCACCCCTGTCGGCTTGGGACAGCGCGGATTGGTTGTCGCTCCGCCCAAGGCCGGCAAGACCGTCCTGTTGAAAGAGATAGCCAACAGCATTACCGAGAACCATCCGGATATCCACCTGTTCGTTCTGTTGATCGACGAGCGGCCAGAGGAAGTAACCGACATGCAGCGATCGGTAAAGGGAGAGGTTATTGCCTCAACGTTTGACGAACTGCCGGAAAACCACATCAAGGTGGCAGAGTTGGTCTTGGAGCGGGCGAAGCGTCTGGTAGAGCATAAAAAAGACGTCGTGATCCTACTCGACTCAATCACTCGGCTGGCCCGGGCTTACAATTTGGTCATTCCACCGAGCGGACGCACGTTGTCAGGTGGGATTGACCCAGCCGCCTTTCACCGGCCAAAGCGCTTTTTCGGCTCAGCCCGCAACATCGAAGAAGGGGGCAGCCTGACCATTCTGGCAACCGCCCTCGTAGAGACAGGTTCGCGGATGGATGATGTGATTTACGAAGAGTTTAAGGGAACCGGCAACATGGAGCTTCATCTCGACCGGAAATTGTCCGAGCGTCGCATCTTCCCGGCGATCGATATCCGTCGTTCCGGTACTCGTCGTGAAGAACTGCTGCTGACCAAAGAAGAGTTGGAAAAGCTGTGGGCGATCCGCAAAACCATGCAAGAGAGTCACGAATTCGTGGAATCATTCCTGAAAAAACTGGCTGATTCCAAAACCAATGAAGAATTTTTGCAGACCATCGAGAGTAGAGATACCAAGGGGGATGCCCAGTCGGATGCAAAACCGGCGCGCGGGTCCCGCACCTCATCTATGACGGCGAGATAAAACTCCCGTCATTTTTTTTGTCCATCGCGCATATCTGTAGGGAAGGTAGAGGGGAGGGAATCAGATGGATTTGCATGACTCCGCTGTAGAAGCCTCTTGGAGCAGTCAAGAGGACGCAAAGCAGGCTGTGATTGAGCAAACACTGCTACAGGCGATCAATCCGTTTTCTGCGCTTCAGGAAGATAAGCAGCCGGTCGCTGAACGGAAAACCGTAATCACGTACAGCGTGCAAAAAGGAGATACGCTTTCAGAAATTGCCTATAAGTACGGCGTAGGTTTGCAGCAATTAGTTGAAGAAAACAAGATTCGCAACCCCAACTTTTTATCCATCGGGATGAAGATTGTCATTCGGCGCAACGAAGTGGTCCATACGGTTGCGCGAGATGAAACGCTGGAAAAGATAGCCGCCCGTTACCAGGTGGACAAAAAGGATATCATCTCACGCAATCCACTGCTGCGCATCTTGCCGGACAATTTGTATATCGGACAGGTCGTGTACGTGCCGCTTCCCCGGACCGAACCCATGCTGGCCGGCGACGTGCAGCTTCGCCGACAAATCGTGCAAGCGGCCAGCCGCAGTGCGGTTCGGTCGCGTTCTATGGATTGGCCGGTCAGCGGGGCGACGATCACCAGTGGTTTTGGCATGCGCTGGGGTCAACTGCACAAAGGGGTCGATCTATGGAATCAACAAGAAGCACAGACGCCGATCCTCGCTGCCAAGGAAGGTGTCGTAGTAGAGACGGGAGCAATCCGCAGCGGGTACGGCTACATGGTGATCCTCGACCACGGTGACGGGCTGCAGACGTACTACGCCCATATGCGGAAAATCATCGTGCAGATCGGCCAACGTGTGGAGCGCGGCCAGAAGTTGGGCTACATGGGAAACACAGGTGATTCGACAGGGTATCATCTTCACTTTGAGGTTAGGCAGGATGACGTGCCGGTCAATCCACTTCGCTATCTCAGGTGATCGCAGGTGAGTGGTTGCGCGAGGTGGCCAGTTTTCTGCGGTGACAGCCAGTTTTCTACGGCGAGACTGCCCACTCGCTCTGGCAAAAGCCGTTCCGTTTACAATGCCTCTTGAATGCGGTACGATACAATGAGCAAGAAGCAGTGAAAAGAGGCGATCCTTACCATGCATCTGGTATATGCAGATGACCAGGGCCGGGTGTATGATCACCCGGATATCTTATCCGTTGCTCGCAACGGCGATCTATTGACCGAGATCTTGGATGATGAATTGATCCTGCTGCCGGAAGGGGCCACACTAGTCAGCCTGCCGGATACGGTGCCAGTCGGCATGGACCCAAAGACAGGAGAGATGATCAAACTAGATGGGTGTACGGCTGTCGGCGCGCTGCTGCCGCAGGGGTTCACCCGCCTGCTGCTTCCCGGCTACATCAAAGTGGACAAGCAGAAGAAGTTTCCTCTGTTCGGCTATACCGCCGTCGTCTGGAAAGATGATCAGTTCTGGGTTGCGGCGAGGCAGAGTGACGACCCCCACAAGTGGAATCCGCTGCTCTCACCGATGGATGAGTTGAGCCGGCTGGTTGAGAAGACATGTACCCAGTTTCCCGATAACCGCATCTTTCAGCATCTGTCGCACTGTGCGTTGGAATACGAGTGTTTGACGGCGGCCAACAACTTTTTTCACCGCTGGGAAGGCAGTCTGCCCGTCTCCTATACCTGCAATGCCGGCTGTTACGGCTGCATCTCCGAACAACCGGAAGACAGCGGCTTTCCGGCGCCGCAGACGCGGATGAACTTTCGTCCGACAGAAGATGAACTGGTCGAAGTGATGCTGCATCACCTGCAGACGCCGGAGAGTATTATCAGCTTCGGGCAGGGCTGTGAAGGGGAACCGTCGACGATGGCCTCTCTGATCATCCCGGCGATGCGTCGCGTGCGTCAGCAGACCGAGATGGGTTACATCAACATCAACACCAACGCCGGCTTGACGGACCATATCAAAGGAATTGTCGACGCCGGTCTCGACCTGATGCGGATCAGCATCATCAGTGCGATCGAGGAACATTACAATGCGTACTATCGACCCCGTGGCTACACGCTTGAGCACGTAGCACGCTCGGCCGAATACGCTTCGGCCAACGGCGTCTACACCTCGATCAACTACCTCTGCTTCCCCGGGGTCTTTGATCGCGAAGAAGAGATGGAAGCGATGATCCAGTTTATCCGACGGACGGGTATCAAGCTGATCCAACTGCGCAATCTGAACATCGATCCGGAGAGCTACCTGGCGATGATCCCTCAGGCTCAGGGAGAGGTATTCGGAATGAAACAGGCGATCGAGATCTATCAGCAGGAACTGCCGGATGTCGTGATCGGCTCCTTTACCCACGTTCCACCTGAAGAACTGTGTCGCAGGAAGAACACCGCTAACAAAAGTTGACAAGAGGATAGGCTGTTGCATTCCCTGCAGATACGTGTTACTATGTTTTTATGTGCGTATGAAGATAACTCTGTTTCGGCATACGAATCAGGGCGGAAAGAGGTGTATATCATGAAACCAGGAATTCATCCTACCTACCACACGGTTAAAGTAACGTGCGCATGCGGCAACGAGTTTGAGTCTGGTTCTACCAAACAGTCTCTGCGCGTTGAGATTTGCTCCAACTGCCACCCATTCTTTACCGGCAAGCAAAAATTTGTGGATGCCGGTGGTCGTGTGGATCGTTTCAAACGCAAATACAACCTGTCCTAAGGACAAACGCAGCAAGCACGATGACCAATCTGCTCAAACGAGAAGCCAGGCGGTTCCGACTGCCTGGCTTTATTGTGGAAAAAATCAGCTATTCTGCATTGGCTGCATCGCTGCAAGATGATATGATGTAAAAGTTACCCTCTCTTCTTGAAGGGAATCGAGATTACGGCAATTGGGGATGTCTGGTTATGTTATTTATGAAACATGATGGCTGGATTGAAGTGATCTGTGGCTGTATGTTTTCCGGAAAGAGTGAAGAGCTGATTCGTCGGATCCGTCGGGCCAAATACGGAAAACTGCGTACCCAGGTATTTAAACCGTTGATCGACGATCGATACCATGCGATGGCTGTCGTTTCCCACAACGGAACGATGGAAGATGCCATTGCCGTCAAGCATTCCCGCGATATTTGGAATGCGGTCGGGTCAGACACGGACGTCGTGGCGATCGATGAGGTGCAATTTTTTGACAGCGGAATCGTCGAAGTGGCAGAAGCCTTGGCTGATCAGGGGATTCGTGTGATGTGCGCCGGACTAGACCTGGATTTTCGCGGCGAACCGTTCGGATCGACGCCGACGCTGCTTGCCTTGGCTGAGTTTGCAACCAAACTACACGCAATCTGTATGGTCTGCGGCAATCCGGCGACGCGTACCCAGCGGTTGATTGACGGCAAACCGGCTCATTATCACGATCCGATCATCATGGTTGGCACATCGGAGAGTTACCAGGCGCGCTGCCGCCACTGTCACGAAGTGCCAGGCAAACCGCGCTTGCCCACCCAGGAGGGCTGCGGCAACCCTTCGCAGGTCTAGGACGACAACGGCAAACCATTCCCTGCATGGAGGGATCTTTCGCTGAGCCAGCCTGTTGGCAGCGATTTCAAAGGAAAATCAGGCCACCTTCTCTAGCTCGTATGTGCACCTCACGGGATGCGCAAACTAGGCGAAACAGGAGGTGGCTTTCACATGCAAGCAAAGGTACGGTGGTCGCGATTGGGAGGGGTTCTGCTGGTTTTGGCTCTCGTCACCGGCTGCAACTCGCCTACGACCCCGCAGGAGAACAGCGCAGGTGTGCGCAGCCTTGACCCTACGCAAAACGGGCAAACCATCCCTGATCGCAACGATGATGTGATTGATCGTCAGGCCTCGCCGCTGCAAGATAGAGATGAGTTGATGGGCAGAGACCAGAACCCCAATCTGGTGATCGGTCATTCCAACGTGAACAATAAAGAAATCGACATTCGCAATATGCGGATGATGGCAAGACGGGTGCCCGGCGTGGAGAATGCCCGGATCACATTGAATGGGGGGAACGCCTATATTACGCTTGATCTGGTACCCAACGTTACGGCCCAGCAAGCCCGCGATGTCGAACGGCAGGTGATCACAGCCCTACGTCAAAAGGTCCCCCGTTACGATTTTCACGTCACCTCAAACGACGGCTATCACCGCTGATGGCAAAGATTGGGCTCGGTTCTGCCGGGCTTTTTTCTTTGACTTTTAAAACGTAATCTCCTATACTTTTACTGTTAAAGGAAAGTGGCATTCATTCTCTAACATATGGGGTGAAAAGCATTGTTTGATCGCTTAGCCGCAGTGGAAGAACGCTACGAGGAAGTAACCAACCTCTTATGTGATCCTGATGTGATTGCGGATACAAGAAAACTGCGCGAGCTCTCCAAAGAACAATCGTCTTTGGAAGAGACCGTTATGGTTTACCGTGAGTATAAATCAGTCGTACAGCAATTGGACGACGCGAAAGCGATGTTCGAAGAAAAACTGGACGATGAAATGCGCGAGATGGTCAAAATGGAGATCGCCGAACTGGCACAGCGCAAGGAGAAGCTGGAGCATCGCTTGAAAATCCTGTTATTGCCCAAGGACCCCAATGATGAGAAAAACGTCATTGTCGAGATTCGCGGGGCTGCGGGCGGCGATGAAGCAGCGCTGTTTGCTGCTGACCTGTTCCGGATGTACTCCCGCTTTGCCGAACGCCACAACTTCAAGGTTGAAGTGCTGGAAGCCAACCCGACCGATATCGGCGGGTACAAGGAGATCATCTTTTCTGTCAGCGGTCATGGAGCTTACAGCAAGCTGAAGTTCGAGTCGGGCGCCCATCGCGTGCAGCGTATTCCGACCACAGAGTCGGGCGGGCGGATCCACACCTCTACCTCCACCGTAATTGTGCTTCCGGAAGTCGAGGAGTTGGAAGTGGAACTGCACGAGAAGGATATTCGCGTAGATACATTCTGCTCCAGCGGTGCTGGAGGACAGAGCGTCAATACGACCAAGTCAGCGGTTCGCGTGACGCATCTACCGACCGGAATTGTGGTTTCCTGTCAGGATGAGAAGTCACAGAATTCCAACAAGGAGAAGGCGCTCCGCGTGCTGCGCGCACGGCTGTTTGACTATTATCAACAGCAGGCGATGGCAGAGCAGGATGCAGCGCGGAAAAGCCTGGTTGGCTCTGGTGACCGCAGCGAACGGATCCGCACTTACAACTTCCCGCAGAGCCGGGTTACCGACCACCGCATCGGCTTAACTGTGCATCGCCTGGACGCGATCCTGCAAGGGGAATTGGATGAAGTGATCGATCAACTGATCATGCACGAACAAACGGAGTTGTTAAAAAGTGCAAGCGCAACCGCGTAAGCCAGAGACTGTCCGGGAAGCCCTCGTCTGGGCTTCTTCGTTTTTGCGGCAGACAGGAAGCCAAGATCCGCGGTTTGAGGCAGAACTGTTGCTGCGACACATACTGGGCCTGGATCGCACCCGCTTCATCACTGCTCTGCCGGAAACCATCTCAGCAGCAGAGGTAGAGGAATTGGAGCGGCTGTGTCGGCGCAGAGCAGCATCGGAACCGCTGCAGTATATCGTCGGCACACAGGAGTTTTTTGGCAGAGTATTTGCTGTTCGCCCTGGCGTGCTGATCCCCCGTCCGGAGACAGAGATTCTAGTAGAACAGGTGCTTCGCCATGCCGACAAACTATGGCCAAGCGTAGAAACGCTGGATGCAGCAGATATCGGCACCGGCAGTGGAGCGATCGCGTTGACGCTGGCTGCGGAACGTCCGCAATGGCGCGTCACCACAATCGATTTGTCACAAGCTGCGTTAGCGATTGCGATGGAGAATGCAGAGCGGCTGCACCTGTCCTCGCGCCTCCGTTTCCTGCAGGGAGATCTGGTACAGCCGCTGCTTGCGGCAGACGAACAGGTGGACCTGCTTGTCTCCAATCCGCCTTATATTCCCAGTGCCGATGTAGAACGGCTGGATCCTGAAGTGAACCAGTTCGAACCACATCTCGCGCTGGACGGCGGAGATGACGGACTCACCTGTTATCGGAAAATATGTGCCGCACTGCCTCATCTGCTGCGGCCAACCGCCCTTGTCGCCTTTGAGGTGGGCATCCATCAAGCCGATACGGTTCAACAACTGTTGCTCGACTCCGGAGCTGTGGACGGTACAGAGATCGTGCCCGACCTCGCCGGCATCGATCGCGTCGTGCTGGGCTGGCGGAGAGAAGCTTCCGAAGGATCAGCATAGGATTTATTCTGAATCAAAGGAAAGCACAATCCACCTGTTCTAAGGGGTGGCATGGATGGAAGGACAAGATGTCTGAGATACGCAAGGAAATGTTTGTCCGAAAGTAAACGTTGCGAGGCGAAAGAGAAAACAGGTGAGCGAAAGCCTTGGCAGTGCCCACAGAGTCGGAGCGGAAACAAAGCGGTACACGCTTGGCGGCCAACTGCTTCCCTGAGATGCATTCGCCCCTTGAGGGCTTTTGGCCGCCGTACCGCTTTGTTGGAGAGGAGACGGTCATCCCGGCTTCCCCGCAGGCACTGGCACGAGCGGAGCGAACCTGTTTTTCTCTTTCGCCCTCCACTATGCTCGATCCTCAGCAATAGACAGATTGGCTGTCGCTGCACGTCCCCTTGACGGTTTTCCCATACCCAGACAAAAAAATCTGATCAACTTTTCAGAACCGTGTATCATCACTAGATATTCTGTCCATACTGTGGCTAGAGAGAACGATAGTTGTACACAGTATGTAGGGGAGAGGGTATCGATGAAGCGGTTCTTTTATCTGTTGTTCGCCTTGCTGATTGGGATGATGAGTTGGGAAAATCAATTGGAAGCAGCTAGTCTTGCCGATCCGGGGCCGATCCCGGAGCAGTCGATTCGGCTGCGGATCATAGCCAACAGTGACTCCTTCCGCGATCAGTGGCTGAAGCGCGAGGTGCGTGATGCGATCATCGATCAGGTGAATCAGTGGGTAGAGGAGGTTCGCTCCATTGATCAAGCCCGCTCCCAGGTGGCGACACGGCTTCCCGAACTGCAGCAGCTCGTAGAACGAACGATCCGTGAACGGGGCTTCCGCTACCAGGCGGATGTCCAATTCGGGCAGGTAGCGTTTCCCACCAAACTGTACGGCAGCTACGTTTACCCTGCAGGTCAGTACGAGGCCCTATTGGTCAGACTGGGTGAAGCAAAAGGGCAAAACTGGTGGTGTGTGTTGTTCCCGCCGCTCTGCTTCATCGACATGTCTAACGGCGATGCCATAGAACAGACGAAGTCACCGACAGACGATTCGGATGAGACGTCGACATCTGACGCCGTGGCTGAGCAAGATCACCTGACGGAACGTGAAAGGGATAGCGGCGCAAGCGATTCCCAAACCGGCTTTTTTGACGCCTGGTTTGCTGCAGAAGAGGAATCTGACCGTACGGAAACGGATCGTCCAGCAGCAGAACAGACGGCAGCAGGACAGGTACAGACTGTCGCCGCCGCATCTACTGCTCTGGAACAGGATCCAGCCCCACAAGTGGAAGTCCGCTTCTTCTTCTGGGAAAAACTAAGTTCTCTCTTTGGATGATTGCCTCCCCCTCCCCTATCTCTTTTTTGGGATAGGGTTTTTTTATGGAAGAAGAACCAACCGGCTGCTTCTAGGTTTTTAATGCTTCTTCCTGGACCGCATTCTCATTCTGTCTCTCCTATCCAGGACAACAACAGACTTATTCACAGGTTACCCACAGGCTGTTGAAAACTTTACCTATAGATTCTATACTGGGGAAAGCAAATGGCTCATCTCGCATGAACAGGAAAGGAATTTCCGCTGATGAAAAAACAGATGAAGACGCAGGTTTGGCATGTGGACAAGCATGTGGACGAAAAAACGATTTATACACAGATTGTGGATGCAGCCCACTTGATCAGACAGGGAGAAGTAGTCGCATTCCCTACGGAGACCGTTTATGGACTAGGAGCCAATGCATTGTCTGAACATGCTGTGGAAAAAATATTCGAAGCAAAAGGGAGGCCTAGCGATAATCCACTGATTGTGCACATCAGTGATCTGGATCAACTCCCTATGGTTGCCAGGGAGGTGCCTGAGCAGGCCGAACGAGTCATGGAGGTTTTCTGGCCCGGGCCGCTGACGCTGATTCTGCCCAAGCAGATGGACGTGGCGGAGCGCGTCACTGCCGGTCTTGATACGGTGGGGGTGCGCTTGCCTGACCATCAGTTGGCTCGTGCGCTGATCCGGACAGCAGGAGTACCTGTTGCTGCGCCCAGCGCCAATCGCTCAGGGCGTCCCAGCCCGACGACAGCCCAGCACGTCCTTGTCGATTTGGATGGACGGATCGCAGGTGTCGTAGATGGAGGAAGCGCTGGTGTCGGCGTAGAATCGACGGTACTGGATGTGACGGTTGATCCGCCGATGATCTTGCGCCCGGGCGGGATTACCTTTGAACAGCTCAAAGAGGTTTTGAGCGAGGTCACAGTTGATCCGGCGATTGCCCGGGACACGGAGGCGCCGCGCTCACCCGGTATGAAATACGCACACTACGCTCCCCAAGGCGAACTATGGGTCGTTGACGGAGAACCGGAGCCTGCTCGGGAGCGTATGCTAGAACTATTGAAGAGCGCCTCAGAGGCAGGTCTGAAAACAGGGGTGCTGGCGACGAGAGAGACAGCCGACTGGTGGAAGCAGCAGCCAAGCGCCGGGCTGGTCCTCTCATGTGGAGCGGATGGCGATCTGTCCGCTGTCGCACGGGAATTGTACGCTTGTCTGCGCCGCTTCGATGAAGAGCAGGTCGCCTATATCGTGGCTCAAGCTTTTCCCCGAAGCGGTCTGGGAGCCGCGATTATGAACCGATTGGAAAAAGCCGCCGGCGGACGGGTGATCTGCGTCTAGCCGGTTATGTTTCCCCACTTGTCCGCATAAGGTGAAGGGACGGGAGGGGGAAGCAGGATGGACATCACTCTGATCCAGTGGGGCCAGTTCCTAACCTTTCTGATGATTGCAATCGCCCTTGGTATGGATGCTTTCTCTTTGGGAATCGGTGTCGGCATGGTAGGGATGAGGCTCAGAGAGGTGATCCGGGTCAGCGTGACAATTGGTTTGTTTCACATGGCAATGCCTTTGCTGGGCATTTTAGTTGGTATATACTTATCTGAAATGGTTGGCGATGTCGCCGTGCTCGTTGGCGGGGGAGTCCTGACCATGCTGGGAATGCATATGTTGTGGAACGGACTGTTTGGCAGTACTGCGCAAAGTATGATGCAACCGAGTGGCATCGGTCTGTATCTGTTTGCCTTTAGTGTCAGTCTTGATGCCCTATCGGTTGGACTTTCGTTTGGTCTGATGAATGTGAACAGACTTGTGGCCGTTACCCTGTTCGGCTTGATCGGTGGTCTCATGTCGGGCTTTGGTCTTCTGCTGGGGCGCAGAGTAGGCGGTTGGCTGGGAGGATACAGCGAACTGCTGGGCGGTCTGATCTTGCTTATTTTTGGAATCAAGTTCATGATGTAGGGACAGACGAGTGACAGATTCACAAGGAAGGGTGAAATGCAGATGCGCATCCTGTTTGTCTGCACTGGCAATACATGTCGCAGCCCGATGGCCGAAGCGCTGCTGCGCGACAAGCTAAAGGGAGTAGCGGGTGTGGAAATCAAATCAGCCGGTGTCGCTGCCTTTGACGGTGAAAAGGCGTCTGAAAACACGCTGCTCGCATTGGAACAACGAGGCATCCAACTGCAGCACTCCGCTCAGCGCCTGACAGGTGACTTGATGAAGTGGGCGGATCTGGTATTGACCATGACCCGAGGTCATAAACAAGTGATCTGTGATTTGTATCCCGATCGAGTGGACAAGGTGTTCACACTTAAGCAGTACGTCGGTTGGCGGGGGGACGAGGATGTAGCTGATCCATACGGCGGCAGCTTGGAGATGTATACCATCTGTGCTGATGAATTGAACCAACTGTTGGAGGAACTGCGAGAGATCCTCACCACTTCTCCTTCAAGGGAATAAGCTAACATCGTATTGCCAGCTGCCGTCTGGACAGCGGTTGTTGCCATAAAAAGCGAACGTTTTGCGAAATGGTGATAGAAAACATAAGGATTTTTATGGGAAGGACGGCAGGAATACGGTATAATAGACGAATACAAGACAGCGCAGACTGCACGGAAATGGAGGGTACAGATGAGAATTGCATTGGGTTCCGATCACGGTGGTTTCAGGTTGAAAGAAGAGATCAAACAGCTGCTGGCCTCGATGCAGATCGCGTATGAGGATTTTGGTTGTACATGTGAGGAATCGGTAGACTACCCGGACTACGCTCTGCCCGTAGCCCAAAAGGTGGCATCCGGAGAATTTGACAGAGGGATCCTGGTATGCGGGACAGGCATCGGGATGTCGATCTCGGCAAACAAAATACCGGGGATTCGCTGTGCGCTTGCCCATGATACGTTTTCGGCCCGCGCGACTCGTGAACATAACGATTCCAATATTCTGGCGCTGGGTGAACGGGTGGTTGGTCCTGGTCTGGCCCTTGACATCGTCAAGATTTGGCTGGAGACAGAGTTTCAGGGAGGGCGTCATGCTCGTAGGATCGAAAAAGTAAAGGAGATTGAGGCCAGTCATTTGGGAGTGAAGCAGGGTGGACCTGTCACTGGTTGAGCAGCAGGCTTTGACTGTTGTATCAGACGTACAGCGGATGGCTGATTTGCGCAGTGGCCAGATCTTAGTGATCGGCTGCAGCACGAGTGAGGTGCTTGGCGAACATATTGGGAAAGCTGGCAGTCAGGAGGTGGCTGCAGCCTTGTACCGGGCGTTTTCGCAGGTGCAGCAAGCATACGGATTTGCCCTTGCCTTTCAGTGCTGTGAGCATCTGAATCGAGCCTTGGTGATGGAGCGCACGACGATGGACGCATACGGCCTGGAGGAAGTATCGGTTGTTCCCGTGCCTTCTGCTGGCGGTTCGATGGCTGCATACGCGTACGGGCAGATGCAGTCGCCTGTCGTGGTTGAGCACCTGAGGGCAGATGCAGGCATCGACATCGGCGATACGCTGATCGGGATGCATCTGAGGCATGTAGCAGTCCCCATTCGGCCAACGGTACGTCAGATCGGGCAGGCTCACGTGACAGCAGCGCGTACGCGGCCCAAGCTGATCGGCGGCAGCCGGGCCGTATACGAACGGACAGTTGCCAATCAGAGCTGTCAATAGCGTGGGGATAAGTTTCCTGTAGGTTTGATCAAGCTTACATAACGAGGAGGAGAGAAGATGTTTGAATTTCTAAAAAAACAAGACCCGCAAATCGCAGAAGCAATCGGACTGGAGCTGGGACGGCAGCGGGACAAGATTGAACTGATTGCTTCCGAAAACTTTGTCAGCCGCGCTGTGCTGGAAGCAGCCGGCACGGTACTGACCAACAAATACGCAGAGGGGTATCCGGGCCGCCGCTACTACGGTGGCTGTGAATATGTCGACATCGCTGAGAACATCGCCCGTGACCGTTTGAAAGAGCTGTTTGGGGCAGAGCATGCCAACGTCCAGCCTCATTCAGGCGCACAAGCCAACATGGCGGTTTACTTGACTGTATTGAAGCCGGGGGATACAGTCCTGGGGATGAATTTGTCGCATGGCGGCCATCTCACCCACGGCAGCCCGGTCAATTTCTCCGGTTCGCTGTACAACTTCGTCGATTATGGTGTGGATCAAGAGACGCATCGAATTGATTATGAGGTTGTTCGCCAAAAGGCACAGGAACACCAGCCAAAGCTGATCGTGGCTGGTGCCAGTGCGTACCCACGTAAAATCGACTTTGCCAAACTGCGTGAAATCGCAGATGAAGTAGGCGCTTACCTGATGGTAGACATGGCTCACATTGCCGGTTTGGTGGCAGCGGGGCTGCATCAGAATCCGGTGCCTTACGCTCAATTCGTCACCTCAACGACGCACAAGACGTTGCGCGGGCCCCGTGGCGGTCTGATCCTCTGCAAGGAAGAATTCGCCAAAGCCATTGACAAGTCTGTATTCCCGGGTGTCCAGGGTGGTCCGCTGATGCACATCATCGCTGCCAAAGCGGTGGCATTCGGGGAAGCGCTGCAGCCCGACTTTAAAGAGTATGCCCGGCGGATCGTGGACAATGCCGTTGCTTTTGCGGAAGCGCTCCGAGCAGAAGGTCTGCAGTTGGTATCAGGCGGTACCGACAACCATCTGGTCCTGGTCGATGTGCGCAATCTCGGACTGACCGGCAAGGTTGCCGAACATCTTCTCGATGAAGTAAATATCACCACCAATAAAAACACGATTCCTTACGATCCGGAAAGTCCGTTTGTCACCAGCGGCATTCGGATGGGAACGCCGGCGGTCGCCACCCGCGGTTTTGATCAGGAAGCGATGAAAGAAGTAGCGGCAATTATCGCGTTGACACTGAAAAACCCCGAAGACAACGCTAAACACGATCAAGCTCGTCAACGGGTCGCCGCTCTCTGCTCTCGTTTCCCGCTATACCCTGGATTGGAAGTATAGCCGGTCTTGATACAAAAAAGATCACGCTACAGGCCGTTGAGCATTGCTCGGCGGCCTTTTGCTGTGAGGTGACCATAAAATAACACATGGACTGGTAAATCATTTCACCTCTGAATACGTTACAATAGAGTCAGATGAGGAGGAGAGATAATGACCGGATTGGCGAAAGTTTTTTGGGGACTGCTGTTAGTATTCTTTGACTTTCGTATCGAAGGATTTGACGTTTTGCCTGATGTTGCGGGGTTCATTGTTGTGTACCTGGGCTTCTCTCAGTTATCGGCCCACCACTCCTCGTTTCACAAGGCAAAGATTGCTTCACTGCCTCTGCTGGTATTATCGATTTTGGATTTGTTTTCCTTTCGGTTTCAATTCGAAATCGGCCTTTCGATCCCAAATGAATCGGGGGATGCAATCGGCCTGATCGTTGGACTTGCTGCCGCAGCCCTCTATCTGTATATGGTGTATCACCTATGCAAAGGGATTGAGCACATGGCCCAACGAGCCGGCTTTGTCGAACTTCAGCAGAAAGCGAACCGTAGGTGGCAGTACTATCTATGGGCCAACATTGTCATTTTGTTGTGCAGCATTTTGGCAGTTGGTGTGCCCATGTTGATTGGACCATTGATCATACCCCTCATAGTAGTGGGAGTGGTTGTCTACATTCTGATCCTCGTACTCGTCTATCAGGGTGATCAAGTGTTAAAAGTGTAGCAAGCTTTTGGGAGGGGAGAGTAGATGTGGAGATCTTTACCTGGATTGTGCTCTCGATCATCCATCTGCTGCTTTTGTACGTGATCATCATGGCGGCAATCGACGGTTCAGAACAGACCGCACTCTTGCGGGAGATTCGGGATATGCTCAAACAGCAGATGCAGACAGGCCAGCCTGAAGCTGGGGATCGGGAGAAGATGGACCCAAGCACAGAAGAATCAGACCGGAACTGTCCCGCATGCCGCCATGATCTGGCAGATACGGATGTAGAATGCCCCTCCTGCGGACTAGTGCTTGTCGACCCAGGAGATGATAACCCCCGTTAACCGGACGTCCCCGAGGAAAAATTGACGTTCCTGCGCGGCTCCAGTATCATAAGAAAAGCTTCGTTGAGACCGCAGCCCTCTTTACCAGATCGTCTGCGGCATGTACGAAGCGAGATAGCAAACCACACTGAAGCTGAAAAACGGGGGAGTTGCGATGAGTCGAGTCTATGTGTTTGACCACCCATTGATCCAGCATAAACTGACCTTTATCCGCGATAAACATACGGGTACCAAAGAATTCCGGGAACTGGTTGACGAAGTAGCCACCCTGATGGCCTATGAGATCACGCGGGATATGCCGCTGCAGGATGTGACGATTGAAACACCGGTTGCCCAGTGTCGAGCCAAGATGATCGCAGGTAAAAAGGTGGGGCTGATCCCGATCCTGCGGGCCGGACTCGGGATGGTGGACGGGATACTCAAGCTGATCCCGGCTGCGAAAGTGGGACATGTCGGATTGTACCGCGATCCGGAGACGCTAAAGCCGGTGGAGTACTATGTCAAACTGCCTTCAGACATTGAAGAACGCGACCTGATCGTGATTGATCCCATGCTGGCAACCGGCGGCTCGGCTGCCGCCGCCTTGACCGCGCTAAAACAGCGCGGCGCCAAAAATCTCAAGCTGATGTGCCTGATTGCTGCTCCAGAAGGCGTAAAGGTGATCCAGGATGAGCATCCTGACGTCGATATCTTCGTCGCTGCCGTCGATGATTATCTCAACGATCACGGTTACATCGTCCCAGGTTTGGGCGACGCCGGTGATCGCCTCTATGGCACGAAGTAGGTGGAGACCATGAATCAAATCAAAGTGATGACCGTATTCGGCACGCGGCCGGAAGCGATCAAGATGGCACCGCTGGTTCACGAACTGAACCGACATCAGGAAGAGATTCAATCACTGGTCTGTGTGACAGCCCAACACCGGCAGATGCTCGATCAGGTGTTGACGATCTTTGGGATTGAACCGGCGATTGATCTCAACATCATGAAGGAACGGCAGACATTGGCCGATGTGACGATCCGCGCTTTGGACAGCCTCCATCATGTGATCAAGGAAAACAAGCCGGACATCGTGCTGGTCCACGGTGATACGACAACCACTTTTGTAGCCAGCCTGGCCGCTTTTTACAACCAGGTGGCGATCGGACACGTGGAAGCGGGACTGCGCACCTGGGACAAGTACTCGCCGTTTCCAGAAGAGATGAATCGGCAGCTGACAGGCGTCATGGCTGATCTCCATTTCGCACCTACTGTTGGTGCAGCTGAGAATCTGCGACGGGAAAACAAACCGGAACAATCGATCTACATAACCGGAAATACAGCGATTGATGCGTTGAAAACGACCGTGCGCAGCGACTACCAGCATCCTGTGCTAAGCCAGGTGGCGGGCAAAAAAATGGTGCTGATGACCGCTCATCGACGGGAAAACCTGGGGGAACCGATGCGCCGTATTTTCCGTGCGGTACGTCGTCTGGTGGAGAGTTGGGAGGAGATCGCCGTCGTCTATCCGGTACATCTCAACCCGGCTGTACAGGAAGTGGCCTACGACGTGCTTGGCGATCATCCGCGCATCCACCTGATCGATCCGCTGGATGCGCTAGATTTTCACAACTTTGCCCGCCGGGCGCACCTCATCTTGACCGATTCAGGAGGTGTTCAGGAGGAGGCTCCTTCGCTTGGTGTCCCGGTGCTTGTGCTGCGGGATACGACCGAGCGGCCGGAGGGGATCGAGGCAGGGACGCTAAAGCTGGCGGGAACGGATGAAGGTCAGGTCTACGATCTGGCTGATCAACTGCTTCGCGACCCCGCCGCCTACGAAGCGATGGCCAAGGCGGCCAACCCGTATGGAGATGGAGCGGCCTCCCGGCGTATCGTCGAAGCGATTTTATACCATTTCGGCAAGCGCCAGAGCCCTCCGGACCCGTTTCAACCGGGGGTAGAGAGGCTGCCGAGCCGGTGATGGAATCACCATGTGATCACGATAGAGTGGATGCGAGGCGTTGGGCACAGCGCCTCGTTTTCCGTATCTCAAGCTGATGCCAGCAGCTGCCAGCCCATATAGGCAGCTACCCCCCAGATAATCACCGCAGACAGACGGTTGATCCACAGCAACCAACGGCCAGAGCCGTCAAACCGGCCGATCAGCCGGCCGCATACCGCCAGCCCGACGAACCAGATGAACGAGACAAGAATGCAGGAGGCGGTAAACACCCATTTGTCAGGTGAGTCGTACTGCAGCGAACTGGTACCGATGACGCCGATCGTATCCATGATCGCATGGGGATTTAACAGGGAAACGGAAGCGGCGAAGGCGATCTGCTTGCGTGGCGAAAACGGTTCTGGACGTTCCGCCTGCGACACACCTGCAGGAGAGCGCCAGATGGACCAGCCCATGTAAAGCAAAAACACCAATCCTGCTCCAAACAAGAGGGTCTTCAGCCAGACGACTTGCAATACGATCAGCGAGACCCCCAACACCGCCAACAAAATCAGCAGCATATCGCAGAGAGTGGCGGTCAGGACCGCGGGCACCGCTCGGATCAGTCGCGGCTGTGTCGCTCCTTGATTAAAAATAAAGACGTTCTGTACGCCGAGCGGCAAAATGAGTCCAAGTGCCAGCAAAAAGCCGTGTAAAAAGGCAGTTATCACAGCAGAAACGCTCCTTTCAAAGCAACCCCTGCTACCATCCTAAACGAAGGGTGATGAAAAATCTCCAGCCAATTGGATGGCATCACACCCAACCACTTTATTTGTTGGCCGGCACACATCGCACGGTGCGGAGTTGGTGCAAGGATCAGCGCAGAGAGGAGGGGATCGGTTGGTTACGTTTCGTTCAGATTGGAAACCGGATCGATCGTCTGTCGTACCACTGTACAGGCAGATCATCAATCACTTGCGAGAAAAAATCACCAGCGGTGAATGGCCTGTCGGCAGCAGGATCCCCAGCCAGCGGGTACTGGCAAAAGCCATGGGGGTCAACCGCAGCACGGTGGTGACAGCCATCGACGAGCTGATCGCCGAGGGATGGATCGAAGGGAAAACAGGCAGTGGAACCGTGGTGGTCGATAACAGTTGGCGGACCGTATCGGCTTTACCGCCAGACTGGAACCAGTATGTTAGCTCTGGTCTGTACCGCCCCAATCTGCCGACTATCCAGGAGATTAATCAAGCCGAGTTTCTGCCCGGCATGATTCGCCTTGGTACGGGGGAACTCTCTCCAGAGCTATACCCGTATGAGATGATGGCGGACATCCTGGGACGTCTGCCGGAGCGGATCCACTCGCTTGGTTACGAAGAGCCAAAAGGACTGCTGTTTCTTCGTGAACAGATCAGCCGCTATGTGGCCTCTTTCGGCATTCGGGCAACGCCAGATTCGATCCTGGTTGTCTCCGGGGCGCTGCAAGCCCTTCAGTTGATCTCGCTTGGCATTCTGCAGCAGGGGGCGACTGCTCTGCTGGAAAGGCCATCCTACCTCTATTCACTGCATCTTTTTCAGTCGGCCGGCATCCGTTTGGTCGGGGTACCGCTCGATTCACAAGGGATCGCGGTGGACCGTCTGGCGGCAGACATAAAGAAACAGAATGCCAGTCTGCTTTACACGATCCCGTCATTTCACAATCCGACCGGACTGGTAATGAGCGAAGAGCGGAGATCAGACGTACTGCAAATCTGTGAAGCGGAACGTCTGCCGATCGTAGAGGATGACGTATACCGCGAACTATGGATCGACCAGCCTGTACCTGCGCCGCTGAAGGCCCGCGACCGCAGCGGCTTGGTGCTCTACCTCGGCAGCTTGTCCAAAAGTCTCAGTCCCGGTCTTAGGATTGGCTGGCTGATCGGTCCCGAACCGGTGATGGAGAGGCTGGCAGATATCAAGATGCAGACCGATTACGGGTCTAGTTCGCTCTCTCAGTGGGCGGCTGCCGAATGGCTGGCGACTGGTTTCTACCAGCAGCATCTGGAGAGCATTAGAAGCCAACTCCGCCGCCGGAGGGAGATCGTGCTGCAGGCATTACAGCGCTGCTTTTCCGATCTGGCAGAGTGGACCGAGCCGCAAGGTGGTTTTTACATCTGGATGCGGCTGATTCCCCCGGTGCGGATGAGAGATCTGTTCGATAAAGCACGGGCAGCAGGCATCCTGCTTAATCCTGGAAGTTTGTACGACCGACACGCGACCGACCATCTCCGTCTTTCGTATGCTTACGCGAAAGAATCGGAACTGACGGAAGCCATTCATACGTTGTCCGTGCTGATCCGACAACAACGAAGTTCGCAATGAGCGGTAAGATAAGGAGTGCGTCCCACCAATTCCCTACGAAAAATTTGATCGGTAACGAAACAACTAGGGGAGATAGTACGTCTATACTTACTAGATGACCATGAGAGAAAGAGAGAAGGAACGAGTGGAACGGGAGGGGAGCAACAACTGTGAGAAGAAGACTACATAGACTGCTGTCACTGCTTACCGCCTCCGTTTTGGCGTTGGGGACGGTTGTGCCGACAGCTTCTTTGGCGGCTGAGGCGCAAGGGAAGACAGGCCCTTTGACTGAGCAGTGGAGTTCACCGATCGGGGAGGGGACGACGCTCTACAAGTACACCAAGACGCACGGAAACAAGCAGGCGGTTGTACACGTGACCAAAGTAGATCTGCGCAACCAGTACGTCGAAGTCAAGCCGGTGTACGGAACCGGCGGATTATTGACAGATAAACAAAACGTGACACAGATGGCCAATGAGAGCGGAGCAATAGCGGCGATCAATGCTGACTTTTTTGATATGAGCAAGCGAGGCGCGCCGTTCGGAATTGTCTTAAAGGACAAGCAACTGATCTCCTCGATGGGGCATATCGGCTATTGGTACAGTCTCGGCATCACGGAGGACAAGGTGGCCCATATCGAGCATCTTGGATTTAGCGGCAAGGTGACCGCAGAGAACGGCGCCAGCTTTCCGTTGCGGGGAGTGAACAAAGAGAAGTACAACCCGAGTGAAGGATACAGCCACTTGGATCAGTTGAACCTGTACACCCCGGCATTTGGCAGAACAAGCCTGGGCAAGATTGAGAATTATCAAAATGTAGTGGAGGTTGTGTTTCAAGACGGAGTCGCTACCGAGGTACGAGTGGATCAACCGGGCACTCCGATTCCGGTTGACGGATTCGTTCTCTGGGGCCAGGGATCGGCAGCCAATTACCTGCTGCAAAACGTCCCCGTCGGTTCGCGTGTGACGGTTGACTATGAGACAACACCGACCGATAAAGACTGGCTGCAGGCGGTCGGCGGACACGTCTTATTAGTCGACCAGGGAAAAGCATTGACTAGCTTTCGGGCAGATGACTATGTCAAAGGAGTAAATGCTCATTCCGCGGTCGGGATTTCACAAGATGGCAAAACCTTGTACATGGTGGCTGTGGAGGATAGTGCCAACAGCCGTGGTGTCAGCTTGCAGGAACTGGCTCAGATCCTGGTGGAATTAGGCGCCTGGCGCGCTGTCAACTTTGACGGCGGAGGCTCGACCACGCTGGCCGCCCGTCGGCTGTTTGACACTCAGGCAACGTTAATCAACCAACCCAAGGGTGGTTCCCAGCGGCGGGTACCGACCGGGCTTGCCGTATTTAATACAGCGCCGCCAGGAACACTCTCCAACTTCCAGATCTACGGCCCGTCAGAAGTGCTGATTGGCCAACAGGTGGAGTTTACGACCAAAGCGTACGACAATCACTACCTGCCATATACGATCAAGCCTTCCGAGATCCGCTGGGATGTTCCTGCGACGGACGCCGGTACGTTTGAAGGAAGCAAATTTACCGCCAAGAAAGCGGGAAATCTGACGCTGAGAGCAACGGCGGTCGGCGTGACCAAAACGAAAGAGGTCTACGTGATTACAGGGAAGGACGTCGCTGAACTGCGTATTGTACCGTCGGCGGTCAACGTCGCACTTGGTCAGACGGTTCCGCTGCAGGTGCAGGTGAAGACAAAACGCGGTCAGACGATCACCGCTTCACCGAAAAGCGTAAACGTAACCGTCAACTCCCCGCTGGCGACAGTGGATGATCAATTGCGGTTGACAGCTGGCAGCACACCAGGCCACACCACTCTGACGGTCTCTTACGACGGCGTGTCAAAGACCGTACCGATCAACATCGGGGAGCGGGAGCTGCCGTGGCTTACGTTTGACAACTTGAGTGGGCCGTACCACAGCGGTCATCCCGCATCACTGAACAACGCAGGTTCATTCACGTTGAGCGGGGAAGGCGAGCCGCTTTACCGTACGCGAAAGGCCGGCCGGCTGCAGTACAACTTCGCCGGAGTGCCAAATGACGACGTCCGGATCTCCTACGGACGGCTCGGCTCTGAGGCTGTCACCATACCTGGGGAACCGTTTGGCATGGGGTTGTGGGTATACGGCGACAGCAGCGGACACTGGCTGCGCGCAGAAGTGATTGATGCCAAGGGAGACCTGCACTATGTCGACCTGGCTGAAAAAGTGGACTGGACCGGTTGGCGGCAGGTGAGAGGCTACTTCCCGCCGGGAGCGCCTCACCCGCTGAAACTGCGCAGCATTTATCTGGTTAACAAGCCGGAAGAGACAGAAACCCGTCCGGAGCGTGGTACTGTCTACTTTGACGAAGTATCCCTCCTGTACCCGTACGATGCCAAGCAGCAGGTGACGGGCCGTGAGGTGCAGCCGGATACTCCTGGTACGCTCTCATTGGGGAAAGAGCTCAACCTGACATACTCGTTCCAGAGCGCAGCTGCTTTTCTGGAAACAGGACGAATTGGCGTGCAGTCCGTTGTCAAGCGTCAACTGCCTGGATACGTGCCGGCTGACTACTCCTTCAGCATCGAGGCGGTCACCTATAAACAGGGGCAGAACGACCAACTCACGATGCACCCAGTAACAGTAAAGCTAACTCCCAAGGAGTGGATCAAACGAAAAGGAATCGGACTGCTGTACGTCAATGAGCAGACCAACACGCTTGATCCACTGCTTGGCCAGATGGATCCTGACGGCAACTGGGTCTATCAGCTAAATGCGTATGGTACCTACATTCCGTATTATTTGGATATTCCGTCCAATCTGCCGTTTATGGATATCGTCAATCATCCGGCTCAGGCAGAGATCACCACGATGTACAACCAGGGGTACGTGAAGGGACTGACCGCAGACGCTTTCGGCCCGGAAGTAGCGCTGACCCGGGCACAGTACGTCACCTTGCTGGCCCGCGTATACGGATGGAAACTGCCGGAGAAGCCGAATCCAGGCTTTAAGGATGCGATCCCTGCCTACGCACAGGGTGCTGTACAGGCGGCGGTAGCGAAAGGACTGGTGAAAGGATATCCAGACAAAACCTTCCGCTCCGATCAGCCTGTTTCCCGGGCGGAGGCGGCGGTGATTCTCGATCGATTGATCGGGACGAAGCCGTCGACGACGGTCCAGCTTGCTGATCAGGATAGCTGGCCCGACTGGGCAGCCGTTTCCATACGCAACGTAGTCGGACTGGGGTTGATCGATCCGCTGAACGAAAAGTTTGAAGCCGGCCAACCGACAACCCGAGCTGTGTATGTCGTCGCCCTGTACCGTCTGTTGAACGAAACATAAGTATATGCGAGATTCTTACACGACCACACCTGCATGATTCAGGTGTGGTTTTTTTGATATTCGTTACAATCCGGATGTTGATCTGATTACGGACACGATCTGTTTAAAATGTAAGACAAAGTAAAAGATTTACTGAATATTCCGTTTTGAGATTGACAGAGATGGAAGGTGTTGTAATAATTTAGATAAAAAAATCTAATACATCCATCATTTTCTACCATTCTGGTTGTCCTTCCTTTTCTGCCAAATCGATCGTCGTCATCGCTGAGATGGGGGATCGATGGCTCTCTCCTTGGTGCGTACTCCTTATGTATGAAATTGTGCAGGTATGACAGAGGAAGAGGTGAAACATGGCGGCAACATCGACTAACTTACTGCTTGAAGTAAAACATCTTCATGCCGGATTTGCCATCGACGGCAGTTTTTACAACGCGGTAGATGACGTCTCTCTCACGGTGGAACCCGGCAAGATCGTCTGTATTGTTGGGGAGTCGGGCTGTGGAAAAAGCGTCTTGGCCCTGTCGATCATGAACCTTCTGCCGAGTGAGTCGGGTAGAATCGCCAAAGGCGAGATCCTATTCCGAGGCAAGGAATTAACCTGTCTGTCCCAAGAGGAGATGAACCGGATTCGCGGGATGGAGATCGGGATGATCTTTCAAGAGCCAATGACGGCACTAAACCCCGTATTTACGATCGGCTTTCAACTCCAGGAATGTCTTTTGAATCATCAGAATATTGGCAAGAGAGAAGCGAGAAAGAAAAGTGTTGAATTGCTCAAACAAGTGGGGATACCCCGTGCTGAAAAGGTAATCGACGAATACCCACATCAGTTATCCGGAGGGATGCGGCAGCGGGTGATGATCGCTATGGCGATTGCCTGCAACCCCCAGCTATTGATCGCCGATGAGCCGACGACTGCCCTGGATGTGACCATCCAGGCTCAAATCCTCGAACTGATCAAACAGGTTCAGCAAGCGGGCGACATGTCCGTCCTGCTGATCACGCATGACTTGGGTGTGGTCGCAGAGATGGCTGATGAAGTGATCGTGATGTACGCCGGTCAGATCGTGGAGCAGGGAGCAGTGGACGACATTTTTCACGACCCCAAGCATCCCTATCTGCGCCAGCTCTTAAAAGCGATTCCCCGGTTGGATGAGGATCGCAGCCGATTGGATTCGATCGGGGGCATCGTCCCATCTCTGAAGCGGATGCCACGCACCAGCTGCCGTTTTGCCGGTCGCTGTCCGGAGGCGAAGACAGACTGTTATCAGCTTGATCCACAGTTGGCCCATGTCGGCAGAAACCACCAGGTGCGCTGCCTGTTATACAGAGAGAGCTATCCCGCCAAGGAAACGGGGGCCCGCACATGAACCGTTCGTCCACGCCCAACTATCTGCTGGAAGTAAAGAACCTGAAAACTTATTATCCGATTCGCGGCGGGTTTTTCCGCCGGAAAATCGGAGATGTAAAAGCGGTCGACGATGTCTCGTTTGAATTGGCGTACGGTGAGACGCTCGGGCTTGTCGGCGAGAGCGGTTGTGGCAAGTCGACGACTGGGCGCAGCATCCTCCGCCTGACCGAACCGACGGACGGAACGGTTACGTTTCAAGGCAAAGAGATTACCCAACTAAAGGGGCGGGAGCTGCGCTTGATTCGTCGAGATATGCAGATGGTATTCCAGGACCCCTACGCTTCCCTGAACCCGAAAATGATGGTCGGCAGTCTCATCTCCGAACCAATACGCAACTACACCGGCCAGAGCGAAAGCCAACTGAAGCAGGAAGTATGTGAACTGCTCAGCAAAGTAGGACTGCCAGAGGATGCTTATTACAAATACCCGCACGAGTTTTCCGGCGGGCAGCGTCAGCGGATCGGCATCGCACGGGCGCTTGCCCTGAAGCCAAGGTTAATCATAGCCGACGAACCGGTCTCTGCCCTGGACGTATCGGTACAATCGCAGGTGCTCAACTTGCTGCAGGACCTGCAGCAAGACTTTCAGCTCACCTACCTCTTCATCGCCCACAACCTAAGTGTGGTCAAACACGTAAGCGACCGGATCGGCGTGATGTACCTTGGCAGGCTGGTCGAGATCAGCGATAAGCAGAGTCTGTACACGGACCCGCTCCATCCATACACACAAGCCTTATTGTCGGCGATTCCCATACCCGACCCGCGCCAAAAAAAGGAACGGGTGGTCCTGCAGGGTGACGTGCCCAGTCCGGAGCGTCCGCCGCAGGGGTGTGCCTTCCATCCGCGCTGTCCGCATGCGTTTGCTGAGTGTCGCCAGGTTCGCCCTGTGATGAAGGAGGTGAAGCCGGGACACAAAGTGGCCTGTCATCTCTATTAGCACGGCAACAAAAGATATGAGGGGGTAAATCATAGTGAAGAAAACCAATTCGATCATATTGTCGCTGCTGCTGGCACTTGGTCTTGCCATCAGCGGCTGCAGCAGCCAACCGGCGACGAATGGCGACGGTCAAGGCAATAATCAAACGGAAACCACTACGCCATCTGAGAGCGATACGGAGCCGCCAAGCAGCGAACCCAAGTATGGGGGTACCGTCACCTATGGATTTAACATACCTTTTAAAGGATTGCTGGAACGCGGGCTGTACGAAGGCGTCGACGACGACAAGATTCTCTATTTTATGATGGACCCGCTGTTTAATACGGGCGACGACCTGCGTGTCTATCCTTATATTGCGGAATGGACAGAATCGGAAGACCATAAAACCTTTACCTTTACGTTTAAAAAGGGTGTCAAGTGGCACAACGGTGATGAGTTGACCGTAGAGGATTGGAAATACGCTCTGGAGGTAATCGCCCACCCTGATTACACTGGTCCTCGCTACTCAAATGTCGAGATGATCGAAGGGGCGCAGGAGTATCACGAAGGGAAAGCATCTGAAATCTCCGGCATCAAGGTGATCGATCCTTATACCATTGAGCTCAAAATGAAGAAGGCAGCGGTCAACACGATCGACAACCTCTGGGCATACCCGATGCCTAAAAAATACTACGAGGGCATAGCGGTCAAAGACCTGCAAAACGCACCGCAAGTGCGCCAGAAGCCGATTGGGACGGGACCGTTTAAAGTGAAGAACATCCAGCCGGGTGAGTTTGTCGAGTTGGAACGCTTTGACGACTACTGGCAAGGCAAGCCGTACCTTGACGGGATCGTCTACAAGGTAATAGATGGTGCCCTGGCTACCAGTCTGCTGCAAAACGGCGAGATCGACATGACCGACGTTCCGCGAAGTCAGGTGAAAGAAGTGGAGAAGCTGGACAACGTCTACATCAAAGAGGAAGACGAACTGGGCTACGCCTACATCGGCTTTGACTTTGGACACTGGGACAAAGCGCAGGAAAAAGTGGTCATGGACAATCCCAAGTTTCAAAACAAGAAACTGCGCCAGGCTTTTTACTATGCGATTGATCGGCAAGCAATGCTGGACGCTTTTGAAAACGGCAAAGGTACTTTGATCCAGGCGCCGATGCCGACGGTGAGCTGGGCTAAAGCTCCCGAGTCCGAACTAATACCGTACGAGTATAATCCTGAAAAGGCGAAGCAGCTGCTTGACGAGGCTGGGTACAAGGACGTGACCGGTGATGGGATGCGCGAAGATCCCGAGGGTAAGAAGTTTACCGTCACACTTCATGCCATGTCGGGTACCGAGGTATCGGAACCGCGGGCACAGGCGACGATTCAGTTTCTGAGAGACGTCGGCATCGACGCCAGCTTGAACGGCGGTTCACTCAAAGAGTTTAACCTGTTCTACGACATGATCGACAACGACGACCCATCTGTTGAACTGTTTGCTGGTGCCTGGGCCTTGGCCAGCGACCCTGATCCGACAGGACTGTGGAAGAGCACAGATATCTGGAACCTCCCTCGCTGGTACAATGAAGAATCCGATCGGTTGATCGAAGAGGGAATCGGTGAAAAAGCATTTGACCCAGAATACCGGAAACAGGTCTATATTAAATGGCAGAAGCTGGTCAACGAAGAAGTGCCGATGATTTTCCTGTACTCGCGCAAAGACATCAACGTGATCAACAAGCGGCTGCAGGGCGTCCATACCAACTCGTTCGCCAACAACCTGTATTCGCACAAGTGGTACGTGACCGATTAGATTGAAGCATGCGGCAGAGAGGGGGAAACGACGATGCTCACGTACACACTGAGGCGATTGGTAGGTATGATTCCCCTCCTTTTTCTGATCTCGATCGTGGTGTTTTCCCTGGCAAAGATGATGCCGGGGGACGCTCTGACGGGCCGAATCGATCCGACCAATGTCAAACCGGAGTACCTAGCCGAGATGAGAGAAAAACTAGGGTACAACGATCCGATTCACGTCCAGTACCTGCGCTGGATCTCAGGCGTGCTCCAGGGTGATTTTGGCGAGTCTTTTATTCATAAAATGCCGGTGTCCCAGCTGATGGGACACCGACTCTCCAACACGATTTTTTTGGCGCTGCTCTCCTTGTTGATTACGTACGCCATCGCTTTTGCCGCCGGCATCTACGCCGGCCGCAAGTCATACACGCTCGGGGACAATCTGGTGATGGCTCTCAACTACATCGCGTATGCCGTCCCCTCTTTTTTCGCGGCGATTGTGGCGATTTACATCTTTGCCATTCTTCTCGGTTGGGTACCAGCCAGCGGCACGATCAGCGTTGGGGCAGGAGATGACTGGCTGTCGTCTTTTCTGGATCGGTTGAAGCATGCCATCTTGCCTGCGTTCTGTCTGGGGCTTGTTCAAACGGCGCAGTACACGCAGTTTTTGCGCAATGACATCATTGAGAGCAGCCGCAAAGACTACGTGAGAACGGCCAGAGCAAAGGGAACGAGGGAAAACCTGGTCTACAACCGGCATATCTTGCGCAACTCGCTGATTCCCATCGTCACGTTTCTGGGCATCGATATCGGGGTGCTGCTCAGCGGGGCGGTGGTGACGGAGCGGATCTTCGTCTATCCAGGGGTAGGCTCGCTGTTTATCGACTCCATCAGCAACCGGGATTACTCGGTGGTGATGACGATTACGATGATGCTATCCGTCATGACACTGGTGGGCAATCTGATCGCCGATCTGCTGTACGGGATCGTCGACCCACGAATCCGGCTTGAATAGGGGGGATGATGGTGCAGCCGATACCCGTGAGAGAACAACCTGACGTACCACGAAACATAGCTCCGTCCAAAAGTCCATCCCCTTGGATGATCGCCAGGAGAAAGTTTCTGCGCAACCGGTTGGCGATGGCCGGATTGGCATTTCTCATCGTTACTGCAGCGCTCTCTTTTCTCGCACCTTATGTGACGACAGAAGACCCGACCAAGCTGAACATTCGTCAAATCAATCAGGCGCCGAGTGCCGAACATTGGTTGGGGACGGACAAAGGCGGCCGGGATGTATACACCCGCCTGCTGTACGGTGGCCGGGTTTCTTTGACCATCGGCTTATCCATCTCGCTGCTGGTCATTCTGGCGGGTACCGTGATTGGAGCGACCGCCGGCTACTTCGGCGGAAAAACGGATAATCTGCTGATGCGTTTCACCGACTTTATCCTCAACTTCCCGCTGCTGCTGTTTGTGATTGTGTTCAGTGCGATCTTTCAAGGTTCAGGAGTCCTGACGCTGATCCTGGTGATTAGTGCGCTGAGCTGGGGTTCTACCGCCCGGCTGGTGAGAAGCAAAGTGCTTGCCGAGAAGGAGAACGAGTACATTTTAAGTGCCGTCTCCATCGGCTGCACGCCGCTGCAGGTGATTGTCAAACACCTGCTGCCCAACGTCGTTTCCACGATTATCGTGCAGTTCGTCTACCTGGTCGCGACGATGATCGCGGTGGAAACGGCACTCAGCTTTCTCGGTTTTGGGGTGCAAGCGAATGTTCCCAGTTGGGGCAACATGATGTCGGATGCCATCTCCCCGGAGGTGATCCGCAATCAATGGTGGGTATGGGCCCCTGCAGGGACGCTGATCACCCTGACGATTCTTGCGATCAACTTCGTCGGTGAAGGGTTAAAGGATGCGTTTAACCCCAAATCGCAACGGTGAGCAGAAGACGGTTCTCCTTATATGGGGGAACCGTTTGCTTTTATACAACTAGAAATGATGATCGTGAGTCACCAATCTTTGGCATCGTCAACACGCTGGGCGAAAATCAAACGTTACGGAAGAAAAAAAACAGCGTAAGCGAAAGCCTTGGCAGTGCCTACAGAGTCGGAGCGAACCTGTTTTTCTTTTTGCCCACCCCTTTTGTTCGACATTAGGAAAAACTCGCATGTTAATAAGGGTAAGCAAGTAACGAAGTGAAGTACCTCTTACGGGCAGTTTGGCACAGAACGATTGCATCGGAACGGATTTATTGGGAACTATTTCCTACTACTCTTGTCCGATTTTTCCATTCGATATTTTTTGACATAATACTTCTTGATTATAAAAAGATAGACACAAATAGACTATGAGGGGAAAGTGAAATGGGAAAATTACATGTAAAATCGTTTGTCAGCGGCGTTTGCATCGGATCGGTCCTGTTTGCCGGGATGGCCTATGCTTCCGCCAGCAAGGTGCTCAGCCTTGATGTCGTCCAAATGCCGACCACGTTTTATTTTGATGGAATTCCGAAATCGCCGCCCGAAGGTCATGAGAGCTTCCTCTACAAAAACACCAACTACGTACCGCTTCGGTTCATCGCCGAAAATCTGGGCGAATCCGTGATCTACGATGCCAAAACCGCATCCGTCTACATCGGTGAACTACCCTCCGTTCAAATGTTGTCCAAGCTGCAGGCAGTTGAACTGGTCCGCCAACTAAACAGCCAACAACTTCCTCCCAACGCCATCGTCGAGTATCATCATACGAATGAAAACGGCCATTATGTGATTCATGTTTATTCTGAATACGTCAACAACTTCTCGACAGGGGATTCCTACACGCGGTCATACGGCTGGTTTGTTGTAAATCCCAGCAGTGGCGACGTGCAGAAAATTTTATAGTAGAAGAGTTGTAACTGTGGCATGGTACCATTACCTTGGGAGGCTGCGACAAAAACAGGGAGCAGGAAACATCCAGTGGTAAGCAGAATCAGGTAGTAAGAAAACGCTATCATGTGCCAAGGAGGGTGTCGCGATGAGCAACCGGGAAGTGGTCATTGTCAGTGCGGTGCGGACCGCAATCGGAAAGTTTCAAGGTTCTCTTTCGACTGTAGCCGCCACCAGACTGGGAGCGGTGGTGCTGGAGGCTGCATTGCAGAAGGCAGGTGTTGCCAAAGAACAGGTGGATGAAGTGATCATGGGCAACGTCCTGCAAGCCGGTCTGGGACAGAATCCAGCAAGACAGGCGGCGATTCAGGCGGGTCTGGCTCAGGAAGTTCCGGCGATGACGATCAACAAGGTGTGCGGATCAGGGTTAAAAGCGGTCCATCTGGCAGCCCAGTCGATTCTGTTGGGTGATGCTGATGTGGTGTTGGCTGGCGGCATGGAAAACATGAGCCAGGCTCCTTACCTGCTGGAGGGCGCTCGCGAGGGATACCGCATGGGTGATCAGAAGGTCGTGGACTCGATGATCCGCGACGGCCTGTGGTGTGCTTTTAACGACTACCACATGGGGATTACCGCAGAAAACATATGTGAACAGTACAATCTGACGAGAGCGGAACAAGACGAGTTTGCTGCATGGAGCCAGCAAAAAGCACTGCAGGCGATTGCGGAAGGACGCTTTCAAGATGAGATCGTGCCGGTTCCGGTGCCGCAGCGCAAAGGAGATCCTGTACTGTTTGAAGTTGATGAAACACCGCGCGAAGGGATCACGGCTGATTCCCTGTCTAAACTGCGGCCTGCTTTTAAAAAGGACGGCCAAGTTACGGCGGGCAACGCTTCAGCGATTAATGACGGAGCAGCCGCTCTGCTGTTGATGTCCCGCGCAAAAGCAGACGAACTGGGTGTCAAACCGTTGGTCCGCCTGGTGTCCAATGCGAGTGCCGGCGTCGACCCCAAGATCATGGGGATCGGTCCGGTTCCAGCCACCAAGCGTGCGTTGGAGAAAGCGGGACTCTCTTTGGAACAGCTCGATCTGATCGAGGCCAACGAAGCATTCGCAGCCCAATCACTGGCCGTTGGCAAAGATCTGGGTATTGATCGGAGCAAACTAAATGTGAACGGCGGAGCGATTGCATTGGGTCACCCGATTGGTGCCAGCGGTGCCAGAGTGCTTGTCACCCTGATCCATGAATTACAAAAACGGGATGGGGCAAAATATGGATTAGCGACACTCTGCATCGGCGGTGGATTAGGTGTGGCCAGTATCGTGGAAAGGCTGTGACAAGCCACTTAAACTCATGGAACGAGCCTGTTTTGCAAGCAATTGTGAACGGTTTGTGTACAGTAAAGCAGGCAAGTTGACAACATGAATAAACCAACGTTAATATGGATGAGGGCAATTGGCATTTCTGCCTGCCCTCTCCTTTTGTGGAAGGGGAGAATCTGTTTGCCAAAACCGAAACTAGATAACCCGTGGCAGGCCATTGCCCTGGTGAGTGTGATCGGTGTTGACTTGGCTATCTCCGTGATGGCCGGGTTTTGGCTGGGCCGTTATCTGGACAGCTGGCTGCAGACAGATCCGTGGCTGATGCTGCTCGGGATACTCGCAGGATTGGCCGCAGGCGTATACAGTGTATACTTGCTCATACGCTCGTACTTATAGGGGTCCTGCGATGCAAACCTTTTCAACTCAAATGCGTTTGGTCTTTATGTATGCATTTCTCTCGTTGGCAGTGGTGGCGATCCTCTGGGCTGCATTGCCTGGTTCTCGCGTTTTTTTGCAAAGCCTGTTCCTCGGGATGATCGGCAGCACGATCAACGGCGCTGTTCTGTTCGCCAAGACCTGGAGGGTAGGACAAGCGGCGGTCGATCCGCGCATCCGTGCGAGGGGAACCGGGATGCTGCAGCGCTTTTTGATTGCCAGCATGGCCATATACTGTACGATCGCATTTCCTCAGTACTTTGTCCTGTCAGGGGTGCTGATCGGATTGTTCCTCATCCAACTGCTAAGTGTTGTTACGTTTCTAATCCGCTCCTTTTGACGATAGTGCAGTCCACTTTTCCTTCTGATACCCCATTTTCGGGGAAACCACACATCTGATTTACGATTTATTCGGCAGAAAGGGGTGAAAACATGGGTCATTATTCTTTGCGATTTGAGTGGGCAGGCATGGTGTTTGATATCCCGACCATGATCATGATTGTTGTGACTTCCCTGATCGTGTTCCTGCTCATCCTTGGGTTGACGCGCAACATGACGGCTGGTGTGCCGAGAGGGGCGCAGAACTTCATGGAATGGGTGATCGAGTTCGTCAAAGGAATTGCGATGAACTTTATGGATGCAAAAACCGCAGCTAAGTTTGTCCCGCTTGGGTTGACGCTGTTCCTCTACATCTTTATCGGCAACCAGCTGGGTGTCATCCTCAACGTGAACACAGCTCACTATGAGGTGAGCGAGAACCTGATGGAGTACCTGACCGTTTCCGGTACGGAGGAACAAGCAACAGCAAAACGGGAAGAGATTGAGCATGAACTGGCTGAGGGTCATCCGGTCCACATCGCCTGGTGGAAATCTCCGACAGCGACGACCAGCGTTACCTTCACTCTTGCGCTTTTCGTTTTGTTATACGCTCATTATCTGGGGCTGAAGAAAGGACCGGGTTCCTACTTCAAGCACTACTTTGAGCCGAATCCCGGAATCTTCCCGATACACGTGCTGGAGGAGTTTGTGATTAAACCGCTTACGCTCCCGCTTCGTCTATTCGGTAACATTTTTGCGGGTGAGGTGCTGATTGTCTTCCTGCTCTCTGCAGGGCTGTTTGCATCGCCGGCACTGGCGGTTTGGCTGGGTTACTCGGTATTTGTAGGCGCTATCCAGGCGTTTATCTTTACGACGCTGACGATGGTATATATCTCACAAAAAGTGAGCCATCACTAAAGGCAAGGATCAAAATCTCTATTATTTGAAAATCTTGAGGAGGTATTTACACAATGGAAGGATTGGCTTTGGCAATTGGCGTTATCTTTGGTCTCGCTGCACTTGGAGCAGCAATCGGAAACTCTGTCGTTATTTCCCGTACCATTGAAGGGGTAGCTCGTCAACCGGAATCTCGCGGTTCGCTGATGGGTCTGATGTTCCTTGGTCTCGGTCTCGTAGAGGCTGTGCCGATCATCGCGGTAGCAGTAGGTTTCCTGCTCTACACCAATCTGTAAGGTATCTTTCATACGATTTCGGCGGGGGTTCAACCTTCGCCTCTCTTTTGTAAGCGCATGTTTGACTGGGAACATCGTTGTTAGGTAGGAAGGAGTGAATCGAATGCTCGATTTAGGAGCGATTTCGTTTGAAGCAGGGACAATGCTGTTTCAATTGATCGTCTTTCTGGTGCTTATTTTTCTCGTCACCAAGTTTGCACTGAAACCGGCTATGTCCGTTATGGAAAAGCGTCGTCAGCACGTGGCAAATGAAATCGAGGCGGCAGAGCGGAACCGGCAGGAAGCGGAGGCGCTGCTGGCAGAACAACGCCGTCTGCTGGATGAAGCTCGGCTAGAAGCAAAAGAGATTCTTGATCGCGTAACCAAACAAGCGAACGACGAATCTGCCCGCATCGTCGAGGAAGCGAAAGCAACTTCCGAGCGCCTGAAGGCGGATGCAAGCGCCGATTTGGCCCGCGAAGTGGAAAAAGCGAAAGCAGAATTGCGCGACCAAATGGCGGGTCTGTCCGTGATGCTGGCTTCCAAGATCATCGAAAAAGAACTGGATGAAGCGACGCAGAAAGCAAATATTGACCAATTCTTGAAACAAGTAGGGGATCGCTTATGAGTGGAGCTGTAGCCAAGCGCTACGCGCGTGCACTCTTCGAGGTGGCAAATGAGCGAGGGCTGATTGATGCCGTAGAGGCGGAGGTGAAGCTGGCTGCTGTGACGCTTCAGACCAATGAGGAAGTTGCCAGTGTCATGACTCATCCGCAGATTCCCGTGGAGGAAAAGAAGCAGTTGGTCAGCGACCTGTTTCAGGCCCATCTCTCTCAAGAGACGCTCAACCTGCTGCTGATTCTGATCGAGAACGGCCGTCAATCCCAATTGAGCGATATCGCCAAGGCCTATGTTACGTTGGCCAACGAAGCGCGCGGCATTGTTGATGCCGTTGTGACTACGGCGAAACCGCTGTCAGAGCCGGAACAGGCGGAGATTGCCGAGCAGTTCGGAAAGGTTTTGGATCGCACATTGCGCGTTCAGACTGTCGTCAACCCGGCGATTCTCGGAGGCGTTGTGGTCCAAATCGGCGACCGTCTGTATGATGGCAGCTTGAAGACCAAGCTGGAACGTTTTGCGCATCAAGTATAACGATGTTTGGATGAATGGGGTGAATCAATAGTGAGTGCAAGTGCAATCAGACCGGAAGAGATTAGCTCCCTCCTGAAAGAGCGGATTGCTAACTATAAAGCTGAGATTGAAGTTGTGGACGTTGGTACCGTTATCCAGATCGGTGACGGGATCGCACGTATTCACGGTTTGGAAAAAGCCATGGCCGGTGAGCTCCTCGAGTTCCAAAACGGCGTCATGGGCATGGTGCTCAACTTGGAAGAAGATAACGTGGGTGTCGTTATCCTCGGACCTTACCGCGATATCAAAGAAGGGGATACCGTTAAGCGTACCGGCCGGATCATGGAAGTACCTGTCGGCGATGCCATGATCGGCCGCGTCGTCAATCCACTCGGTCAGCCGATCGATGGCCACGGACCGATTGAGACGACAGAATTTCGTCCGATAGAGAGCAATGCACCTGGCGTTATGGCCCGTAAGTCGGTTCATGAGCCGCTGCAAACGGGGATTAAAGCGATCGACTCGATGATTCCGATCGGTCGCGGTCAGCGTGAGCTGATCATCGGTGACCGCCAGACCGGTAAGACGGCGGTGGCACTGGACACGATCATCAATCAAAAAGGACAGGATATGATTTGTATCTACGTCGCCATCGGTCAAAAGCAATCGACCGTTGCCGGCGTGGTAGAAACCCTGCGCAAGTATGGCGCGATGGACTATACCATCGTCGTTTCCGCGACGGCATCCGATCCGGCTCCACTGCTCTTCCTGGCGCCGTACGCTGGCTGCGCGATGGGTGAGTACTTCATGTATAAAGGCAAGCACGTTCTCTGCATCTACGACGACTTGTCCAAGCAGGCAGCTGCCTACCGTGAGCTCTCCCTGCTGCTGCGTCGTCCCCCAGGCCGTGAAGCATTCCCGGGTGACGTTTTCTACCTGCACTCCCGTCTGCTGGAGCGTGCAGCGAAGCTGTCCGACGATTTGGGCGGCGGTTCGCTGACAGCTCTGCCGTTCATCGAGACGCAGGCTGGTGACGTATCCGCCTACATTCCGACCAACGTGATCTCGATCACGGATGGTCAGATCTTCCTGGAGACTGACCTGTTTAACGCCGGTCAACGCCCAGCGGTGAACTCCGGTATCTCCGTATCTCGTGTCGGTGGTTCGGCACAGATCAAAGCGATGCGAAAAGTAGTGGGGTCGCTCCGTCTGGACCTTGCGCAGTACCGTGAATTGGCTGCTTTTGCCCAGTTCGGTTCCGATCTCGATAAAGCCACACAAGCGCGGCTGACCCGTGGTGAGCGCGTGGTCGAAGTGCTGAAACAGCCGCAGTTCCAACCGATGCCGGTTGAGAAACAAGTGCTGAGCATTTATGCAGCGACAAAAGGATTCCTCGACGATATTCCGGTCGGCGATGTAAGCCGCTTTGAAAAAGAGTTTCTGGCATTTGTTGAATCCAGCAAGCCGGAACTGTTGGAGCACATCCGCACGACCAAGGAACTGCCGGATGAGGCCCAGCTCAACGGAGCAATCGAAGAGTTCAAGAAAGGCTTTGCTGCAAGCCGCTAAGCCTGCCAGATGACGATATATCTTGCCGAACAGCGGGCATGACTGACAGCCCGCTTCCCCCGGTAAACACAAGGTGGTGAAACACAAGTGGCTCAAAGTATGCGTGAGATTAAACGCCGGATCAAAAGCATAAAAAACACACGTCAGATCACCAAGGCGATGAAGATGGTCGATGCGGCCAAACTGCGTCGCGCCCAGGAACGAGCGACGGCAGCTAAGCCGTATGCCCGTAAGATCCAGGAGGTTATCGCCAGCATAGCCAGCGGGACAACTTCTGTCAATCATCCCATGCTGCAGTCCCGTCCTGTGAAGAAAACAGGTTATATCGTGATTACGTCCGACCGCGGACTGGCAGGCGGGTACAACTCCAACATCATCCGGAAAGTGATTCAAACGTTGAATGAACGGCATAAGTCGCCGGATGAATACGCCATCTTCGTCATCGGTCGCAAGGGACGGGATTTTTTCAAGAAACGCAACTATCCGTTGTTGGATGAAATCGTCGGACTGCGGGAAGGTGCGACGTTCGCAGATATCAAGCCAATCGCTGCTGCGGCTGTACAGATGTACGCCGACGAGCGAATTGACGAGCTGTATATCTGCTACAACGAATTCCACAGCGCGATTTCACAGACACCGGTTCTGAACCGCCTGCTTCCTCTACAGCAGGTAGATGGCGCCAATGAACGGAAAATCAACTACGAATACGAACCATCGGCCGAAGAAGTCCTTGCCGAGCTGCTCCCCAAGTACGCAGAAACACTTGTGTACAGTGCCCTGCTTGAAGCGAAGGCTTCCGAGCACGGTGCGCGCATGACCGCGATGGGAAATGCTACGGATAACGCGACGGAAATGATCGAAAAGTACACCCTGTTCTACAACCGTGCTCGTCAGGCTGCGATTACGCAGGAGATTTCGGAGATTGTGGCCGGTGCCAATGCACAGGTGTAACGATACGGTACAAGCGATCGCAGGAACGGCTGAGAATCGTTGAGATGACCAAAAGCTTGCATAGGCTTTATTTAGGAGGGAAGAACAGAGATGGCGAAAGGACGCGTAGTACAGGTAATGGGTCCGGTCGTCGACGTCGAGTTCGAACGCGGACATCTGCCTGCCATCTACAATGCGATTAAAATCCAACACAAAGCGCAGAGCCCTAGTGAGAGAGATATCGACCTGACAGTAGAAGTAGCGATTCACTTGGGCGACAACCTGGTTCGCACCGTTGCGATGTCTTCCACGGACGGCTTGGTGCGCGGGATGGAAGCAGAAGATATGGGAGCGCCGATCTCCGTACCGGTTGGAGAAGTTACCTTGGGCCGTGTATTCAACGTGCTGGGTGATCCGATCGATCTGCAGGAAATGGGCGACGTACCTCGTCGTGACCCGATTCACCGTGCAGCACCGACGTTTGCAGACCAAGCAACCAGCACAGAGATTCTGGAGACCGGGATTAAGGTTATCGACCTGCTTGCCCCGTATGTAAAAGGTGGTAAGATCGGTCTGTTCGGTGGTGCCGGCGTAGGGAAAACCGTATTGATTCAGGAATTGATCAACAACATCGCCCAAGAGCACGGCGGTATCTCCGTTTTCGCTGGTGTAGGGGAGCGTACGCGTGAAGGGAACGACCTCTACCATGAGATGAAAGATTCCGGCGTTATCAGCAAAACGGCGATGGTGTTCGGCCAGATGAACGAACCGCCGGGTGCGCGCTTGCGCGTAGCATTGACCGGTCTGACCATGGCTGAGTACTTCCGTGATCAGGAAGGCCGCGACGTACTGCTGTTTATCGACAACATTTTCCGCTTTACCCAGGCTGGTTCCGAAGTATCCGCTCTGCTCGGCCGGATGCCTTCCGCGGTTGGTTATCAACCAACGCTGGCAACCGAGATGGGGCAATTGCAAGAGCGGATCACCTCAACCAAAAAAGGTTCGGTTACCTCGATCCAGGCGATCTACGTGCCAGCGGACGACTATACCGACCCCGCTCCGGCAACGACATTTGCCCACTTGGATGCAACGACCAACCTGGACCGCAGCATCTCCGAGCTCGGGATCTACCCTGCGGTCAACCCGCTGGAGTCGACCTCCCGTGCACTGTCTCCTGACGTGGTTGGTCAGGAACACTACGAGGTGGCACGTGGCGTACAGGCGATCCTGCAGCGCTACAAAGAACTGCAAGACATCATCGCCATCCTCGGTATGGACGAGTTGAGCGACGAGGATAAGCAAACCGTTGCCCGCGCCCGCCGCATCCAACGCTTCCTGTCGCAGCCGTTCCACGTTGCTGAGCAGTTCACCGGTTTCCCGGGTAAATACGTGCCGGTAAAAGAAACCGTACGCAGCTTTAAAGAAATTCTCGATGGCAAGCACGACAATCTGCCAGAGGCAGCATTCCTCTATGTCGGCACGATTGAAGAAGCTGTCGAGAAAGCAAAGAATATGTCTTAAGACAACCCTGCGAAAGGGGAGACGATAAATGAGCAAGATGATGTTGGAAGTCGTAACTCCCGAACGGGTTGTCTACAGCGGTGAAGTAAACATGGTAATCGCGCGTGGGGTCGCAGGCGACCTCGGGATTTTGCCCAACCACATGCCGCTGGTTACCCCGCTAAAGATCGCGCCGGTTCGGGTCAAGACCGAAGGCGACAAAGAGACGCAGATTGCTGTCAGTGCCGGTTTTATGGAAGTCCGGGGTGATAAAGTGACAGTTCTGGCTGAAGCAGCCGAACTGCCGGAACAGATTGACGTAGAACGGGCTAGAGCGGCACAAGCCCGTGCAGAGCAGCGCCTAAACGAAAGGCACCCTGACTTGGACATAAGCCGCGCCGAATTGGCTTTACAGCGTGCAAAGGTACGATTGCAGGTGACCAAATCCCTGTAAAAGCGAAAAATCCCCGACGCTTATGCGCGGGGATTTTTCTAACATCTGAACAGCGGAAATGAAGCATCGCTGGAGTTTCCCACACAGATTGGTAAAACCCTGTCCGATATGTGTATAATAAGGCTGATAGTGAGTCAACTTTGCCCGACTTCCCGTGCGAGGATTCAAGTTTTCGAGAAGGAGAGAGCGAGATGCAAACAATCCGCGAATTGAACCAAAATAGCGAGGAAACCGTCATCCCTAACGGCTACGAGACGAACGGGTGGTCCAGCATTTTATCCCATGAGTTAAGTGTGCTGTTTCATGCGCTGTGTCATGTTGTCCCCAGGTATCAGTCCAAAGAAGAGATGAAGCAGGCGCTGATGGAGTTCGAAGGGGTTAAACACTCCTTTTCCCAACTTGATAAATCCAAGTTCAAGTCAGAAGAATCCTATAAGGGATATGTGCAGCGTCTGGAGCGACACAAGCGATTCTTAAAACGCTCAGGTTACGAGTATCCCTCTACCGTGGATGAAGCAATCGAACTGTTTGTGAAGTGGGGATTGGTGCTGGACCAGGACGGTTATTGGGATATTCCGATCAAGCCATTTCCTGACGTGCAGGAACTTTTCACACTCAAAGAAGAAGAGCGTACCGCTTTGGCTCACATTAAGCTCGAGGCATTGATTCACCCGGTGTTCAGCAAACTGGTCCTGACTCTGCACGAAAAGGACGAGAATACGTTCCAGATGTCAAAAAACGAATTGAAAGAGATGCTGCAGGTTAACGATACGATGCTGCTTGAGGTTCTCGTCAAACTGACACCGTATCTGGAAGAGCCAATTGTCAACATGCATGAGATTCCAGACGACCAGAAGATGGAGTTCACGGTTGTCTGGGATCGGATCTATGAAGATTTCCTCGGAACGAAAGACCCTCAGTCAATCCAATAACAACTCTCCCTGGTCCTGCCAAGGAGACAGATGTGATGCGGCCTTGAGCCGCATCTTTTTTTTCATCAACTACAAAATCACGCCCTCTCCCCCTACTATAGACCTATTTGTTCTACAAAAGCTGTCACCGTTCGATTTTAATCGATTCCAGAAAATAGGAAAAACGATTCAAGGAGAAAGCGAAATCCGGACGGAATAATAATTATTTATAAAAATAAATAAAGCAGCCAAAAATTTTTAAGCGCATGGGAGCCGTTTAGCCAATGTTCCAAAATCTAGGGAGAGGGTGATGCTTGTTGAAAAGAACGCGTAAAGTTATGGCAGGTATTATGAGCTCGACACTGGTGCTCGGCGCACTGTTTGGCACACCGCTGAGTGCTGCGGCGAAGGACGAGGATGCGCACGTCGACTGGGCTGTGGTAAACACGGACAGGTTGGTCAACGCCTTGATCGAACAAGGTGAACTGGACGAGGATGCATCCCCTGAGGAGATCGACCGTGTCGTCAAACGCTACGTGACGCGCCCCAAACGTCCCGGTACAGAAACGTTGGGAATTGACACATCAACCAAAATCGGGAAAAAGGCTCTCAAAGGGAAACTTGGCGTACAGCAAAACGGCATGGCGCTGGTTAGCGGCAGCGAAAAGGCGAAAAAGGTGAAGAAGAAAGACCGAGCCCATGTGGATAACGCCGTAGTAGCGCTGATTGAATACCAAGATTTTACCCACAACAATATTGAAGACGATGGCTACTACTTCTGGACAGCCGATTTTAACCAGGAACACTATGAAAACATGCTGTTCAACGAGGATGGCTACACCACTCCGGAAGGCAAAGAGCTTATCACGATGACCCAGTATTATGATCAGCAGTCTGCCGGCAGCTGGAAACTTGAAGGGACGGTAACACCGTGGATCATGGCTGAAAACGATGCTGATTATTACGGTGGCAATGATGCAAATGGAAACGATGAGCGCCCTCGTGAACTGGTCATGGAGACGCTCGAACAAGTAGGTGAGCAAATTTCTGATGATTGGGAAAAATACGACCAACGTGACCCTTACGACTTGGACGGCGACTTGAACGTCATGGAGCCGGATGGATTGCTGGATACACTGATGATCGTGCACTCTGGAATCGGGGAAGAAGCCGGTGGAGGGGAGCTTGGCGAGAACGCGATCTGGTCTCACCGCTGGACCTTGCGAGAACCGACTGATATCCCAGGTACACCCCTGAAGGCATATGACTATATCATCCAGCCGGAGGACGGTGCTGTCGGGGTTTTCGCCCATGAATATGGCCATAACCTGGGATTGCCGGATGAATACGACACAGGGTACTCCGGGACCGGTTCGCCAGTTGAGGTATGGTCGCTGATGTCAGGCGGCAGTTGGGCAGGTCAGACTCCTGGAACGGAGCCAACCGGATTTAGTCCATGGGCCAAACTGTACCTGCGTGAGACCCTCGGCGGCAACTGGCCGGAGCCGCAGGAGATCGATCTCGATGATCTGAGACGGAAGAAAAAAGTGAAGTTGGATGAAGCCGTTAGTATGGATGATGACGGGAAGCTGCTCAAGATCAATCTGCCGGATCGGGAGATGGAGCCGCCCACTCAACCGAAAGACGGGGACTACGCTTATTTCTCCACCAAAGGAAATGACCTTGATTCCCGCATGACATCACCGGAGATCGACTTGACTGCAGTCAACGAAGCGTCATTGAGGTTTGACTCGTGGCGGCAGATTGAGACCGGTTATGACTACCTCTATGTCAATGTATACGCTGAAGGTTCTGAAGAACCAGAGCAGATTGAGGGGTACGACGATACCACTGATGGCGAGTGGGAAAGTGAAGAACTGGATCTGTCCGACTTCGTTGGTCAGAAGATCAGGATTGAATTCCAGTACAAAACAGACGGCGGGCTTATCATGGAAGGCTTCTACGTTGATAATATCGAGGTAGTGGCCGATGATGAGGTGATCTTCCAGGACGATGCCGAAGGTGAACCGCTGTTTGAACTGGATGGCTTTGAAAAATTTGATGGTTCACCGATTCTGTATCCCAGCTACTATCTGGTAGAATGGCGTTCGCACAACGGTGTCGACATCGGACTGGCCCACTATCGACGCAACAACAGCTTGCTTGTGTACGATCCCGGCTTGCTCATCTGGTATTACGATGGCCGTTGGGGAGAGGACAACATGACAGGAAACCATCCTGGTGAAGGGTTCCTCGGTGTGGTCGATGCTCACCAGCGTGGACATTACTGGGATGACGGCACGGTAGGGTCTACACGCTTCCAAATCAACGATGCAGCTTTTGGTCTGAGTGAGACGTCCGATATCAATGTCGTCTATCCGACCTTCTCCATGGTCTACGAGGGATTGCCGGGCGTAAGCACCTTCTCTGACGAAGAGGATTATTCCAGCCCGTTTAACCCGGACGGTGGAAAAATCCTGCCGGAGCACGGATTGGAAATCGAAGTGAAAAAAGTGAAGAAGGACGGCAGGGAAGTGGAAATCGAAGTAAGACGGGACTAACAAGCGGAAAACAGGCAAGGCCATCGTCGATGGCCTTGCTTTTCTGTGCCTGTGAAAGCTGATCGGAACAAGAAAAGGTCTGCCGCTTTCATTAGACAGTAGAAGACCCGATTTGCTATAATGGTGGGGGCATTTTCTTGAGCCTCACTGTACAACGGAGGGGGAAAGGCTGATGAGTGCAGAGTATGCGAATAACTATGTAATCGTTTCTATTTTTTTGATCCTCGGCGTACTGCTTCCAGTGGTTACCGTTAGCTTCATCGGACCGCTTTTACGGCCCAAAAATCCAACCCCTGAAAAGCAGACCACCTATGAAAGCGGAAACATTCCGGTTGGCGAGAGCTGGGTCCGCTTCAATGTGAAGTATTACATCTTTGCTCTGTTGTTCGTTATTTTTGACGTTGAGACACTGTTTCTCTATCCGTGGGCAGCGGCCTACAATCAACTTGGATTATTTGCTCTGGTTGAGATGGTCATCTTTGTCGTCCTGCTGGTAATCGGGCTGATCTATGCCTGGAGAAAGAAGGTGCTGGAATGGAACTAGACCTCAAGAACATTGCGCCTGAGCTGCAGGAGGAACTGGATCGCAACGTACTGTTTACAACGATGGAGACCCTCAAAGGATGGGTGCGCAGCAACTCGCTATGGCCTCTGACATTTGGCCTGGCCTGTTGTGCGATCGAAATGATGGGGAGTGGAGGCGCCAACTATGACTTGGACCGGTTTGGCGTTATTTTTCGTGCTTCCCCCCGGCAGTCAGATGTGATGATTGTCGCCGGTACGGTAACGAAAAAAATGGCTCCCCTGCTTCGCCGTTTGTACGATCAGATGCCTGAGCCGAAGTGGGTGATTGCGATGGGCTCCTGTGCCACTGCGGGCGGCCCGTACATCAGATCGTACAGTGTGGTCAAAGGGGTGGATCAGGTGGTGCCGGTAGATGTCTACATTCCGGGGTGTCCGCCAAATCCAGCCGCACTAATTTACGGAATTAACAAACTGCAAGAGAAGATTCGGTATGAAGCGAAGACTGGGAGGAAGGTGACCAGTCAATGAGTGAAGATAAGCGTAAACCTACGCCTGAAGAAAAGGCAAAGGCAGCGGCCGAAGCCAAGGCAAAGGCGGAAGCGCTGCGCAAACAGCGCGAACAAGAGCAGCTAGCCGAAGCAGGTTCAACTGCTAATCAATCAGTTTCCAGCGAGAGTGAACAGTCTACGGAAACGAAGCAAGCCCAGAATGAAGCGGGCGAAGGCAGCGGAGTTACTAGTGACGCAGACGCGAAAGCAAAGGCAGCCGCCGCGGCCAAGGCAAAAGCAGCAGCCGCAGCAGCGGCAGCAGCGAAAGCGAAGCAAGCCCGGGAAGCAGGCGAGAGCGGCGGAGCCGAAGGCGATGCAGACGCGAAAGCAAAGGCAGCCGCCGCGGCCAAGGCAAAAGCAGCAGCCGCAGCAGCGGCAGCAGCGAAAGCGAAGCAAGCCCGGGAAGCAGGCGAGAGCGGCGGAGCCGAAGGCGATGCAGACGCGAAAGCAAAGGCAGCCGCCGCGGCCAAGGCAAAAGCAGCAGCCGCAGCAGCGGCAGCAGCGAAAGCGAAGCAAGCCCGGGAAGCAGGCGAGAGCGGCGGAGCCGAAGGCGATGCAGACGCGAAAGCAAAGGCAGCCGCCGCGGCTAAGGCAAAAGCAGCAGCCGCCGCGGCGGCAGCAGCGAAAGCGAAGCAAGCCCGGGAAGCAGGCGAGAGCAGCGGAGCCGAAGGCGATGCAGACGCGAAAGCAAAGGCAGCCGCCGCGGCTAAGGCAAAAGCAGCAGCCGCCGCGGCGGCAGCAGCGAAAGCGAAGCAAGTCCGGGAAGCAGGCGAGAGCGGCGGAGCCGAAGGCGATGCAGACGCGAAAGCAAAGGCAGCCGCCGCGGCCAAGGCAAAAGCGGCAGCAGCGAAAGCGAAGCAAGCCCGGGAAGCAGGCGAGAGCGGCGGAGCCGAAGGCGATGCAGACGCGAAAGCAAAGGCAGCCGCCGCGGCCAAGGCAAAAGCGGCAGCTGCAGCTGCGGCAAAAGCGAAAGCCGTGCAGGGAGCGTCTGCGGAAGAAGAAGCGCCTAAACCTCCATCTAAGAATCAACCCTTCCTCGACAAATATATCAAACGGATTACGGAACAGTTTGGTTCAGATGCGATAGAGGACGCTTACATCAATGAATTGGCCAAGGAAGTGCCGACGATTGTTGTAAAAAATGATCAGTGGCAGGATGTGGCCCGCTTTTTGAAAGAAGATGAACAGTTGGCATTTGACTATCTGTCCAATCTGCACGGTGTCGATTATGAGGATCGGATGGAAGTATACTATCACTTTTACTCCTACAACAACCGACAGAGTTTGGCAGTCAAAGTAACTACGGACCGAGAGAATCCGACAATCCCTTCTGTATCAGATGTTTGGTCGGGGGCCAACTGGAACGAACGGGAGACATTCGACTTACTCGGCATTTATTTCCCGGGTCATAACGATTTGCGTCGAATTCTGCTTCCTGATGATTGGGTCGGTCACCCCCTGCGTAAGGATTACGAGCAGTATGACGAGGAGGTGTGACGGGTGAATATGCGAACCGAACCGACGACGCTTTCCACTGCGATTTCGCCCGACACCGGCATTCGTACCGAAGAGATGCTGCTAAATGTAGGGCCGCAGCATCCGAGTACGCATGGCGTGTTTCGTTTAGTCGTAAAAATAGATGGGGAGACGATTACCGAAGCAATCCCAGTGATCGGCTACCTGCATCGCGGAACGGAAAAACTGGCTGAGGATCTCAACTACACGCAAATCATTCCGTATACCGATCGCCTCGATTACGTGTCGGCCATGACCAACAATTATGTGTTGTGTCATGCGGTAGAGACGATGATGGGATTGGAAATACCGGAGCGAGCCCAGTACCTGCGGCTGATTGCGATGGAGTTGAACCGTGTGGCAAGCCACCTCGTCTGGTGGGGGACTTACCTCTTGGACATCGGAGCGATGAGTCCGTTTCTTTATGCCTTCCGCGACCGCGAGATGATTCTAGACTTGTTTAACGAACTGTGCGGCGCACGGATGACGTTTAATTACATGCGCGTAGGAGGTGTCAAATGGGATGCTCCGCCTGGCTGGATCGACAAGGTAAAAGAGTTCATTCAGTATATGAAAAAGCAATTGCCCAGTTATCACAATCTGGTCACCGGCAACGAAATTTTTATCAGTCGTTTGCGGGGCATCGGGACTTTTGATGCCAAGATGGCACTTGACTACTCCCTATCCGGTGTGATGCTGCGCAGTACCGGCATCAAGTGGGACCTTCGCAAAGATGAACCCTACTGCATTTACGACCGGTTTGACTTTGACGTGCCGGTGGCGACGGAGGGTGACTGTCTCTCCCGCTACCACCTGCGCATGGCGGAAATCGAACAGTCCCTGCGTATTTTGGAGCAGGCGGTGGAACAGTTCCCGTCAGAAGGCGAGGTTATGGGGAAAGTACCGCGCGTGATTCGTCCGCCTGCAGGGGAGACATTTGTGCGAATTGAATCGCCGCGCGGAGAGATCGGTGTCTACATTGCCAGCCAGGGAAAAGACAAACCATGGCGGCTCAAGTTCCGTCGTCCGTCTTTTAACAACCTGCAAATCCTCCCGACACTGCTGAAAGGAGAAAACATCGCGAACATGGTAGCGATTCTCGGCAGTATTGATATTGTACTTGGGGAGGTGGACGCGTGATGGAACAGTTGCTGCAACAAACACCTGGATTGCAGAACATATTGCTGTTTGCCGTTGCGGCAGTGGCTTTGCTGCTCGTCGTACTTGGTTTCGTCACTTACGCGATCTATTTTGAGCGCAAGGTGATCGGCTGGATGCAGCTGCGGATTGGGCCTAACCGGGTTGGACCGCTAGGGCTTTTGCAGACCGTGGCAGACGTAGCCAAGCTGCTGCTCAAGGAAGACACTCGTCCCAAACACGCCGACAAGGCATTGTTTGCGCTGGCGCCAGTGCTTGCTTACGCCCCTGCTTTTGCCGTGCTGGCAGTGATGCCATTTACGGATACATTGCATTTTGCTGATCTCGGGATTGGTATCCTGTACTACATCGCGCTCTCCGGGATTACTGTACTTGGTGTGATAACGGCCGGCTGGGCCTCCAACAACAAGTACTCTTTGATCGGGGGACTGCGTTCGGCGGCGCAGATGATCAGTTACGAAGTGCCGCTGGTTATGTCGGTAGTTGGCATTGTCCTGATGACGGGAAGTCTCAATCTGAAAGAGATCGTGCTGGCTCAGCAGGATGTGTGGAACATTGTGCCGCAATTTCTCGGGTTTGTCGTGTTTATCATCGCAGCCCAAGCCGAGCTGAACCGGACCCCGTTTGACCTGCCGGAAGCAGAGTCGGAGTTGGTCGCCGGTTATCACGTCGAGTACTCCGGTTTCCGCTTCGCGATGTTCATGCTGGCGGAATACGTCTACATGTTTGGGATGGGGACGTTGGTTACGATCCTGTTCCTCGGTGGATGGCTTCCGATCCATCCGGCACTTGACTTCATACCGCCAGTTATCTGGTTTATCTTGAAGTTTTCGCTCTATGTATTTTTCCAGTTCTGGCTGCGCGCGACCATGCCGCGCCTGCGGGCCGACCAGTTGATGAGCTTCGCCTGGAAAGGATTGCTCCCGCTTGCGTTAATTAACATCATGCTGACCGCGCTGTTTGTCTCCTACCAGTCTGGTATGATGTAAACAGAACTCGGAAAAGCTGCTTGTCCCAGTAAACGATAAGGGGTGAACAATCATGTTAGGATTTGCCAAAGGACTGGGATATACGCTAAAGAAACTGTCGGAAAAAAAGGTGACACACTCCTATCCCGACGTTCCTTATCCGATGCCACCCAGGTTTCGTGGTATCCAACACTTTTCTCCGGAAAAATGTATTGTCTGTAATCAATGTGCGCGTATTTGTCCGACCCAATGCATTCAGCTGACGGGCAAACCGCACCCCGATCCGGAAAAGAAGGGTAAGATCATCGACACCTACGATATTAACTTTGAAATTTGCATTCTTTGCGACCTCTGTACGGAGGTTTGTCCGACAGAAGCGATTGTGATGACCAACAACTTCGAACTGGCCTCCTACAGTCGGGATGAGCTGTACAAAAATCTGAAGTGGCTAGACGATAACAATACCAACGTCAGGGAGGAAAACTAGCGATGCAGGTGAGCGGAACGTTTCTCGCATTTGCCGTCCTTTCCTTGCTGACGATCGGGGGAGCTGTCTTTATGATCAGCTTCACCCGTGTGGTACATATGGTCATCTCGCTCGGTGTTACCTTTTTAAGCATCGCCGGTCTGTTTGTCCTGCTGGAAGCGGAGTTTGTGGCTATCTCGCAGGTGCTCGTATACTCCGGTGCGATCTCGATTCTCATGCTGTTCGGGATCATGCTGACTAGACACGATGCGATGGATGAAGGGGTATCCAAAGCAAACAAAGGCTGGCTTAGCTTTCTCATCGTGGCTGTTTTCTTCGTCATCATCTTTTGGGGCATTCAGAATACGCCGTGGGTTCCGGCGCCGGACCGTTCGACCGCTGCACAGGTCGACAACGCTACGCAGCTGGGTACGGAGATCTTCACCAAGTTTGTCATCCCGTTTGAGTTGACCTCGGTCTTGCTGCTGGTCGCATTAGTCGGTGCGATTATCCTGGCCAAAAAGGAGGGTGAGAACGAATGATCTTTGAAGTATCCCTTCCGCTCTACCTGCTGATTGCTCTCATCCTCTTCAGTATTGGGCTGTACGGGGCACTGACGAAACGAAATGCGATTGTCGTGCTGCTGTCCATAGAATTGATGCTAAATGCTGTGAACATTAATCTGGTCGCTTTTGCCAAGTACGGACTGTACGCGTCGATTACAGGGCAGATCTTTACCCTGTTTACGATGACTGTAGCGGCCGCTGAAGTAGCAGTGGGCATCGCCATTTTGATCTCGCTGTACCGCAACCGTGACACGGTGAACGTGGACGAGATGGACACGATGAAGCGCTAAAGAGGATGGGAAAGATGCTTGCTTCTTTATCCAGCCTCCAAAACAGGGAAAAGGATAGGTGAATTATGGATACGATCATGCAATACGCCTGGCTGATTCCTCTTTTTCCGCTATTTGCTTTCACGCTGATCGTCTCGTTCGGCCGACAGTTGAAAGAAGCTGCGGCTTATCTGGGGATCGTTGCGGTAGCGATTTCGTTCGTGCTATCCGTCATGACCTTGTGGGCACGTTTTCAAGAAGGGGCGATCGACTACAAACTACCGGTGGAATGGCTGCAGATCGGCCAGTCTGTCGTCGAGATGGGTTTTGAGGTAAACCAGTTGAACGCGATGATGCTGGTGATTGTAACGCTGGTCAGCCTGCTCGTCCAAATCTACTCCCGCGGCTATATGCACGGAGACGAGCGCTATCCGGTCTTTTATCAGTATCTGTCATTGTTTACTTTTTCAATGCTCGGCCTTGTGATTTCTCCCAATCTGCTGCAGGTGTACATTTTCTGGGAGTTGGTCGGGGTCTGTTCATTTTTACTGGTAGGCTACTACTACTTCAAACCAGAAGCAAAAGCGGCTGCCAAAAAGGCATTTATCGTCACACGGATTGGCGATGTAGGCCTGTTTATCGGAATCATCTTGCTGTTCTGGTGGACCGGAAGCTTTGACTACTCCGAAATCTTCAATGCGGTATCAGCCGGCAGACTGGAGCCGTGGATGATTACCTTGGCTGCGATTCTGATCTTTATCGGAGCGATAGGTAAGTCAGGTCAGTTTCCGCTGCATACCTGGCTGCCCGACGCGATGGAAGGTCCCACACCGGTATCCGCGTTGATCCACGCCGCGACGATGGTAGCGGCCGGGGTGTATCTGGTTGCGGCCACGTATCCGCTGTTTATCGCTTCGCCGACCGCACTGAACGTGGTTGCCTATGTAGGTGGATTCACCGCCATCTTCGCTGCTTCGATTGGCTTGACACAACGTGACATCAAGCGTGTTCTGGCCTACTCAACGGTCAGTCAGCTGGGTTATATGATGATGGCTTTGGGAGTTGCTGGGGCGGTTGGTTATGTCGCCGGTACGTTCCATTTAATGACCCACGCCTTTTTTAAGGCGCTGTTGTTTTTAGCGGCAGGCAGTGTGATTCATGCCGTACATACCCAGGACGTGTTTGAAATGGGTGGTCTGCGCAAAAAAATGCCGATCACCGCAGGTGTGTTCCTGATCGGCTGCCTGGCGATTGCGGGAATCCCGCCGCTTTCCGGATTTTTCTCCAAGGAAGCCATCCTGGGCGCTGCCTACAGTGCACACCGCTTCGATCTATTATGGCTGGGACTGATTGCTGCCTTTTTCACCGCTTTTTACATGTTCCGGCTTTACTTCCTGACCTTTACCGGCGAGCGACGCGGTGGAGCTGACGGAGCTCATGAATCCCCGGCGGTGATGACGGTGCCGCTTTTGATTCTAGCTGTGCTCGCCGTCGTTGCGGGATTCGTCAATACGCCGTTTGCACCGATCCTTCAGGACTGGCTGGTATCCGGCAGCATCGGAGAATACCTGAGCAAGTCGTTCGGTACAGAGGAAGGCCACGCGGCGATCTGGGTACAGGTGGTTGCGATTCTGGTATCTGTTCTGGGAATCCTGTTGGCCTATCTGATGTACGTGAAACGGACCGTATCGTCCGACATCATCTCCCGTCCGCTGCCATGGCTGTATCAACTCTCGTACCGGAAGTACTACATTGATGAAATTTATCACGCTGTGTTTGTCCGACCGCTCAAATGGCTGGGCATTCTGCTCAACCTGATTGACCGTTACATCGTGGACGGCTTGGTGGCACTTGTGGCCAACATCACCAATGGTATCGGTATCTTGCATGCGCGTATCCAAAACGGCCAGGTACAAACGTACGGCTTTGTCGTTCTGCTCGGATTGGTCCTGTTGGTCGCTGGGTTCACGGTGCTAGGAGGTATCCCGAATGGACAATAGTATGTTGCTTAGCCTGATTACCTTTTCACCGCTCTTGGCAATTCTGATCCTGGCGTTCGTCCCCAAGCAACATGGCGGGATCATCAAACAGATCGGCATCATCGGTACGCTGCTGCCGCTGATCCTGTCGCTGATGTTATTTGCCAACTTTGACTATCAGCAATCGCAGATGCAGTTTGTCGAGCATCTGCCCTGGATCGCCGTTCCGATCGGAGTAGGAGCGGGCGGTGATTTGTTTACCTTCCCGATCAACTACGACATGGGAGTAGATGGGATTTCCATGCCGTTGATCGTGCTGACAGCGATCGTCGGAACGCTGGCGGCCATTGCATCGTGGCAGATCAAGCGTCGTCTGAAAGAGTACTTCATCCTCTTTCACCTGCTCTTGATCGGGATGTTTGGCGTGTTTGCGACACAAAACCTGCTTCTGTTCTTCATCTTCTTCGAATTGACCTTGATCCCGGCGTATTTCCTGATCGGGATCTGGGGCTACTCTGAACGGGAGCGGGCAGCGAACAAGTTTCTGATCTACAATGGTATCGGCTCGGCGATCATGTTGATAGCCTTTATCGCCATCTTTTGGACGGCACCGCAGTTGAATGCCGACCCTACGATGAACATGACAGAGTTGAGACAGATCCTGACCTCGCCCGATTTTCTGGCGATGATGGAGCAGGTTAAGCCTGGTCTTTTGGCCGCTCTGTTTCTCGCTTTGTTCATTGCCTTCGGTATCAAGCTGCCGATCTTTCCGTTCCATACCTGGATGCTGAGGGTTCACGTACAGGCTCCCGTGCCGATCGTGATGATCCACTCCGGCATCCTGCTGAAGATGGGCGCCTACGGATTGATTCGTCTAGGGATCGGGTTTTTCCCTGAGCAAGCCTACTTCTTCGCTACCTGGATGGCCATCCTTGGGGTGATCAATATTTTGTACGGTGCCGTATTGGCGTTTGTGCAAAAAGATCTGAAGATGGTGATGGCATACTCCAGTATCAGCCACATGGGGATTGTCCTGCTCGGCTTTGCTGCGATGAATACGATTGGCTTCCAGGGTGCTGTCTTTCAGACGATCTCCCACGGTTTTATCTCAGCGCTGCTGTTTTTCCTGATTGGCGTGATCTGGGAGCGCGTAGAGACATCGCAGATCGATGAATTGGGGGGACTGGCCAGATCGATGCCGTTTGTCAGCGGGATCTTGCTGGCCGCAGCGATGGCCTCCCTGGGACTGCCGGGGATGTCCGGCTTCATTAGTGAGTTCCTTGCCTTCCTCGGACTGTTTGGTACCATGCCGGTGATCGGGACCATTGGGGCACTGGGCATCATCTTGACAGCAGCTTACCTGCTGCGGGCCATTCTCCGCACCACGTTTGGCCCCACACCGGATCGGTTCCTGAGCTTGGCCGATGCGCAGCCTATCGAAGTGATCCCGATGATCGTCCTGCTCGGTTTTATCATCCTGCTCGGGATTTATCCGGCTGTGCTGAGCGATCCACTGCAAGAAACGCTGAAAACCATTGTACCAATCGTAACGGGAATAGGAGGGTAAGCGATGGAAGTAAAAGATATCTTTTCTTACGATTGGAGCTACCTTCTACCCGAGTTCATCATTTTGGGCTTTGCAACGCTGCTTTCTCTAATCGACTTGTTTATGGGCAAGCGGGCCAATCGGGCGATCCTCGGCTGGCTGGCCTTGGCAGGTGTCGTGGTGGCAGGGGGATTTGTCGTCTCCAACATGCAGGCACTGGACGAACCATTCTCATATATGGCCGACATGCTGCGCGTCGACGATTTCGGCAACGCCTTTAAGCTGCTGTTTCTCGGTGGGGTGGCGTTTACTCTGCTGCTCTCCCTCTCCTATATGAAGACGGGGGAAGTACAGCACAGCGGAGAGTACTATTACCTGCTGCTGACCGGATTGCTCGGTGCGATGGTGATGGCCTCCTCGGCCGACCTGCTCACCCTGTTTATCGGCTTGGAGCTGTTGTCGCTCTCCTCCTACGTCTTGGTTGGTTTGCGCAAAAAAAGGCTGCAGTCCAATGAGGCTGCCTTTAAATACGTCGTATCGGGATCCATTGCAACAGCCTTTACTTTGTTCGGGATGTCATACGTATACGGGCTGACTGGGACGACCAACCTGTACCAGATCACCCAGCGGCTCAATGAGGCTTATGTTGCCGGGTTTGGGTTTCTTGTCCTGCTCGCGTTTGCCTGCCTGGTCGTCGGGCTCAGTTTTAAAATCTCCACTGTGCCCAATCACATGTGGGCTCCCGATGTGTATCAAGGGGCTCCGACACCGGTAACCGCGTTTTTGACGACCGTCTCCAAGGCGGCGGGATTTGCCCTCGTCTTTCGGCTGCTGCTGATCGCTTTTATCGGCCTGTACAATCCGGAAAAAGCACCAGAAGGCGGACGGGTCTTTATGGAAGATCTCAGCTTCTATCTGTCCATTATCGCCGCTTTATCGATGATTATCGGCAATACCATGGCATTACGGCAGACAAACGTCAAGCGGATGATGGCCTATTCCGGTGTGGCCCAGGCAGGATATCTGCTCGTACCGTTCGTCACGCTCACCTCGCTCTTCTTTGAACAGGCGCTCTTTTACCTGTTCGCTTATCTGCTGATGGCCTTTGGCGCATTTGCCGTGATCATGGTCGTGACACGTGAGCAGCAGACGGAGGATCTCAAAGCGTTCGCTGGTTTGTATCATCGTTCGCCGTTTGCCGCCATTGCGATGAGCATCTTCCTGCTGTCGCTGGCCGGGATCCCTGTAACAGCCGGCTTTTTCGGCAAGTTTTACATCTTCTGGAGTGCGATCTGGCATGAGAACTATTGGCTGTCTGCAGTGATGATTGCCACTAGTGTTGTTTCGTACTACTATTACTTTGGGATCATCCGGCAGATGTATATGCGACCTGGGCGTGAGGAGACACGGGTGGTCTTTCCGGCTGGTGTTGCAACTGTCGTAACCATTACCGCTGTGTTGACGGTGCTGTTTGGCATTATGCCTGGCACAGCTATCGATTTTATCCATGCCAACTTCAACTCAGGGTTTGACTTCGGCAATATGTTGGTTCCCAGCAAATAAGGATGACGGTTGGACCAAAAGAGAGGGGCTGCATACCATCTCCCTCTCTTTTTTCTTCCTCCGTCGGCGCATCCGGCAGGAGTAAAGCACTGCGACGGGCGAGAAACGATAGGAAGCGGTAAGGCGGCGGCCATGCTTGGTGGTGATCGCTTACCAGTCGCCGTTTTTCGTCAGTCCGAGTTCTTTACCCGTTCAGAGTAAGAGAAGATCTGAAAACGGAAAAAAGGGTTTGAAGTAAACGAATTGGAGGTAATCAAATGGTAAACTCCGTCGGCATATCCGCGCTTTTGTATATTGTCCTGACAATTATCTTTATTGCCATTAGCTGGTGGGCCTTGCAAGCGTTTCGGTTTGATTTGTTCGTCAAGAAACCGGACGGGGCCCAAGCCAAGCTGCTGCAAGTCCTGTTGTCCATCTTTATCGGACACGGCGTGGCTCAGTTTTTTATGGAGTACCTAGGTCATTCCCTGCTGCTGCAAAATCTCTTTCAGTAAATAGCGAATGGATTGGTCGGCACTGGTATGTATCTCCATTTTCCCGTTAAGAATAGTTGTAAAGAAGAAGAAACGGGGAGAGAGAAGATGGAGAAGCATACATGGCGGGGGAGCCTGCTCCTAGCGGTATTATTGCTGGTCGCTGTTGGTCTGCCGGTACTGTCAGCGGACGATCAGCCGTCTAGTTCCTGGGATAGCGCTGCAGCCCTGCTCGAGGCGGTAGAAGCATCCGGTGCACAGGTGAGCGAGGTCGAGTTGCGCGCTACCATTGATGGTGACCATCTGCCTGATGCAGAGTACCTAAGGGCAAAAGCCAATGAGTGGAACAGCCTTCTCGGGCTTTCGGTTCCACAGGATCCTCAACAGGACAAGGGAACATATATCATGCAAACGCTGGGTGTTTTTGGTGAAGCGAAGCTCCATGTACGATTCGTCGGTGTACCGCAGAATTCCGGATTTCGTACCTATTTAGTCGTCAAAATGACAGGTGAGCGTTCCGCTCTCAAGGATCTGGAACAGCTGTATCAGCAGGTGACGGAGAGATTAGCCGAAAAATCGGCAATTCCGCATTTTAGCACTTGTGTTCGCGGAATATACAGTGATACACTGAGTGATGATCAACAGGAAGGTAAAGTTTTCGCCGTTTTACAATATCTCCGTGCGCAACCAGTTGAGCGTCTGCACGATGAGACAGTACTGAGTTTGTCCGCTTATGCCGGACAGTGGCAGCACTGGATCAAGACGGGTCAACACAAGATGAATCTGCAAGTAGCTACCCATACCGATACAATGGGTGAGATAACGCGAATCACCGCAGGGACACCGATCATAACAGCGGAATACTAAGCACCCGGAGGGATTTCATTGGAAAAAATTATTGTCCGCGGTGGTAAGGCATTAGCGGGTAAGGTAAAAGTGTCCGGTGCAAAAAACGCCGTCCTCCCGATTATTGCAGCCTCAATTCTGGCGGAAGAGGGGACATGTGTCATCCATGATGTACCGGCATTAGATGACGTATATACGATCTGCGAGCTTTTGAAAACGCTCCAGATATCGATTACATATGAAGACGAGATGTTGACGATCAATGCTGCCAACCTGGATGGTTGTGAAGCCCCATATGAGTTGGTTCGCAAGATGCGAGCTTCGTTTCTGGTGATGGGACCGCTGCTTGCTCGGCGGGGCAAGGCGCGAATCGCCCTGCCAGGCGGTTGTGCAATCGGGACGAGGCCGATCGACCAGCATCTCAAAGGCTTTGAAGCGATGGGGGCCAAAATCGAGATTGGACAAGGTTTTATCGAGGCGGTTGCAGACGGTCGACTGAAAGGCGCCAAGATCTATCTCGATGTGGCTAGTGTCGGCGCTACAGAAAATATCATGATGGCGGCAGCCATTGCCGAAGGTACTACGGTGATTGAAAATGCGGCGGAAGAACCGGAGATCGTGGATCTGGCCAACTTTCTCAATGGTATGGGAGCCAAGATCCGCGGCGCCGGGACAGGCTCAATCCGCATTGAGGGAGTAGATCGGCTGCACGGCTGCACCCATGCGGTCATTCCCGATCGGATCGAGGCGGGCACGTTTATGGTCGCTGCAGCTATTTCAGGTGGAGATGTCTTTGTAGAAGGTGTGATTTGCGATCACTTGAAGCCGATCACCGCCAAGTTGCGGGAGATGGGTGTAGAGGTTGACGAGCAGGAAAACGGTGTACGCGTGAAGCGTACAGAATCCTTGCGGGCTGTTGACGTGAAGACTTTGCCGTATCCTGGTTTCCCTACGGATATGCAGTCGCAAATCATGGCTTTGCTGCTTGCATCAGAGGGGACAAGCATTGTCACCGAGACCGTTTTTGAAAATCGTTTTATGCATGTCGAAGAGTTCCGCCGCATGAGCGCCAATATCAAGATCGAAGGACGAAGTGCGATTGTCGAAGGAGGCGCTCAACTGACCGGTTGCAGAGTGTGCGCAACCGACCTGCGGGCGGGTGCCGCGCTGGTGCTGGCAGGCTTGATTGCCGAAGGAGAGACGGAAGTGATCGGTCTAGAGCATCTGGACCGGGGCTATGTCAACTTCGCCGAAAAGCTGCAGGCTTTGGGTGCGGATGTAAAGCGGGTAAAGGAACAAGAAAGCACATCTGCGGCAGATGAAACCGATATGCAGCCGAAAGCGAAACAGACCGGCCAGGTCAATCTCTCTGTCAATCTGGCATAAATGTACGCCATGTGCTGCTTCTACCGGGCACAGCAGGCCATCATTCAGCCAGACATGTTAGAAAGACCCAGACAGCATGTTCTCCGGCAAATACGGAGAACAGCTGTTTTTTTGTTCAAATCTTTTTTTCTATTTCCAGTACCTTGTGCTGTGCTCCCTCTGTGCTATTATTATGGAAATGCGATCACGCAAAAAAAAGACAGATTCAGGCTGTAGACAACGTAAAGAAGGAGAGTAGCTCTTTGACTATAGTCTGAAAGATGATTTGTCAAAAGATTCAAACCAAAGAAGGGTTGGAGTGGAATCATGAACAAGCAACAGCGGACAGAACTGCTGCGGCTGTTGGAAGAGGACAGCCGTCTGAACAGCTCGCAGTTGGCCAAACTGCTGGGAACGACAGCAGATGAGGTGGAACAAGAGATTCAGGCTTTGGTCGACGAAAAAGTGATTGTCAAATTTCCGGCACTGGTCAACTGGGAACGAATCGACGACAATCCCTATGTGACTGCGATGATAGACGTGAAAGTGACTCCGAAGCGGGAAGTCGGATTTGACGAGGTGGCAGAACGTATCTGCCGTTTTCCTGAAGTAAAGGCCGTCTATCTGATGTCTGGTGCCGGCTATGATTTGTCTGTCGTACTGGAGGGCAAGACGATGCGGGAGGTGTCCAGTTTTGTCTCACAGAAACTGGCGACGCTCGACTCTGTCATCTCAACTGCCACCCATTTTATCTTGAAACGGTACAAACATGATGGCATTGTGCTGGAAGAGCGGGATGACGACCGCAGGATGGTGGTTAGCCCATGAGTGAGCAGGTATCCACGCGAAGCCGCTTGTCAGAGACAGTCAGCGCGATCCGTCCGTCAGGCATTCGCCGTTTTTTCGATCTGGCTTCCTCGATGGAAGGCGTCATATCGCTGGGGGTCGGGGAACCGGATTTCGTCACTCCCTGGCGCGTTCGTGAAGCGTGCATTTCGGCCCTGGAACGAGGCTATACGGCGTACACGTCCAACGCCGGTACGTTGGAGTTGCGTCGGGAGATTCAACACTACCTGGAAGAGAGATTCTCTGTCTCGTATCGTGCGGAAGAGGAGATCATCGTCACGATTGGGGCAAGTGAGGCAATTGACATCGCCTTGCGCGCGGTCCTCGATCCGGGTGATGAAGTTCTGGTGGTGGAACCTTGCTACGTCTCCTACGAGCCGATCATCCGGCTGGCGGGAGGAGTGCCTGTCTTTTTACAGACATCGGCACGAAACAACTTCAAGCTGACTCCGGAGGAGATGGAACGCTGCATTACACCACGGACAAAAGCGATCATTTTTTGTTATCCCAACAACCCGACCGGCAGTACGATGAACAGGCAGGAGTGGGAAAAGCTGGCGGCCGTGATCGAGCGTCACGACCTGCTGGTCCTCTCAGACGAAATCTACGCAGAACTGACATACGACCACCTGCACGACAGTTTTGCCGCCCTGCCGCGAATGAAGGAGCGGACGATCCTGATTTCCGGTTTTTCCAAAGCGTTTGCTATGACCGGATGGCGGCTGGGATACGTCTGTGCCCCGCCTGATCTGACGGCAGGGATGTTGAAAATCCATCAATATACCATGTTGTGTGCGCCGATTATGGCGCAGATGGCGGCGGTTGAGGCACTTCGCCGCGGACGCGATGATGTAGAGCGGATGGTTGAGAGTTATCGACAGCGGCGCAACTACATCGTTCGCTCTTTTTCTGATATCGGTCTCGCCTGTCACGAACCGGAGGGGGCGTTTTACGCTTTTCCTTCCATTGCATCAACCGGGCTCAGCGCAGAGGAGTTTGCCGAGCGACTGCTGATGGAAGAAAAGGTAGCCGTCGTTCCGGGGGATGTATTTGGTCAGAGTGGCCAGGGACATATCCGATGCTCCTACGCCACATCGCTGGAGCAGTTGGAGAGGGCACTTGAGCGGATAGACCGTTTTCTGTCACGACTCTAGGGTATAACCTGCAAACACGACTCTCGTAATCTCTTTCGTTCTATCTTCCCCAACGAGGACATAGACTATAATGTCGGGTCGTCCAGTATCGTTGGGGAGGATGTTTTTATGAAGCGAATCGCACTCACTCTACTCGTTCTTCTACCTGCTCTCGTAGTTTTCATGCCGGCTGTGCTCGTCTACTATCTAGCAGATTCTGCCTCCGACCCGCTGCCTTCACCCAAACCAGAGGAAGACCCCGACCAGCCATCTGCTTCTTCGCTGCAGATCCACGTCTACAGGACTGAGCAGCAGCGAGTGGAGACAGTCCCCCTCGACCGTTACCTGGAAGGGGTGGTGGCTGCCGAGATGCCGGCTGAGTTTGAACTGGAAGCGCTAAAAGCTCAAGCTATGGCAGCACGTACCTACATTATACGGAGACTGGCTGCTGGACGGTTTGATGACGTGCCGGAAGGAGCGCACGTGCTGGATACGGTGAAACATCAGGTCTATCTGGATGAACAGCAGCAGAAAATCCGGTGGGGCAGCGATCATGAATGGAAGAGCCAGAAGATCAGTCAGGCGGTAAGTGAGACGAGAGGCATGATTCTCACCTACCAGGGAAAACCGATTGATGCCACCTTTTTTTCAACAAGCAATGGTTTTACCGAAGATGCAGAAGATTACTGGCAGCATTCGATTCCGTATCTGCAAAGTGTAGCCAGTCCCTGGGATCAGGAGTCTCCCCGTTTTCGGGAACAAGTCGTGATGGATGTAGCGGAGTTGGAGCAGAAGTTAGGCACTCGCCTGGATCTGACAGCTTCCTCAGCGGGCAATTGGTATACGGTGCTGGAGCGGACCACTGGCAATCGCATTGGACGTGTTCGGATTGGCAGCAAGGTTTACAGCGGCCGGGAAGTGCGGGAGAAGCTGGGCCTCAATTCGACGGCGTTTACCATGCAGCTCTCCTCGGGGCGGGTCGTGATTACAACCAAAGGATATGGTCACGGCGTCGGGATGAGCCAGTGGGGCGCCAATGGAATGGCCAAGTCCGGCAAAAGCGCGGAGCAGATCGTGAAGTATTTTTACCAAGGGGTAGACGTGCAGAACTACCAGCAGGTCATCAAGATCTAGGATTTGCATTTCGTGGAGTAATGAAAAAATTTCTTTTTTTCACCCGTTCTCAGGTTTAAGCGGTAAAAATCTGGCGATACTGAGGACTGAGGTGATAAGAAATGGAAGATCAAAAGAATCAAAAACAACCGATTCCATTTAAAAAGACATCAGCCTGGAGATCGTTCCTGGGCAAAAAATGGGCGTTCCCAGCTATCTACATCGGAACCGCAGCAATCATCCTCGCTATTGTGATGTGGTATCAGGGAACAGCCAATGACACCCCGCTTGACAAGACAGACGTGATGGATGGTGTCACTGTGACCACCCCTGAAGACGGCAGTCAGGCAGCGGTAACAGATGAGACGGATCAATCAGCTGTACCAGTCAATACCCCGTCGCAACCATTGGCGTGGCCGGTAGCCAAAGATGTTCCGTTTGAAAAGGGAATGGGCTTCTTCGACGATGCAGCTCCCGAGGAAGAGCAGGAAAAGGCGCTCGTACAGTACGACGGGGCCTACACGCCGCATACCGGGATTGACTTTGTGGCCAAAGATGAACAACCATTTGATGTGATGGCTGCCCTGGACGGAAAAGTAACCAAGGTGAAAACAGACCCGCTGGTCGGCGTCCTCGTCGAGATTGAACACAGCGACAAGATGACCACTGTATATCAAAGTTTGGAATCCGCTTCCGTAAAACCGGGAGATGAAGTGAAACAGGGTCAACTGATTGGGAAAGCCGGTCGCAACGTATACGAAAAGGATGCTGGTGTCCACCTGCACTTCGAAGTGCGTGTCGATGGCAATGCGGTCGACCCGGAACAATATTTGAGCAAAGCAGAATCGCAGTAAGAGAAAACCACTCTGGCGTTAACAGGAGAAAAAAACCCGGTCCAAAGCCGGGTTTTTTTCATGCTGTCAAGCGCTGTAAAATCCGGCATGTGTACACGCCTGTGAAAAAAGATTGAGTGCTGCCAGCTTGTCAGGCTTGGAAACGTAGAATATGTGTCCCCACCTACCCATATATTGTATCAGACAATTCCGATACAGGGAGGCGAGGGGCGTGCATGATTACATCAAAGAGCGGACCATAAAGATTGGCCGATATATTGTGGAGACGCGGAACACGGTTCGCATGATCGCCAAAGAATTCGGTGTTTCCAAGAGCACAGTGCACAAAGATCTGACAGAGCGACTGCCCGAGATAAATCCAGAATTGGCAAACCAGGTAAAGGAGATACTGGAGTACCACAAAGCAATCCGTCATCTGCGAGGAGGGGAAGCGACCAAGATCAAGTACAAACGGAAAAGCAAAAAGGTGAGACGAGAACAGGAAGAAAGCGTTTAGATTTTATTGGTTATAACGTGAAGGTTTTCCTTGTCCTCACATGAAATCCGGCCTATGATATTAGTAATGAATGTTTACACCGTACAGGGAGGCCCTTTCATGTTTAACAAAGATATCGGGATCGATTTAGGCACGGCCAATGTGCTGATTTATGTGAAAGGAAAAGGAATTGTACTTGATGAACCTTCTGTAGTAGCTATTGACAGTCAATCGAAAAAAGTACTGGCCGTAGGCCATGAGGCACACCGTATGGTAGGAAGGACTCCCGGCAATATTGTCGCAATCCGACCGCTGCGCGACGGAGTGATCGCCGATTTTGAGATTACAGAAGCGATGTTGAAGCACTTTCTCGCCCAGATTGGCGGCAAGAGTTTGTTGACCCGTCCCCGTGTTTTGATCTGCTGCCCAACCAACATCACATCTGTGGAGCAGAAGGCGATACGGGAAGCGGCTGAACGAAGTGGTGGTGCACGGGAGGTCTACCTGGAAGAAGAGCCGAAGATTGCAGCAGTAGGTGCGGGGTTGGACATCTTTCAACCCTCTGGCAATATGGTGGTGGATATCGGGGGAGGCACGACTGGCGTGGCAGTTCTTTCCATGGGCGATATCGTCACCTCCTCTTCTATTAAGGTAGCAGGCGATAAATTTGATCTAGCTATCATGAAGTACATAAAAGACAAATACAAGATGCTGATTGGAGAGCGCACGGCTGAGGAGATCAAGATTACGATCGGGACCGTTTCCGGCGGACGCCAGGACGAAATGGACATCCGTGGACGCAATATGGTGAGCGGGCTGCCGCAAACCATCACGATAGCGTCGCACGAAGTCCAAGAAGCCCTGGCTGAGTCGGTTAGCGCAATTGTACAAGCATCAAAAAATGTTTTAGAGCGAACACCTCCGGAGCTTTCTGCCGATATCATAGATAAGGGGGTTTCCGTGACAGGCGGCGGGGCCCTGCTGCACGGTCTTGACCAACTGCTGGCTGATGAACTGCGGGTTCCGGTACTAATCGCTGAAGACCCGATGATGTGTGTGGCCAAAGGTACCGGATTGATGCTGGAATATCTGGACAAGCTACCGAGCAGGAAGAAAAAGCTTTTTGGATAAGGGGGTTGACCTCATTTGATCAGGGGATTGTACACGGCGGCTTCAGGCATGCAGTCGCTGCAGCGACAGCAGGAGTCGCTTTCGAACAACCTGGCAAACATCAATACGCCGGGATACAAACAGGATGACGCTGTGATGCGTTCGTTTCCCGAACAGTTGATATCGCGCATCCGCGACTCGCAAAGTCCGGACATTCAGGGATGGCCTAGCATTCCCAGCCAGCCCGCCGTGATCGGCGGGCTGCATACCGGTGTATACGTCCCAGAAGCGATATCCAACTTTGCGCAGGGAGATATCGAGCAGACCTATTCCGCTTTCGATGTGGCGTTGACAGACAATCTGCCGATCGATCCGGATGGGCCAGTCGTCAACGGCAAGCCGGTTCAACCACGCCTGTTTTTCGGTGTGGCGCGACTGCAGGATGATGCTCAGTTGGATCAGCCGGTCGACCCTGCCAATATCCGCTATACCCGGAATGGCAGTTGGCAGGTAAACGACCAGGGGTATCTGGTGACAGCAGAAGGATACCACGTATTGGACCAGCAAAATCGTGCGATCCGCGTAAACGGTCTGCAAGACTTGGTCGGAGGCACCATCGACGTGGGAGAAGATCTGAAAATTTTGCCGGATGGACAGTTGCTGCGGCCTGACCCATTTGAGCCGGAGGGGACATATGTACCGTTAACCGAGCCGTTGAATAATGAACCCGGACCGCGGATCGGGATCAAAGTTGTCGACGATCCGTACCAGCTCGTACGGGAAGGAAACAGTGTGTACCGCTGGGAAGGAGAAGAGGTCCCGGCTGACGTATCCGAAGATCCTGCGCTTGAAGGTTTTTACGCGGTTCGTCAGGGCTGGATTGAACGGGCAAACGTAGATTCTGCCAGGACGATGACCGATATGATGACCGTCCTGCGGGCTTACGAGGCGAACCAGCGGGTCATCACCACCCTTGACGGTACATTGGAAAAAGCGGCTAACGAGATTGGCCGGGTAAACGGATAAGCTAGTTACAACCTTTGAGGAAAGGGGTGTACGGAATGCAATCCTTACACATATCCACTTCCGCTTTGCGCAGCATTCAATACGCTCTAGATACAACAGGCAACAACCTGGCCAATCTGGACACAGTTGGCTACAAGCGGCGCAATGCCTCGTTTTCTGAGCTGCTGTTTGACTCCATGAACGAGCAGCCGTACAATGATAGGGAGAACCGTACCACGCCACCGGGACTCAGAATTGGCAGCGGTGTCCGATTGGGTGAGACGCGCCTGGATATGAGCCAAGGCAATATGAAGGCGACTGACGTCCCGACTGATCTGATGATCGAGGGGGAAGGCTTCTTCCTGGTGAGACGGATGGACAACCCTGACGAGTACGTCTTCACCCGTAATGGTGCATTCCAACTGATGCAGAACACATCTGGAACCTATAGCCTTGTCAATGCATCTGGCGACAAGCTGGTGGGGGAAGATGGTTTCGAAGTGGAGTTGGACATCGACCCCTCTGATACGATTTCGATCAGCCCTGATGGCCGGATCATGGTGAATGGGGCGGAAGAAGATCCGCGCATTCCGGTCTGGCACATCCCAAATCCAGGGCAGTATCGGCAGATCGGAGACAACGAATATGTATTGACGCTGCCGGATGGAGTAAACGATCCGAGTTTGGTGATGGGCTTTTTAAATTATGAAAACCCCGAGTATCCTCCTGCCCAGGAAAACCTGAGGATTGGATCCAAGATCCGCCAGGGAGCCCTGGAGATGTCCAATGTGAATCTGCAGGAAGAGATGGCCAAACTGGTTACCGTTCAGCGGGCTTATCAGTTAAACGCACGTGCAGTCGCAATCAGTGAACAAATGATGGGGATTGCCAATTCCCTGCGCAGCCGCTGAAGCCACATCCGTGCACGCTGACTGCTGAAGCAGGCTGAACAGGCGGCGCATACGAAAAAACGGAGGCAGTCCTGATGGAACAAGTGGAACAAAACCGCTATTCGCGCAGGCCGCAGCAAACAAGCGAGCAAAAGAAGCCGAAGCCCAATGGCAGGGCCAACAAGCGGGTTTTGCTGTTGACGAGAGTTCTGTTGATCCCCGGCTTGTTGTTTCTGTCGCTGATCGTGGGGTTGATGATCGGCTACAGTGTACTGGGGGATCGCCCTGTATCGGAGGTCTTTGATCTCCGTACGTTTACCCATATGTACGACTTAATCTTTGAAGGCACGTAACACAAAGGCATCGTACAGCAGAGTTTTCGGCCTTGTTCCGAAAGCTCTTTTCTTTTTATCGTGTGCATCCTCCTTGACAGGTATTCTTTGGCAAAAGCCCTGTTGCTGTTCAACAAACAATGGAGGTATAATGAAACAAGTGGTCAAGGAGTGTCGCGTGTCAGAGGTGGGACCCACGGAGGGATTCGGATGAACGTTCCTAATGCTCTAACGATCTTTCGGATTTTGCTGGTACCGATCTATCTATACATCTTCTTTTCATCATATCCCTACAAAATCGAGATCGCCTATGTCATATTGATCATCGCGGGCTTGACGGATATAATCGATGGGTACATTGCCAGAACCTATAAGTTAATAACCGAATTTGGAAAAATGATGGATCCTTTGGCAGACAAGCTGATGATGTTAGCGGTAATCACATCATTTTTTTTGACAGAGCGGATAAGTGTATGGGCCGCCCTGTTTTTCTTTGCTAGGGACATTGGGATGATTGTCGCTTCCGCCATTTTTCACTTGCGTGGAAAAAAGACTGTTCCAGCCAATGTGTTTGGCAAGCTGACAACAGTCTTGTTCTATCTGGTATTTACCCTGATTATGTTTCAGTATCCGTACGCCGAGATTGGGCTGTGGTTTGTCATCGTTTTTTCGTTTGTCACCAGTGCCGTCTATGTGGTCAAGTTCCGGTTGATCAATCGGGTATCATAAGGATAAAGAGCACTTCTTCAGCGAGAAGTGCCCCTTTATCTCAATCCCGCATCCCCGCAGGGAAAGGGAATTGACCATAGTTTATATGGCCAAGAGTCTCTTCATGCGTGCGGGACAAGCAATCTTAATGGAAATGGAGTTGTTGGCATGGAAATTTCGGCAGTTCTTGATAGCACACAGATTCAGGCGATTATTCCGCATCGATACCCGTTTTTACTGGTCGATCGGATCACGGAATTAGAAGTTGGGAAACGGGCAGTCGGTCTGAAAAACGTCACGGTGAACGAGCCGTTCTTCGAGGGACATTTTCCCCAATACCCGGTGATGCCGGGGGTCCTGATCGTAGAAGCGTTGGCCCAGGTTGGCGCGGTTGCGGTGCTCAGTATGGAAGAGCATAAGGGCAAGCTTGCTTTTTTCGCCGGCATTGACCAGTTTCGTTTTAAGGAACAGGTGACGCCAGGGGATACACTGCAATTGGAAGTGGAAATGACCCGGCTGCGGGGTACACTAGGAAAAGGGCATGCTGTGGCGCGAGTCGGCGAGAAGGTCGTGGCTGAAGGAGATCTCCTGTTTGCCCTGTCCAAGGCATAAAGGCTTATTCCAAATAGTACTGTTACACAAGAGGTAAACTCCGTTATAATAACGGTAGATTTACTTTTGAAAAGAAAGCGTTACGCTGACGTAACTTTTTGCAAACGGATTGCGTCTAACTAACGAGGGTGGGTATGTTTTGATGCAGGTCGCAAAGATACTGGGTGTACCATTTAAGACGAGTGGCTTTGAGGAGACCGTGACTCACCTGACGGGACGTATCGATGCAGGCGATCGAACCCATGTGGTCACAGCCAATCCGGAAGTGGTGATGGTGGCTCGCAGCAATCCTCATTTTAGGGCGGTTTTGGACCAAGCCTATGTCGTTCCAGATGGCATCGGCATTGTATATGCAGCGCGGTGGCTGAACTACCCGATGCGAGAGCGCGTGACGGGAATCGAACTGATGACTGCCTTGATGGAACGTGCCAATGCTTATGGGTGGAGTGTTTACCTGCTGGGTGCCAGTCCTGATGTGATCGGAAAGGCTGCCTCAACTCTCAGCACGCAGTACCCGCAGTCCCGGATCGTCGGTGTTCGTGACGGGTACTTCTGCAAAGAGGAAGAAGCAGCAATCGTAGAAGATATCGCCGCCAAACGCCCCGATTTGCTGTTCGTAGCACTTGGTTCCCCCAGGCAGGACGAGTGGATACACACGTACTGGGAGCAGATTCAGGTTCCCTTGGCGATGGGGGTAGGTGGCAGTTTTGATGTGTTGGCAGGTGCCGTAAAGCGCGCCCCTCTCATTTGGCAAAAGATGCATGTTGAGTGGCTTTACCGCTTGATCAGTCAGCCTTCCCGTTGGCGACGGCAGTTAGCGATTCCGCAATTTGTGGCTGCCGTTCTGCGGGAAAAATGGACACAACGAATGCAATCGTAAGGGTAAGAGAGGAGAATACAGATGTCCAGCTATGTTTTAGGGCTCTTGACTTCACTGCTGATTGCTTTTTTGGCCACACCTTATGTAAAGCGTCTTGCAGTCAAGCTGGGAGCGGTGGATGCTCCCGACAGTCGAAAAGTACATACCAAAATCATGCCGCGCATGGGCGGTTTGGCTATATACCTGGGATATGTGGTTTCCTTGTTTCTGTTTGTACCATTGACAAATGAAATCATCGGTATCTTTATCGGGGGAACGATCATTCTGCTCGTCGGTATGTTGGATGACCGATACCAGCTTGCTCCCAGATGGAAGCTGCTCGGGCAGTTGGTTGGCGTTGCCATTGTTGTCATTCCGTTTGGTTTGAAGATTGGCGTGGTTAACCTGCCGTTCGGTGGCATGATCGACTTTTCCAGCGGTTGGCTCGTCTGGCTGGCCATACCGATTACGATGTTCTGGATTGTTGGCGTAACCAACGCGATCAATCTGATCGATGGCTTGGACGGGTTGTCGGCGGGAGTATCGGCGATTGCTACCGCCACGATGGCGATTATGGCCCTCATCATGAATGACATCGTCGTCTCCACTTATTGTTTTGTCCTGTTAGGAGCCATTTTGGGGTTCCTGTATTTCAACTTCTATCCCGCCCGCATCTTCATGGGAGATACGGGAGCGCTCTTTCTCGGGTTCAACCTGGCTGCGCTGTCCGTGATGGGCTTTAAAGAAGCGCTGTTTGTCTCCTTCATCATCCCGATCGTCGTGCTTGGTGTGCCTCTGTGGGATACGTTTTTTGCGATCGTTCGCCGCATTGTCAACAAGAAGCCGATATCCAGTCCGGACAAGGGACATCTGCATCACTGTCTGCTGGACATGGGCCTGTCCCATCGGACTACGGTGATCACCATCTACGGGGTCAGTATCCTGTTTGGAGCAACGGCGATCCTGCTCACCCAGACGGAAGCCTTATGGGCCTCGATTATCATTATGGGCATTTTGCTTGTTGTGATTCACATGGCAACGGAAGTGACGGGTCTGGTCGGCAGGGGCCACCGTCCGATCATCAACGCCTACCGCCGTCTAACTCGGAGGACGCAATAATACGGTTTATTAAGTGAAAAATACGTGAAGCCGCATCTGTTTAAAGCAGATGCGGCTTTCTTTTTTTAAAACGAAGATTTTTGCGACTGCACGTATGGACAGGCAAACAAGTCTAATCATCAAAGGCAGAGACACCGATATAAAAGAAAGGGAAACATTTTAGCAGTTGCCGCAGAAACATTAGGAGGGGAAAGAATGTTCAGAAAGCCGTTGTTAGTGCTTCTCGTCTTTGTGATGATGATAGGCACGATGTTTACGACCATACCACCGGCACCAGCCTACGGCGCGGTCAATTTTATTGATTTTACCAATCGGCAATTAAACAGCACGGATGTGAACAATCCGTATGAACACAATTCGTCCCGTATAGACATGGAAGGGACGCTCAACACTGTAGATGGACGCACTCTGTCCTATACGGTGGAACAAATCGTGAACAAGGATACGATGGAAGTAGGGCTGAGTGCCAGTCCGAATAGCGGAATCATTACCCAAGGATCCAAAATCACGGTTTCGGGCGTACAGCTTTTCCCCGGGTTGAACCGAATCACATTTAACGGAACCAGCGGAGGAGCTGCCTATACCCAACATGTATTTGTTCGTTATATTGATGCCCCCTCGCTGTATAATTTGCAGATCACAGGTGGTTCTCAGGAAGTAATCATCAAGGATACCGGTACGACGGTGATCACTCCTAACAATGTGAGCGATCCGAGAAGAGGAACGGTATTTATCAAAGGGAACGCCCCAAACGTCAAACAAGTGACGGTAAATGTCATTGATGTTTCGACCGGTGAAGCGGAGGGGACGACGGCTTCGGTCATGTCCAACTCCAGCTTTTCTACCCAAGGTATCGAACTGCAGCCTGGAAAAAACCTGCTTCAGTTTATCTTGCGGACAGAAGACCAATACACGGAAACGTATCGTACCGTTGTCTACTTTGACGGAAATGTTACATTCTACGACGAAAAACTGGTAAACCCGGCAGCTGCAGGAGCGGAAACGGAAGAGCGCTACCTGCGTAAGTTGGAGCCGTTTTATATTGAGGATGATGACAGCAGCGGGGATGCAAATGGCGAAGCGATCGAGCTGAACGCCAAGGTGATTGTCCCCAATGGTTACACAGTGGAAGAAGAAGGCCTACGCGTGACTGCTGTCTATATGGAGGCAGATGCTACCGGTACATCGGGTGTCGATGCCGATGAGCGCATCGTCATCGAGTTCAACCAGGACGTAGACGGTGGAACGGGTACGGATGACGCTGCTGATATCAACGATATGCTCGGATTTTACTACGTGGCTGGTGGAACGAGCGGAAATGTAGTGGAGATACCAGCTCTGGACGAGCGTAATCCCGACAACAGTGTGCAGACGACCGGTGAATGGGTAGATCCCAGCACGTATGTGATAACACTTGGCGAAGCAGACGTTGAGAAATTTGTCCCATGGGCTTCTACCGACAGCACGACGGCAAATATGCCATTCATCGTGTTTAAGGAAGAACTGGTTGCTGAAGACGACCCAACATTACCGGGGATCAATCCGGCGATTCGCATCGACAACGACGACGCTGACAACGGAGTGCTCCAGCTGACGGAGGACCTGGAGATTGGCGACGTGCTGCTGATTGGCGATGGTGCCGATTCAGCCGCTGCCGTCAATGACGCCAATGCGAACCAGCGTTGGGTGCTGGTAGGCGATGGGCTAAACAGCGGTGATCGGGTGGAGCAGATCTTTGTCGTAGGCAACCCTGATCCTGCGCAACTAATCCCGGAAAACACGCGGATTGTTAAAGCTGTCGATGAGAATAACCCTGCTGTTGATACCGTGGATGAGACAGCGACTACGGTTACCGATACGGCAGCAAACCTGCAAGTTCGGGTGGACAGCACAACCAGCAACAGTGACAACAGCACGACAGTCAGTTTAAAAGTACATGATACGGCGACCGGTACAGATACTGGAGGAATCCCGGCAAATGCTGCTGTCGCCTTCACGGAAGGAGAACTGGTGCGCTTTGTTGACGATCCGGCGGCCCCTGCCGACATCATATATGGCATTGTGGCAGCTGACGCAGCAGGTCCAGCCAGTCAGGTAAAGGTATATGCCACCGAGACCATACAGGCTGATTACGTACTGCAAAAGATCAATTACGCAGGTGTTGCCCCCGGTCCGGGTGTACAGGGCAGCGTAGCACTAGGAGGAGACAAAGGACGCGTCTATGGAAAACAGGCGTTCAGCACGATCGGTGACGTGAATGCCCAACTCTCGCTCAACGTCGGCAGTGATCAAAAAGCTGCTTTGCTGGGTAGTATCCAATCAGGACAACTGCTTGTTGCAGACGGAAAACCGGTCATTGTGGCCGTACCGAAAAATCCGGCAGGCACTGCTTTGACGATTGGTGATACGGCGGCAGGCAGTGAAACTATCTCCACCCTGCCGATTGTAGGGCTGAATGGAGACGCCTTGTCTGATGGAAGCACCGTTACCACAGCGACCACTAGTGCCGGAACCTCCCTTGGTTCGGTGAGCGGCAGCCAACGGGTCGGACTGGACGGCAAACTTTCTCTGGCCATTGGTGGTGCAGGGATCTCCACTGCTGTGACCGGAGGAACGGTGCTGCAGGTAGGCACTCAGTACGCGATCGCCACAGATGACGCACCAGCAGGAGCAACAGCCATTCCTGTTGTGGCTGCGCCAGGCGTAGTTTTGTCCGGTGCAATCTCAACGGTTACAGCATCGGCCGGTACGACCATCGCTTATGTAGCCGATGGGGTAACGCTGAATGGAACCGGCAATCTGCCGTTCTTTGCCGCAGGTTCGTTTGACAGTACAAAGCCTTCGATCATCCGTGCAGAAGTGAATGCTGATGGTGACAGCGGCAACGTAGACGAAGGCGAATCGATCAACGTGATTTTCCAAGATCCGCAAAATCAGCTGCGGAAACAGTCCACCAGCACACTGAGTGGCATCGACACCAGCAAAGTGTTGGTCGAAGGGGTATACGGCAGCGGAACGGATAACCGCGGTATCTTTAGAAATTCCGACCCGCTTGGTATTCAGGGAAGATTGCGCTGGCTGGGTGAGACAAGCGGACACAAGACCCTGCAAATCATCATGGATTCGAGCGGTAAGTCGTTCTTCAACGACTACGGTTATATCTCGCTGCAAGGATCGTATCCGAGAGAGGGCGGCGGAGCCAACGTGAGTGTGGGCAATGTGCCGTTAACCTCTATCAATGAAGCAATGGTGCTGTTGAACGGCAATTTTGACGGCGACGATCGTTCTGCCCAGCCTGATGTGACCAAAATCGTCGGCGGCTACATTCCGGATTATACGGCAACTGTCGTATACAAGGATGAAAATGGCGATGTGCTTGATTCTATTCCCGGAGTGAAGCTGCGGACGATCGCCGGCGAAAGTTACGAGGAAAGCGATCCGTATTTCATCTTTGAAATCAACGAAACATTGTCTACCAGTACGCGCGGCTACCAAACGGAATACTGGGTGAACCTTCTTGCAGACAACCTTACCTTGAACCCAGTAGCAGAACAAGGCACGGCAGACGGTGAACTGCGCTTCTTGTTGGATTTGCCCAACCAACCGTTCTTCCACGAGGTCAACTTCAAGGCTTCTCCAGGAAATGTCAGCAGCATCGGTCAGAGCTGGCTGCTCAATCTGGACAATCTGGCTCGGTTGACGGATGGAACGACATTGTACAATACACCATTTGCTGTTCAGTATGTGGTCATTGATGACGATTCGGCTGATATGAATGGTACGGGTACGACAGGCAGCCTTCCGGACGCGAGCGCCAACTTCGATATGGAAGTGATCGCTACCAGCCTGGCCGGAGACACGGTCAAGCTGCACGAGAATCCTGACAAGTACTTCGTCACATACAATACGAACAAAATGGCTGCTTACTCGATTCAAGATGAAGTAGTCCGTATCGATGGAGTCAATCACGACGTGACGTACATCAACTTCCTGCTGAAAGAGCTGCCGTTTGAAGGAACACAGACGCTTACATTCAAGCTGAAAGTAGATGGTGTGGAGCAGGAGATTAAGCGTACGGTCACGTATGTGGCAGGCACATTTGTCACCTTTGACTCCATGTACGATGGTCAAGTGATCAACATTGATACGACCGAACCAAAGGACGACCTAGTCGAATCAGTCGTGGAGAAGGCACTTGGCGCTCTTGCCGGTGAAATGCGCAATGCAGATCTGTCGAATGATGCCTACTTCGTAAAAGAAGGCGACGATCAACGACTGTTCCTGTATGTCAATAACTTTGAGGTCTCTCTGAAGCGGGAGAGCAGCAGCGCCCCCAATCGCTTTAATGTAAAGACAGCAGGAACCAACTCTACCACCTTTGAACAGATATACGAAGCGCTATTGCCTGGTGAGAACAAGATTATCTTCTATTACAAGTCGGATGGTCCGACGACCAAACAAGAAGATATCTACAAACGGGAACTGGTGATCCGGCTTTCGTCTACTAACGTCCCGGTCATACCGGTACCTGACACGGATATTTACCCGTATCCGGCAAGCTATGAAGAACCGGAGAAAGATTCCAAGCGGTTTAAAGGTTCTGATGGCGCTTATGTGACGGAAGAAAAAGAATTTAACGTATATGGTACGTTTGACTTTATTGACCTGGGCACTTCTCGCCAGTCGGTACAGACGAAGTTGAGTGCGTTGGGTGACGATGCAGAGAACTATATCCTGCAAATCGAACGTACTGATACAAAAACCACCTGGACGTGGAACCTGACCAATGAGTTTTCTTTGGTAAACAGCAGTACCGTTTTTAACAACAATGACGACATCGAAGATCTGCAAGTGATGTACGATACGGAAGACGAGACGTTCTCCTTCATCATCGAAGATCAGGACATGCCAAAGGACGGCAACAAGGCGATCTTTACCTTTAAGGTGTACAACTCCGGCAAGTCCGGTCCTTACGCCAGCTACACACTGGAGATCTCGCCTAGAAACTTGCCGTATACGATCCTCAGACCGGTGGTTCAGGAACGGAACGGATCGATCAACCGCAACTACGTGGAAGTGATTATCGAAGCTGTTGGTGCAGAGCAGGTCATCATCAACGACATTGAAGCGGAAATGATCGACTTCGACGAAGACAATGATGGTGACACTGATTACAAGGATGTGTTCCGCGCCATCGTGATGGATCTGAAACCGAACAAGAGCAACACGATAGAGTTTACGATCATCAACGGGGACGATGAAACAGAGGGTGAATTCGAGATCATGTTCGCGCAGGATCTCATCCCCGGAGCCCAGATGATGGAGCCGATGGACAGCGGCCACAAAGTGTTTGACGATGCTCTAGAACTGGACTTCCCGAAAGACACATATGTGCGCCGGATGGATCCGAAGAGCCCCAACTTGTACAAGACTCAGGTATACGCTGACCATTCCATCCTGTTTGGCATCGCAAACCCGGTGGATGGCGTCGTAAACCGGTACGACTACGAGGAATGGCCGAACAGCTTTGAGGCCAGCATCGAACGAAGCGAAGCTCTGCTGCAGGGGTCGTTTGACTACAACTTTAAGCCGATCAGTCCTCTGTACTGGATTGACGCCGGTATGGCCGACGATGACGACACCTCGGAATACGATGATGTGAAGCACGGCTTCCTGCCTCATCAAATGCCGTCATCGGGATTGCCGGACTTCGACGAGCGACGCGCTGACCTGATGGTTGTTCCGACCAAACGGGGGGAACTGACGCTCAAGTTCGACGAAAATGTCGTGACGGATGCGTCCGCATGGGTAACCGTGTTCCGCTTTGATCCGGAAGATTATACCTGGACTAACGTTGGCGGAGTCGTCAATTCCAAGAATGCAGAGATCACGGTCAACTTCGACCGATTTGGTTATTACGTGGTCGGCAAACTGTCGCACACGTTTAATGACCTAGTCTCACACCCTTATGCACGCAACCATTCGGAAGCGATGTACGTAAAAGGGGTCATGAAACCGGTAGAAATCGACGAATTCGGCCCGGATCAAAACATTACCCGAGGTGAGTTTGCCGCCATGGTGGTTCGTGCCCTCGGAGTACCGCTTAATTTCGACCCGGAAAAACTTAACTTTAATGACGTGCCGCTGTACTACGATGCGGATGACCTGTGGGATTACCGCTATATCGAAACAGCTGCCAACATGGGTATTCTACGAGGCACATCGGCACAAACCTTTGAGCCAAACGCACCTATCACACGTGAGGATGCATCGGTCATCATCGCCCGCGCGTTGGAGTTGAAAATGGAGACCAATGCGAAAAAGATTGAGAAAGACCTGCAAAAACTCTTCAAGGACTATAACTTGATTTCGCCATACAGCCGTTCGGCAGTATTGGCAATAGCCAAGGCAGGATACGTCAAAGGGGCACCTGTTGATGAGAGTGATCCCAAACAGGGATATGTGTTTGAGCCACAAGCCAACCTGCTGCGTGGGGATGCAGCGATCATCATGGCCAACATTATGGCGGATGAGAAGAAACTGCCGGAACTGCAAGCCGTGCGCTAGAGCAGGCAGGCAAATAAGGAAAAAAGCTGAAGGGCCGCGAGCCCATCAGCTTTTTTTGCTGCTTTCTTAATCTATGGAGAGGAATGTATGGTTAGTATCAATAAGCCAACTACTTGGGGTCGTCCGGGCCATCCTCTACCAGTGCATCCAGGTCCACATGGAGGTGATGACCCAGTGCAAAGATTTCCCGATCATGCCTCCAGAGGATTTTCTGACTGTACTGGTTGTCCGCTTGCAGCCTCTTCACTGTAGTTTCAAGCCGATCGATGCGTGTATTCGTTTCTTGCAGATAGGAATTGTTTTGCCCGACCATCTTGATCAGGGACGCACACATCTCCTCGGTACGCTTCGTCTGCCCTTCAATTCGATCAAGGCGTGACTCAACCCTCTCGAACCGCTGGTCCATTTGTTCAAGTCTGTGATCAATCTGTTCAAACCTCTGGTCAATCTGCTCAAACCTTTGATCAATCTCCTCAAACCGCTTGTCGATCTGTTCAAACCTCTGATCGATCTGCTCAAACCTCTGATCAATCTGGTCAAACTTTTTGCCGAACTGCTCCCCCATCTGCTCGATCTTCGCAAATAGATCGTCCAGCGACTTCCCCATCATTTGACCTCCCCTTATCCTCCAGATCCTCTTATATAATGGTAAGACAAGACAAGGGATGTCGCAAAGAAAATCTCACTGCGCTTTGCCACTGCCCGGAAATATCGCGTCATCCTTTCTACGCTTCCTCCCCAACCTCTTCAATCGGTACCTCGACGTACTCCTTCTCCTCAAGAAGTATCTCGGCCTGTCCATTGGTCAGATCAGTCATGCGCTCTACAAATCCATCCTCTTCTCCGGCCGGAATCAGTACTTGGACCGCTACCGTATCTGTATAGGAAGTGTCCACCACGCGATGATCGCCCACCCGCAGCTCGTTTTCCACCTTGCCCCACCAGTGATAGTCTACCGTCACGGTGATGCGCACGTGCAGAATATGAGCCACGATCCTCGCGCCCTGCAGCGCGGCCACGGTACCGGCTGTGTAGGCTCTCACCAGTCCGCCCGCTCCCAGCTTGATCCCGCCAAAATAACGGGTCACGACGACCACGGTATCTTTGAGTCCGTTTTTCTTGATGCACTCCAAGATTGGCTTGCCTGCCGTCCCGCTCGGCTCCCCGTCGTCGCTGGAGCGCTGAATCTGATCGTGCTCACCGATCACAAAAGCGGAGCAGTTATGCGTCGCATCCCAATGTTTCTTTTTGATCATCGCAATGAACGCGGTCGCTTCCTCCTCTGTCGTCGCTCGCTGCGCGTAACCGATAAAACGCGAACGTTCAATCACGATCTCCTGTTCCCCATAGCCTGCGACTGTCTTGTACTGCTGTATCACGCAAACATCACCTCATGAGACAGCATAGCCCAGTTTTCCACCTTGATGCAATTGGCTGAAATCAAATCTGTCACTAAAACGTAATAATAGACAGGTTCTATGCCGTCATCAAATCAACCGAGGAGGGATACACATAGAGAGTGTGGAAAAATACGGATCAGATGAAAACTTTCTAACAATCGGACAACCTGACATCAATCCGACTCAAGGCTGTGGTATAGTCAGGTGAGGAGCGGTATGATAAGCCTTGTGAGAAAATAAAACGGTAAACTGAAAAGATGAGACCGAAAAGGAGTGTACCAGATGAACTTTCCATATTCCAAGTCGAAGTGGCTGAGCCTTTCACTGGCAGCGTTGGTGCTGACATCTACGGCTGCTGCAGCGGCTGAGTCCACCGCAATCCCCAATCAGCCATCTGCTGAGTCGGCTCAGCAAGCAAAGCCCGAGGCGAAAGAGCAAGTCAACCAAAACGAACTGACGGTTGATACGGCAATCGAGATGGCTTTGAAAAACAACCCAGACTTAAAGGCTCTTAAGCTTGATGTGGAGAATGCCAACATTAACTACAGGATGGTGGATTCTCAACTAGATGACCTCTCTTCAGAATTCATCAACTCACTGGAGACCGCCCAGCAAAAATACGTAAATGAAGCAAAAGCGGAAATGGCCAAAAAGGTGAATGAGCTCACGTATCAGGCGACCGAGAATAAGATCAAACTTGGTGCGCAACAAGCTTACTACGAACTGCTGCATGCGCAAAATGAACTAGCGCTGAAAGAACAAAGCCTAAAGCGTTCAGAGGCACAGCTCAAGGTGGCAAAAGCAGCCTTTGACGTGGGAACAAGAGCAAAAACCGATGTGCTCCAGGCGGAGGCAGGCGTAGCTAGTGCCGAGGCAGCTCTGGCTGTGGCGAAAAGCGACGTTGAAGTGGCCCGCATGAAGCTCAATCAGTTTATCGGTTCCGATCTGTCCAAGAAGTGGGACCTTACTTCCACAGACTTATCAATCGAGAAGAAGCAGATCGACCTGGAAGAATCGATTGCCAAGGCACAAGAGCAAAGAGTAGAAGTAAAGCAAAAAGAGGAAGAGATCAAGGTGGCGCAACTAAATCTGGAGTTGATCGATAAGTATGCGTATCTCGGTACCTATCAAGGCCGGATCAGTACCAGAGATAAGGAGAAGGCCCAGATCCAACTGGAGCAGACAAAGCAGGACATCGCTGTTGAAGTCTCTCAGGCCTACTACAATCTGGATTCAGCGTTAACGGCGATCAATGCCTATAAAAAAGCAAAAGAGTCTGCGGCAGAAAATTATCGACTGACCAATCTGCGCTATGAGACTGGTCTTGCGACAACGCTGGAAGTGATCCAGGCTGAAGAAGAGCTGTCCAATCGCGAGAACCAATACCAGCAGGCTGTACACAATTACAACCTGGCTCTGGTTTCGTTTGAAAACGCGCTGGGCAACTAGTCGTAAAAATGGAAAAAGGTTGGCGATGACAATCCATCTCGCCTCCCCTATAATACGAATTGTGAGGCTGGAAAACCGTACAGATTACGGCAAATCCTCGTCTCGCAAAGATTTAAAAATTTTTTCTCCAAGGCACCGCAACTTTTCAATGGATGAAGCGTTTAATAGAATGTCACACACAAAATGGGGAATTTGTGTAAAAAAGAATTCACGAACTCTAGCACTTATGATACACTAGGGATTGTTGTATTTTACGCAAACGTGAGATTTACTGAAAGATTTAATCTGTTGCGAAAAAATCCACGATCCTGCGAAGGGAGGTGAAACGCGCTTGCAGGATTCGGGCTTTAAAAAGAAAGATACAAAAGAAATAATTCCCCAAAGACAATCTCTTTATACTAGAGGAGGAGAACCTAAGGTTATGAAAAAGGTTGTTAACAGCGTATTGGCAAGTGCACTGGCACTGTCTGTAGCTCCTATGGCAGTAAGTGCTGCTGAAGATGACACTCAAATCGATTCCAAGCTGCAAAACACGATCGACCGTTTGCAAGCTCTTGAGCTGGTTACCGGTGACGACAAAGGTCAACTGAACCTGGAAAACCCGATCACCCGCGCTGAGTTCGCTACTCTGGTTGTTCGTGCTCGCGGTCTGGCTAGCGGTGTACCGCTCGCAAAATATCAAACCAAGTACAGCGACATCCTGGTGTCCGACTGGTACTCCGGTTGGATTAACGTAGCGTCCGGTGAAGGCCTTGTAAAAGGTTACCCGAACAACACGTTTGGTCCGAACAACAACGTTACTTATGCCGAAGCAGCTACCATGCTCGTTCGCGCACTGGGTTACGAGCCGTCTGTAAGCCAAGCTGGATGGCCGAACAACTTCATCGCGAAAGCAGCTGAGCTGGGCATCTCCGACAACGTACAAATCGATCCTAACAAGCCTGCTACTCGTGCTGACGTATTCATGATGCTCGACAACTCTCTGGACATCGACCTCATGAAACAAGTTACTTACGGTTCGCAGATCGAGTACAAAGCTGTTCCGGGAACCAGCCTGGTTGAGGACTACCTCAACGTAATCGTATACGACATGGACTGGTATACAGAGGATGACCTGGACAACGAGTACGATGCTGACGACCTTCCGTTCGTAACCGGCGTACCGGCTGTTGAACTGGGCGACCTGGAAGAGGATGAAATCACGCTGGCTTCTGGTTTCTCTGGCGGTCTGAAAGGTACCTACAAGGTATCCAACGGCATCAACCCGAACGAGTTCGCTGGCCAACACGTACAAGTGTGGGTGAAGGAAAGCAGCAACGTAATCGTTTGGATGGAACCTTCTGAAGATGAAGAAGTTCTCAACACCACTTTCGACGCCTTCTCCTTTGATGGAGATGACCTCGATGGTGACAACTACGACGATGACAACGTTGACCTCGATGACGAGGATGAAATCCGCGTAGAGCTGGGCGGACGCAAATACGAGTTCGCTGACAACGCTGCATTCGTCTACAACTATCAAAAAATTGACGACATGCAGGAGTTCATCGAAACCGTCATCGAAAACTCTGATGTAGATGGCATGCAAACCAAAGCCGTGCTGAACGGCCAAGGTCAAATCAACTACATCCACATCGTCGACGATGTACAAGGTGACCAAGAGTCCGACTATAAATTCGGTTCTGAAGTTGTCAAAGAAATCGACGCTGAGGATCTGAGTCTTGAGTTCTTCGATGGCGATGACCTCGACTTCGAAGATCTGGAAGAAGGTACTGACTTCATCGTCCTGCGCAACGGTGAGCGTGCAACGTTTGGTGACCTGAAACCGCTCGACGTTGTGAACGTGTACTATGCAGGTGGCGACGAAGACAAGCGCATCGTCGTAGCAACCAGCAAAACAGTTGAGGGTACGGTTGAGAAAGTTACCATCAAGAGCGACACTGACAACCGTCTGGTCATCAACGGTGAAACCTACCGCATGAGAGGCGACGTAACCATCTCTGACGATGACAACGAGACTGCAGAAGTTGCAAACGATGACGATATTCGTGATCTGTACGATGACGAGGTAACCCTCTACCTCGACTCCAGCGGCCGTGTACGCCACATCTTGGTAGGCGAAGGCAATGACAACACCGTCAAAGCTGTCGTAACCAAAGATGCTTACTACGATCCAGGCCGCGACGAGCTGACTTTTGAAGTGGTTGACGAGAAAGGTGTCAGTGGCAAAAAAGTTGTCATTACTGATGCTGACGATATCTCCTTCGAAAACGATGATGACGATATCGACTCCGACAACCTGAAAGACTACGTTGACGTATTCAATGTAGTGAGCAGCAAAAAACCTGTCTTCGTTGAGCTGGAACTGGACGACGAAGGTGATGTAGAGTCTGTTGAGGTTCTTGACTCCGACGACCTGCAGCACATGGATGCTGACACATTCGGAGACGAGTCCGAAGAAGATACGCTTGATGGTGACGACATCACTGACAGCACCGTTGTCTTCGATCTGACTGGCGACCTGAAAAAATCGGGTGACCGTGACGAGATCGACGATGCAGACACCACCAAGTGGAGCTACGTCGAAGGTGACGATCACGAAGTATACTACATCACTGAAGATGGCGATGTAGAGTACGTATTCGTTATCTCCAACTCCATTACTTCCGAAGGTACCTTCGGTTACGTGAAAGAGTTCAGCAAGAGCACTGACGATACGGCTATCATCATCAACGAAGATGGTGAAGAAAAAGAATACAAGCTGGACGGCGACTATGAAGATGCAAGAAAAGAATTCGCTGACAGCGACCTGATCTACTTCGAGCTGAACGGTGACGATGAAATCGACCTCGACAGCGTAGAAGTGATCGCAACTCTCGATGACGATTTCCTCGACGGAGATGGTTATGAGATCAACAAAAACTACTCCCAAGTTGACGACGTTGTAGTTGGCCGTGTGGTTGACTTCGATAAGAGCGAAGTTGAATTGGAAGTAGCTACTGGAAACGACTTCGATGAGAAGACCTTCCAACTGTCTAATGCGGTAATCGTATTCGACGACGAAAAAGTTCGCGACGCTGACGAAGACGATCTGGTCATCCTCGTCGACACCGACGACAACAGCGACAAGTACGACTTCGTACTGGTACTGGATGAACCAGCAGACGAGTACAGCCGCGCTGAAGTCGAAGAGTTCCTGAAGCAAGTTGCTCAATCTGGTGAAGAGCCTGGCGGCGACGACCTGATTAAAGAAGAGGACGTTGAAGCCAAAGGTGTAGCACTGGCTGGTGCTTACTTCTACACAGTTGAGGCACCTGCTGGTACCGTTGACAAGGATGCCGTTGTCGAAGTAACCCTTGGCGGTCAAACCAAAACTGCTGAAGTGAACAGCGACGGTTCCTTCGGTCCGCTGGAATTCGCTACCGAAGATAAGGCAACCAAGGCTACGATCAACGTAACTCTTGGCGATAAAGAAGACGAAGAGGAAATCAGCGTAAGCGTTGCTGAGTAATATACTCTTCAATCTAGTGTGATTGATTTGGGAATCTCATAGTAGGTACTCTCGGGGGCACCCCCGAGGGTATCCCTACATAGAAGCCCCCAATCTTTGAAAGCATGATATTGTTGTTGGAGAGAAGCAATCAGCATAGATACAGACCATCACGATGTTTCTCTTCTTCATAAAAAGATTCCTATCAACTATCTGGAGGGGTAGTACGTGAAGAACAAGAAGTTGGTACTCTCTGTATTATCAACGGCTGTAGTAAGCAGCATCGCTTCCTCCGCTTACGCTGCACCAAGTGGCGGTTTCTACATCGGCGGAGAGGTTGACAAATACTACACCATTAGCGCTTTCGTTAACGACAGCACAACAGCTACCGGCGAAATCGTGGACGCTTCGTTTGACAACGTCGTCTACGTACATGAAGATGGCCAAGCAGCATCTCTGAAGGAAATTGTAGATCAACAATCTCTCTTCGATGCCCTGCGTCAAGCTACCGAAAACGACTTCGAAGGAATCTACACAGATGCTGTAACTGGTGAAGATGTTGATCCGATTTCTCAACTTGATCCGGTAGATCCTGGTGAACTGACTGTTGAGAGTGTAAGTGCTATTAACGCAACTCAAGTTGAGGTTGTATTTAGTGTAGAAGTCGATAAAACAACCGCTGAAGATTTAACAACTCTTCCTGGGGATACAACTTCTAGTTACACTGTAGATGGTACTAAGTTGGATACCACTAACGTAACTGCGGAGCTCCAGGATGATAAAAAGACTGTTATTTTAACCTTTAACACATCTCAAGATGGAACCTCTCAAACTTTCGAAATTGCAGGCGTTAAGTCCGCCGACAAGAGTCAAACACTGGCCAAGTCCACTCATGTAGTGTCTTTCGATGATACGGTTGCACCAGAAGTAACGGAAGCTACTATTAAGTCAAATGGTGATTTGGAAATCACTTTCTCCGAACCGCTTGATGCTGTTGATCCGATTGTTCGCGTTAATGGCAATCCAGTTACAGTTCAAGCTGTAGGAGCCGGTGATACCACTGTTACTGTTCTTCAAGCTGATCTTCCGACTTTGACGAAAGGATCAACTGCAACATTATACGTAGCAGGTGCTAAGGACGTTGCAGGTAATGAAATGGCTCTCTACAATGGATCCTTCGAAGTTCCGGACGACGCAGTGGCGCCAGAAATTGATTCAATTGAACAAATTGCCCAAAATGCTATCCGAGTCCAATTCAGTGAGCCGTTAGGTGGAACTGAATTGGAAGATGGAGATATTAAAGTACTTATTGGCTCTACAGTTTACTATGATGGTGATGCTTACGCTACGGCTACCACTGTTAATAAAAACACAACTGTAGATCCAACTGGTAAAACCTATGACGTTGAGTTTGATCTTGGTGGTGAAGGACCTAACGAGTACGGTATTTATCCTAACAGCACCGCTTCTAGTGCAACTGTGACTCTTTTGATTGATGCTGATGCTGTTGAAGATGCCACGGGGAATGGTATTGAAGCAGTATCTCAAAGTTTTACCTTTACTCGCGATGCTGAAGGACCAGCGTTTGATTCGGCTGAAGTAAGCTCCAATAAGCAGGCGATTGAAGTAACATTTGACGAGATGATCAAAGATGGTGCTGATGTTGATGAGACCAAGATCATTGTTACAAACGAAGATGGTGTAAGGTTCAGTTTAGTTGCAGCAGAGACAGACCGTAAGGGTGCTGCTGGTGGAGATGAAAAAGTCCTTGTTCTAGACTTTGTCACCGGGGGAACAGAGATGACTAACGGTACTTACACTCTTCAATTCAAAGAAGGTGCCGTAGTTGACTCGTTGGGTAACAAAAACGCTGCATTTACTACAGAAGTAACAGTGGGTGACTCTACCGACAACGAGAAACCTACAGTTGCATTAGATGGAGCAAGTAGCGAGAACGTCTTTGTAGTAGATTTTGGTGAGAAAGTAACTGCAAGTGCATTGGATCTGAGCAATTACAAACTCGATGGACAGTCCCTACCTGATGGTACTGACATTTACTTTAATTCTTCCTCTAAGGATATGGTCACTATTGAACTTCCTGAGGGTTCTGTAAATATTGGAACAGTAGGTCTTGGAACAGACGCCGTTCTTACTGTGGCCAATGTAGCAGACGAAGCTGGGAATGTAGCTGACACTACTAATTTGACTGTGACCATTTCTGACAACACAGCAGCTGAATTGCAATCTGCTGAGTTGGTTGGTGACATCCTTGTACTAACCTTTAATGAGGACCTGGACGCAGCATTCACTGCTGCTGACCTCTCCGCTGTGTTAGCCGAGATGGACATCGAAGCCGGATCTACTGCTCTTGAAGATGGTGCTACAGACGCTGTATCATCGGACGTTGAAAATAACAAGTTGATCCTGACCATTACCGGTGGAGATTCTAACTGGGACACAATCAAAGCAGCTGATACAGTTACAGTGACTACTAAAGCTGGAACTTTGACTGACGCTAATGGCTACGGTGTAGCTGAAGGTGTAGAAGTTACTGTTCAATAGTCAACCGAAACGCAACTTCATAAGCCATCCCTAGGATGAGCGAAAGAAGTGGAGAAAAACCCCCATAGTGCAGACATTAGTCGGCTATGGGGGTTTTCTCTAACTGTTCCGTTGAATCGACAGGTGCAATTCCTGTTCAGGACAACAGCGTAAATGCAATGAATAATAAATAAGGAACAATGAAAACGTGTAATGTCTGACATCGGGCGCTATTCACTATTCATTGTTTCCCTGTTCATTGCATTAGTCCTGTGCCTAATCTCCTGCATCCAGAGAGGCGCTATCCACGCCGAAGGGGTGAAGTCAGGTAAAGTCGTACTCGCTAGAGGCGGGGCTCCTTAAAAGGTGGCTATGGTTAGGCAGACGAACCCATGACGATCCAGGGTGAGGTAGTGGGTGTCGTGATCCGATGCTAGCAGTTCGGCATCCATCCCTGCATGTGCGATCATGCAGCGGCGATCAGCACAATTGGGCTGTTAAACTGGTCGTTCTCATACCTGAATAGTGGGAACCTACGGTCATCAAAAGAAGGGATAGACGGAACGGGACGTTTGAAGTTTTGCCGGAGGAGATGGGATAGCGTCAACGATCCCGGCAGAATGGCGGCGGGTTCGTAGTAGTGAAGAGGGTCTGCCGTTGGTACCGCGATGGCAACATGGCGGGAGGGGAAAACAGACCGGAGCGAAGGGACCCAGTCAGCGATAAGATGTGATGTTACAACGGGCGCAACAGTTTGATACAAGACCGATCAGGATTGCTGATACCTTGGTATTGGCAGTCCTATTGGTCTTTTCTTCCGTTTGTAGAGCTCTTTGCATGAAAGTAAAGGGATTTTTACCCATAGAGGAGCTAGGGTATGGTATGATGGCACTGCCCGTTGTACGTTACACCGCTTATCGTTGATGGCACGCCGTGTGCGCTGAAAGGCGCCCGCACGGTGTAGGCCTGACCGAAAACCACAAAACGGATGTGGTTAGGCGGGAATAGCAAAGAAGGAGGATATACGCCTCCACCACCACCACCCGAAGCATCGGGACTGACCGTTTCCACAATGGATGATCGATCAAATGAGACCCATACCATCGTGCAAGTAGATTCGGGAGCAGATCCCGGCAATAAGTTTGTTTATAAGACGAGTGCAACGACACTTCCGGCACCAAGAGTAGGCGATAGACTGACGAGCTGGACAGATCTGCCTGGTGATGGCAGTATCGCTGCGGTAGATGGGCATGATGTCTATGTTGCCGAAGTCAATGCCGCGACGAATGCGGTAGTCAAGTTTGGCTCAGCAACAGCGGTAGTGTTACCCCACCTTGCTCCTTCTATTGCTGAACCAATCGATGGTCAGACCGCGATAATAGGTCCAAAGACAATCCGAACAACCTGGAAACAATACAATATTGGAGGTGGAGATAAAAAAGTAGATTTGTCGGCAGTGTTTGAAGATGAGAATGGTGATGTATTAACCTATAGTGCTGTTTCAGATGACGATACCATTGCATCGGTCACCATCACCGGAGACGAGTTGATCATTCATCCGATCGTACCTGGGGACGTTACAGTGCGCGTAACGGCAAAAGATCCTACCCATTTGAGTGTAGATACTTCTTTTTCCGTAACGGTATCAGGAGCGGATCTGGAAGGTCTTGATTTAAGCAACGCCAATCTAAAAGGAGTAAATCTGTCCTACGCAAACGTGAAAAAGGCCGATCTGAGCTATGCTGAATTGAAAGGCGCCAATCTAAGCCATGCTGATTTAAGTCAGACTGAATTAACCTTCGCGGATTTTAGCAATGCAGACCTTTCCAACGCTAATCTGAATCAGAGTGAAGCTGGATACGGTGTATTCTATGAGGCTGATGTGTCAAATGCAACCTTTCGGGATGCTTTTCTGGCATTTGCAGATTTTCGTAATGCCAATCGAAGCGGTACCGATTTTACAGGAGCCGATACTGCTTTTGTTGAATGGTAGGAGCCTAAACCTCTAGTTTTGGTTTCCTGCTTGAGAGTTTAGGAGTGTTTGGGAGATCCAAGGGGATAGCGGTGATTCCCCTGCCATGGGAGTGAGAGGGGTTACTGTGTCCAGGTAGTCGAGAGAAGGGTCTGACGTCGAGAGACGGTTAGACCCTTTTTTGCTGTGTCTATGTCTAGGTTGAGCTATCCCCCATACCTCTCCAAAAACTCCTCCACCGCCTTGTTTACCACATCTTTTACCGTGAACCCGGTATTATTCACAAAACCCGACAATCGTTCCGACAGCTGCGCTTGAAACTGTACCGTCTTGGTTACTGCCGGTCCCCTGTACCGTTTCATATGGAGTGGTGGGGCTCCATCTGTAACCATGTTTAGCAGCTTGTCCTTGTTTCGCAGGATCTCCTGTAAGCCGTGCAGCAGTTCTGGCGGTAAAACTGCCGGTGTTGCAGGCTTCTTCTCCACTGATTTTGGGAACGAGACAACGTTGTTATCTTTTGATTCCTGCGACTCTTGCAAGAAATTGCTTGCTTCTTTCAATGGATTGCCAGTTTCAAGTTGCTGTTGATTGCTTCCTTGCCATTCATTGCTTACCGGCAATGTCTGGCTATCCATTTCACTTTTTTGCAAATTGCTTGTTGCTTGGTCAAGTAAAAGAGCTTGCTGGTTAACGCTCTTGGATGATTCTCCGTTTTTCACCGGATCAGGTACATAGTTCTTCACCGTCCAATCCCATCGGTATCCGTGTCGGCGCATGTAGCCGCTAACGCCGCCTTTTCCTTTGTACCCAAGCAGGTCGGCGATTTCTTCCGGTGAATGCCCTTCTTGAAACAACTCAATGATTACCTGGACACGTTCGTTCGTTTCCACACTTTAATCTCCTTTCTATGAGAGTTTTTCTAATGCCTCTCGCAGATGCTCCGGCGTGGTATGAGTGTAGATGGATGTGGCCCGCGGTGAAGCATGGCCAAGCAGTTTCCCGATCCGCAGCAAATCGATGTCAACTGCAAATGAAAATTCCCCATTATCTGCACTTGAATTTTCCCCATATTAGGCAATAGGTTTGTTTGAATAATGCCCCCCGAGGGGGGCTGGCGGCGGGAAAATTCCGTTCATTCGGTTTTATCTTCAATTGTCTCTGGTCGAAAGAAACCAGCTTTTTTCTTCTCCTTTATGCGATAACTTTCTCCTTTAATGTTGATGGTGTGGGAGTGATGCAATAATCGATCAAGGATGGCGGTGGCAAGTACCGTATCTCCAAATATCTCTCCCCACGAACCATAAGACTTGTTCGAGGTAAGAATAATCGAACCAGATTCATAACGCTCCGAAACGATTTGAAAGAAAAAATGAGCTGCCGTTTCATCCATCTTGCGATAGCCGATTTCATCAATGATCAGTACATTCGGCTTAATAAAAGCCCGCATTTTTTGTTTGATACTATTGTTTTGATGGGCAATCTGAAGTGTCTGAACCAAATCGTGAGCAGTTGTAAAGTAAACTGTCAAACCTTGCTTAATGGCTTCCAGAGCCAATGCAACAGACAAGTGGGTCTTTCCGACTCCTGGCGGACCCAGCAAAATGAGATTCTCCTGTTGGTGCACAAACCGGAGGGTTGCCAAATCACGAATCCGTCTTTCATCTACGGAAGGCTGGAAACTGAAATCGAATTGCTCTAATGTTTTATGGTAGGGTAAATGAGCCAATCGTGTCTTCATTCGAATAAATCGATCCCTCTTGGCCTTGATTTCCTCTTGCAAAAGCTTGTCCAAGAACTCCAAATACGATATATTCTGAGCAGCAGCTTCTTCTGCGTGGTGGTGAATAATTTCCGGGATTCGTACCCATCCCATTTGCGAAAAGGCTTCTTCTAAACGGGACTGGAGCATCATTGTACGATCACCTCCTCGTCAGCAAACTGCTCGTAGACTGATAAATCACGTTCCACCACTTCAGGGCTTGGATTTGAAACCAGACGCGGCATAGGTTGGGGAGCCTTCACGCGACTTTGGGTTTGAATCCCCTCGAAGTGTTTTTTATTGGTTACGACTTGTTTGGAACGAACTGCTTTTTGATGTTCAGCGATAATCGTGTTGCCCTGATAGATCCGGATATGACCATTCTGGAGATCTTGTACCTGTACCGTATGACCAATATAGGTATAGGGTACAGAATACCTGCTTCCTCCGTAAGAAACGAGCAAATCGTTGGATACTCTTCGAGTATGCCGTTCTACTTCTTCGAACGGAACCGGGTTAAGCGGCTTCAACTGTTCATGTTTCCATCGATCTACCGGCTTTTCATGTGTGGTGCCGTGAATCCGTACATTGGCTACCGTATCCAACCAATGGCGTACTTGTTGATTCAAGTCACTCAGGCTGGTAAACGACTGTACGCGAGGCCAAAAATTCTTTCGCACATAGCCAACACCATTTTCTACTTTCCCTTTTGTTCGTGCACGGTAGGGGGCACAACGCCGGAGGGTAAAGCCGTGATGACTTGCAAACTGAGAAAAACGTTCATTCCACAATACATGGCCTTGGTCGTCGTAACCTGCAATGACGGTTTTCATATTGTCGTACAAGCATGTATCCGGTCTGCCTCCAAAGTATTGCATGGCACGTAAGTGACAGCCGATGAGGGTATCCAGCCGTTCGTTCTCCGTAAATTCCACATACAACATTCTCGAGTATCCCAAAACCATGACAAAGGCGTATAGTCGTTTATATCCACCATTCCATTCCACTTTGAAATGTCCCCAGTCTACTTGCGCTTGCTTACCAGGTGTGGTTTCATAACGGATCGTTGCCTTGGAGGTAACGACGGGGCGCAATGGTTCCATGAAGGAACGAAGGAGTCTAATTTGTCCTGAGTATCCCTGGGCTCTAATTTCATCAAACAAGACAACAGCATTTAAGCAGCCTTCTTCCATTCTCGCTTTGATATAGGGTTTAAATGGATCGAGGATGCTTGCTTTTTTGACGGTTCGCTGGTATTTCGAAGGTTCATCTCTCTTCAGCCACTTACGGATTGTTTTTCGATCCCTCCCTAATTCGTTCGCAATTTGCGTGGTACTCATTCCTCTTTGTTTCATGTCTTTAATCAAGTAAAACTCCCCATTCTTTAGCATATTTCTCTCCTCCAGGGAGAGATTTTCTGCCGAAAGTGGGGAATTTTCAAGTGCCGTTATTGAGGATTTTAACAGTGCCGTTCACATCGACTCCGTGATCCTTGTAAAGTGAAGTAGCGAAGGAGTGACGGAGGACGTGCGGTGTTACCTTTTTGGAGATACCAGCTGCGGCAGTTGCCTTATGCAGTATGGCCCGGATGTAGCCGGTCGTCATTTTTGTGCCCGTTTTCTTGGTGATGAAGAAATGCGGATCGCAGCCGGATGGTCTGATGTTTTCCAGGTATTCCTGGAGGATCGGGGCCAACTCCGGGTGCAGCGGGATTATTAGAATACCTAGCTGTTACTGGTGAAGTCGTTAATTTATGAGAAGTAGGAGACATCCCCCAAGAGGCAGAGACATAGACTTCTCAATGAAGGTTTTTCATCGGGCTCATCGAGTTGATCAAGGGGGAAAGGAATTGAACTATTTCTTGGGTACGTTCGTGTTTTTGTTACCCGGTCTGATGGCATATTTCTGGCTGCAAGTGTTTGGGCTCACTCCCCCGGTGAAACATACCACATCAGAAGTGGCGGGAATCTCAGCGCTGCTGTGGCTTCCGATCAGCTTTACTTCCCTTTGCCTGCTCAACCTATGGTCGCTGATGGGTGAGTACGTTCCACTGCTTGCTGTCAAGCGTGTATGGACGGTAGATGAGCTGATGCAGGCCACGGGCGACATCCGTTACCTCCTGCTCTTTGTGGCGGTTAGCGCATGGGTCAGTTTTGGATTATGTGTAGTGTGGAGTACGTTTTTGGCATCCCGTCTGGAAAAGCTGATCAACAAGGTGCGTTACCGGAGAGGCCTTGCTGATTTATCGAGTCGATCGACGGTGTGGGACGAGATCTTTTCCACGCAGGAGCCGCAGGTAGTGGAAATCAGCAAACTGGATAAGCCTGAAGAAAAACAGATTGGTTCCATCATTCATGTCTCCCGACCATTTGAGCCGGAACGAGTGCTGGTCTTAGACGGCATCAGGCTCTGGACACAGGTGGTTGCCAAATATCGTCCAGAGCCTGAAAAGGTTTTTGTCGATATCAAAGCGGGGATTGCGATAAAAGTCTTCAACAGTGATGTAATGCTGGAGCACGCCCTCCGGGAGTTAAACACTACTTCTTCTGATTTTGTGACTGTTGCTGAGCGATCGTCGTGAGGGAAGGCTTGTTTTGGGATTTGGCGATGTTGGTTAAAGAACCCTTGTTTTGGCTAGACGTTTCGGGTCCTGTCGCAGATGGTTTTTTTGAATCACTCACGGTACTCCCTCCTTTCCTTGGTTATTAAAATCTCTATTCGATTTCTACCCTTATGAGGCAGGTTCCTTTCATTTAGGAAATAATCTCTGCTTGCCAGGCGGTGGGCGGCTGTTGGCGTATTGTCCATTTTATGCGTCTTTTCGTTGTCAGTCCATGTTTCATGTAGTAAACTAGGGATGTAAATAGCAGCAGCCGTATAAACTAAGAAAGACCGCAGGTGTTGGCGCACCTACGGTCTGTACAATAGACGTTCCCCATAAGGGGGCGGCTCATTACTCAATGCGAAATAGACCGCCGAGCTACCAACTCAAGGGCGGTCTATTTCCTTTTAGGAAAAGACAGTATGGCGACGACCAACATGCCGAATGCAAGCATCAGGCTGAGTGCTTCATATACTGTCAAGTCTCTCACCCCCTCCCATTATGGGATAGAGAGTGAGCCGACCACCCTTGAGGAGCCGATTCTATTGTACAGGGGGATTATACCACCGTTTTGAAGTGCTGGGTATACATGAATATGAGTACCATCAGGACTAGGTGGCACTTACCAAAAGCTTGTGGTAAAATAGCTTGTACAAGCATAAGCTAAAAAGACCGCAGGTGTTGGGAACACCTACGGCCTTGTACAATAGCCGCCCTCAAAGGCGTCGGCTCAGGGTATTGCATTGTAGACCTCCTGGCTTCGCAGGCTCAAGGGAGGTCTACTACTTAAAGGCGATCTACCAACTCCGGGTTTCGCAACCGCAGCAGGAGCAATAGGCAAGGCACCGGGAGTCTTTTCCCGTTATTTTCAAATCAATTTTCTTTTTCGTTTTTCGTAAGAAAGGGGCGAGCGACATGAGTGAGGAGCGGTTGGAGCGGTTAGAGGTCATGATGACTGACTTGATCGGGAAGGTTGGAAAGTTGATCGAAGGGCAATCTCGGATGGAGGAACGCTTGGAGAGGTTAGAGAAACGGCATGATCGTTTGGAAGAATCTCAGTATCGTTTGGAGGCTGAAATACAGAAAGTTGGACAACGTGTGGAACGCTTAGAATCGAAGTTTGACCGTGTTCATCAGCGGCTTGCTCTCCACTCTGAGCGCATTGAGGAGCTTGAAGTAGATGTTTCGATTTTGCGCGATCGCCTGCGAGGGTGATACCGGGAATACTCCCGGTATTTTCTTTGGGGAGATGTGGAGTGAGTGTATCTTTCTATCGACCAGATTAGGTGGCACTTACCAAAAGCTTGTGGTAAAATAGCTTGTACAAGCATATGCTAAAAAGACCGCAGGTGCTGCGAACACCTACGGTCTGTACAATAGACGTTCCCCTACAAGGGGGCGGCTCAGCAAAACATCAGTGGTCACGGAAATGACCGCCTGGCTGCCACAGCTCAAGGGCGGTCATTTCTCTTGGTCAAGGCAATGACGATTGTGACGATTAAGCTCAGCAGGCCGATCAGAAATCCGCCGAACTGGAGCATGAGTGTCATCGTTTCGTGCGTGATTGCCACGTCTCTCACCCCCTTCCCTGATGGGATAGAGAGTGAGCCGACCACCCTTGAGGAGCCGATTCTATTGTACTGAGGAAGATTATACCACGAAATAAGGCGGAGCGGCGCACTTGTGTTGACAGTCCAGACAAGGGTTTACATTCCGGACATTCAACCTCGGCAGGGCTGTCATTTCGTTATAATAGGGTCAAGGACCAGCAGCCAAGGGTCACCCAAGCCCATCAACCACTCGGACGAAACGGGTGGTTTTTTTTGTTGGTTGTTCCCCGTCTGTTTGGTGTGACGTCACCCCGCCGATTCGGTACAATGCCGCCAACGATGGAAAAACAGGAGGGAACGATGGAATTGTATCGCGTACATGTGGACATGCCGAGACGGTGGCTGTCGAGTTACGGATGGATGATTCTCGGAGCTGCGGAATTCGTGTCCAGTTTAATGGTCGGCATGCTATTGATCCTCTTCGGGCTGTTTCTGATTGGCATTCCGTTGCTTCTCTTCGGCGTATGGGGCGCTATCGGGACATGGAAGAAGGCTCGCAAGTGCTCCCGGTTTGCTTGTCAACGTTGCGGCAAACGGTTGGTGGTTTATCGTTACCACTACGAAGTCCGTTGCCCGCGTTGCCGAGCTGATCACGATATCGAGTGGCCAGATGAAGGGCACCTGTAACATGCACCCGCAACCGGGTGTTTTTTCATTTGAGAGGAGGTGAACGTCGTTGGCAACGATTACAGCCACGTTCGTCGCACGCAATCGGATTACACCCGAACTGGTTCGCATGCAGCGCGAGATTCGGGAACTGCGTCGTGGCCTTGGTGGCTTTGAGCGAGAGACTCGCCAGATGGACCACTCGTTGGAGCGGGCTGCCCAGGACGCCATTCAGGATATGGAGCGAATGCAGCGGGAGATCAACGAATTACGCGCCGATCTTCGCCGCCTCAACGGGACGGATGCGCGGCCCACGGTCCAGATTGACGACCAAGCCAGCGATCAGATCGCTGGAATCCGAGAACAGTTGGTGCGGCTGAGTACACTGGCAGGCGGGATCGCCATCGGGATGGGAATAGGCGACATCAAAGGAGAGATTGACGATATCTACCGGCAGCGGATGCTCTATGCCGCCAAGGGTCGGACCGATGAAGAGATGACGACCTATGATCAGCGCTCTCGGGATCTGGTCCGGATCAACCCCTACGCTTCGCGTGGCGAACAAATGGCGTTGTTGCGTGCATCCTCCAAGTATTTCGGAGAGAACGGAAACGACTACGCATCGGTTGCTTCCAAACTGCACATCACCAGCGATCTGGACCAAACCGACGCACTGACCGCGATGGCTGCGATGAGGGCTGCCTTTGATGTGGACGATGCCGAACGATTGGGGAATGTTGTCCTGCACATGCAGCAGAGTGCAAAAGATCTGCGAGGTGAGCTGATCGACTCCTTGGTGGAGTACAGCATTCAGACCAGCAAGTTCCTGGACTCCCCCGAGAAGATGGCGGCCTTGGTCGAGGAAATGGGCAAGATGGGCGTTTGGTCGCTGGATAAAAGTTTCGATGCCTTAAAGGAAACCACCTTGAAACTGGCCAACCAGGGCGATCTGGCCAACGTCTTGAAAACCGGTTACGAAACCCAAGGGATGGACGCAAAAGATGCGCAGGAGAAAGCGGAGACAGAAGCGGCTTTGTTGCGGGAGTTGCTGAGTTCCGGGAATCAAGCGGATGCGCAGCACGCAATGGGCCGGTTGATGATTGACCTGTCGACGATCCGAGATCGCAACGCCCAGCAGCAGGTGCTGAACGAACTGGGCAGCGGCCCCGGAGAAGACATGGGCAAGGATTTCCGTCCATTGCTGGAGGCGGCTGGGCGGCTTGCTACGGGAGAGGTGACGCCAACGATCAGAGACCGACTCAATCCGGCTTATCAGGCGGCAACCGGAGGCAATCCGTTGTTTGCGTACACCCAAGCGCAAAATGAAGCGAAACAGGCGCTGTTGGACTTCTCTGCCTTGATTGCCCAAGATGTGGCGCCGGTGCTCTCTGGTTTGGCCCGATCCGTTCAATGGGCGCTGGATGGATTTCGCCAGATGCCGGATTGGGCCCGATGGGGGACGGAGCTGGTGGCAGCTGGTACCGCATTGGGCGTAGGAGCCAAGGTCCTTCTCAACACGCTCTCTTCCCGCCGACAGGCTACCGCAGCCCAGGAGAGGGCGGCAGAAGCGCAGGAGCGTGCCGCAAGGGAGTTGGAGCAAGCAGCTAAGAACTACGGCCGGAAAAGTCAGGGGATGTGTTGCTGCTGTGAGGAGGGCGGCGGGAATCGAAGGCGGCGACGCAGCGGTCGGCGTCGGTTACGCAGAGGCAGGCTGGGCGGGGCAGGCCAACGGTTTGTGGGCAGACGCCGGATGACGACTGTTTCACCTGCGCCACCGGACACAGGCGGGACCCGAAGCGGCAGCAGTCAGGGACTGCGAGGCCGTCTGGGAGCCGGTCTCGACCGGATCAAGGATGCGGGAGGCAGGTTGTGGAACGGTGCGAAAGAGCTGCTGAACTTCGGAGGAGAGAGCGGCGGGATGTGGAACAAGCTGAAAACCTTTGGCGGCGGTCTGGTGCGGAAGCTCCCCTGGATCGGAGCCGCCATCGGCGTGGGCCAGATCGCGACCGCGGACAACAAATGGGAGGCAGCCGGACGAGTCGGTTCCGAAACGATTGGAGCGCTGGGAGGAGCCGTAGCAGGGGCGGCCATGGGTTCCATCGTACCGGGTATCGGGACAGCGATTGGGGGTGCCATTGGAGGAACCATCGGGGCGTTTGGCGGCGGTGCCATCTTTGATAAAGTGAAAGCCTGGTGGAATGGCACACCAGAGAAGCCACCGAAGCCGCCGAAACCGCCTAGACCGCCGGAAGAAGTGTTGAAAGACGTGGGCGGCATCTTGAAGGATGCTGCCGCGAAGACGACGTTTGGCGGCGTCGCGACAGCGTTGGCTCCCCTCGGTGAAAAGATTTGGGCGGGGATGAAAAAGAAAATGGAGGAGAACGCAAATGCCCAGGCGCAAGGTGTGAAACCGGCTGGGGTGCCCGTTGTATCTCCGACCAAGCCCAAAGAGGAGAAACCCAAGCTGGCGTCTCTGACCGTTCAACAGATGCCGATCACCCTGCAGGCAGACGGTATCCTCCAGGATGTCGCGGGTCTTTTGCGGCTCTTGCGCGATCCCAAGGTCAGCAACGAGGTGAAGAACATGGTGGAGAAGTTTCTGGTTGATGCCATCGAAACGGCGGGCGGCGCCACCACATAGGAGGTGTTATGGCATATGATTCGACTGCAAGGCATGTACCGGCTTACCTTCCCGGTCACTCCCGGCGAAGTGCAGCTGCGGGGATACGGAAACGATACGGAATCCACAACGACGATTACGCTGTCCACCAAGTCACGGATGGCGGGACGTCGACCGAAGTCCATCTCGTTTGATTTCGTCTTGCCGGGTGACCCTCAGTCTCCCCTCAACGAAGTACCGGGCTACCAGGGACCGAAAGCCTGGCTGGAGGGTCTGGATCGACTGACACCCAAGGAAGTGCTGATTACCATTGACGAACTGGACTTGGCGTGGACGGTACTCATCGGTCCGTGTGAAGGAGCGTACAAGGGGATCAACGGCGATTTCTACGGCAACATTGAACTGCCTCTCTTTGAGAAGGACGAGTTTGTCACCTACACCAACCAGAAGCAGTTGTTGCAACCAGCTGCGGTCGTGGCCAAGCAGACCAAGGCGAGGCCGAACACGACAGGCAAAACGGCCAAGAAAAAAAGCACGTCCAGTCAATCCCTGGTGGCGTCCACCCTTCAACTGACGCAGCGGGAGCGGATCGATCGAAAACTGGCCAGTCTCAACCGTGCGATCGGGACATAAGGGGGCGATTGGATGAGAGTGGTATACGGCAAAGGAGCGGAACGAATCGAGCTGACCGATTCCATCGTGGATCTCTCTTGGTCATCGTCGCGCGGTCAGATCGCCCAGACCTGCGACATCCGCATCCGCAACTCCCCGCTGTTACAAGCAGCGGGTTTTTTGATGCTCTTCTCCGGTGAGGAGCTGATGGAGAGTGAGCAATTCTTTCATGGCCCCATCGTCAACCCCCGGCGGGATGACAAGACGGTTGACTTATCCGCCACAGCCTACGAACTGTCCTGGTACCTGCAGAAGAATGACACTGGGCCGGTTCGCCTGAACGGGGATGCGGGCAAGGAGCTGGAGCGAGTGATCAAGGGTACAGGGATCGCCTTCTCCTGCCCGTCCCTCGGCTTTTCGATCAAGGAGCGCATGGTCTCGCAATCGTATGGGTCGCTGTATACGACCATCATGGAACAAGCCTATGAAAAGACAGGAAAGCGTTACTTCCTCCAGCATCAGCGAGACAAGCTGACCGTCGTGCCGGAAGGAGGGAATCAGAGCATTCCCCTCTTCCGTGCCGATCTGTTGGAAAGCAGCTCGACCGGCAACAGCATCGAGGACGTGTACACGGTGGTCACCGTCGAGCGATATAAAGACGATAAGGTGGCAGGCCGCGTAACCAAGGAAAACGGATCGCTCATCCAGGACATTGGCCGGATGGAAAAGATGGTCGATGCCGGAGAAGACACCAACCTGTCCAGCTTAGCCGACAGGCAATTGAAGGAACTGTCCAAGGTGCCCGTCACCCGGTCGATTACCGTCAAGCACAGCGATCCCAAGGCGGCGATGCTGCGGGCCGGGTGGGCCATCAAGATTCAGGAGAAGGATGGACAAACCATCTCGGATTGGATCGTCACGTCCTGCCGCGGCATGTGGAAGGGCGGCCAGTTCACGATGGATCTGGAGATGGAGAGGAGGTGAGCACAGAGAGATGCAGACCGCGATTGCGAAACTGTTTCAAGGGGCCAGGTCAGGTATTACGGATACACAGCCGGAATTCGGGACCATTCAGTTGCACGCCCCTCTCACGATTAAGCTGGATCGGGACCCGGAACCGTTGGAAGAGGAGGAATGCGTTTTGCTGGAGGATGAGGTGATTCTGTCAGAGGACATTGGCAGGAAAGTCGTGCTTGTCCGCTGTGCGAATGGTCAATATCTGGTGTTGGGGAAGGTGAAGTGAAATGTTTCCACAACTGCAAGACAACCAACTGCTCAAGCAGCAGGATGAACAGACGCCGATCCCCTGGACGTACAAGTTTGACTGGGAAACGAAACAGTTTCGACAGGGGCCAGATGGGCGGTACCTTCGTACGACCAGCTATGCCGAGTACCTGGAGGAGGCGGCTAAAAAGATTCTCAACACTAGACGGTTTCGCTACGCCATCTACTCGGAGCGGTACGGGGTGGACTTCTTATACGAAGTGGGCCGCATGCGGTCGGGTATATCCCTGGCAACCATTAAAACACAGGCCCAGGAAGCGCTGGAGGCCCACAGCGAGATCGAGCGGGCCGAGGTAATGGACATCCGGTTTGAAGGAAACGGCATCATATTCTCGCTTGAAATCGAAGGTGTAAGAGGCACAACCAGAACGGAGGTGGACGCATGGCAGCGATAGAGAAGCCGGAGATGCCGATTTTGCGGGAGACGGCGGATCAGATTTATCAGCGAATGGTGAACCGGCTGGAGGCTTTGGCGCAGGAGCGAGGGGAGACTCTGCCAGCTACAGAGGAAGGGGAGTTTTTCTACGATCTGCTCTACCCGATTGCCGACGAGATCAGCGAGCAGCAGCAGCTGTTGGAATATGCTTTTGTGCAGGGATTCCTGCCTTGGGCGGATGGGGAGTTTTTGGATGCTCACGGTGTGTTTATGGGATTGGAGCGAAACATCGACGAGGCAGATGATCCGTACCGGCAGCGATTGATCGACCGCGCACGGACGGAAGAGGGGGATGGGCGCAGGATTGATTACGAGCAGTGGGCGCGGGCAATTGACGGGGTGGGAGGCGCAGTTGCCATCGAGAAGGCACGACACGATCTATCGATCGACGTGTACATCACGGATAGTACCGGGCAGCCAGCATCTGCGGAGTTAGCGCAGCAGGTGCGGGATCAATTGGAAGAAAAACGAAAGGCCCTGCATGACTTGCAGGTGCTTCCGGCCAATGTCTATCCGGTTTCTGTATCAGTGGCGCTGATCCTTGAGCCAGACGCTGTGATGGAGAAAGTTACTTCGGAGATAACCAATCAAATCAAAACCTACTTGAAAGGGCGTTCCGAGATCGTGTACCAGGTGATTGGATCGCTCTTTTTGGTAGACGGTGTCAAAGACTTCACCAACTACACGTTGAATGGCGGGACTGCCAATCTGACGATCCCCGCTGATGCCGTTGCAACGCTAGAACTGGTGGTGACGACATGATTCCTGAGCGATACCGAGAAATGTTGCCACCCTACTGGTATGAGAACAGGGTGGCTGAGTACTACTTTGAAGGGGTAGCCGTACCCGTCGATGACTATGCCGCTCGTCGGGGAGAGTTGGGACTGCAGTTTTTTCCCCTCTTGGCCACCTATGCACTGGATGTGTGGGACTGGATTTACTTCGGACAGAAGCAGCCTCTTGGGACAGAGGAGCGGCGGAAGAACATCCAGCGGAAACATTGGGCACGGTTGGGGTTTACGCCCAGCGTCCTTCGCGCGATTGGCCTCAGCGCCTCTACGTTGAAAAACGTCCAGATGGTGGAGGACTTTCTCGGAAAGGTCATTCACTACGTTTACCCGATCGAGGATCCGTTCGATACGAAGCACGCCGTTCAGTCAGTAGAGAAGATTCGCCCCGTGCATTGTAACGGCGTTTCCTTTGAGCCAGTGAGCGGCGATCATTTGCAGTTCGTGGACAACGTAGTGGTCGGCATCAAGGAGTACCACATCGTAGCCGAGTTTCGCGTCGGCATGACACCAATTAAACGATATGAGGAGGTGCTGGTATGATGCACAAAGATTACCTGACTCTTGCCAGAAATGACCTCCTCTCACGATTGAACGGCGGCAGCATCCTTATAAACGATTCCGTTTCTGTTCCAGTGCAAGGTGCGGTGATTTCAACCCACCCCATTGTTGGGTTTCAAAACGCGATTGCCCTGCAGGTACAGGCGCTGCATGTAGATTCCGTACCGCTAATCAACAATCTGAAACTGTTGACCTCGGATGGCGTTGTCGTGGCAGAAAAGGTGACTCAGATCGGAATGAACGGCTCGCAGTTTTTGACCTTGACATTCGTTGTGCAGGTGAAAGGAGGGGTATAGGTGCCTTATCAAGCAAAGATCGACTGGAAATACAGTGATCCTGTCACAGAGCAAGACATCAACCGCTGGGAGCAGGGTATCGCAGATGCACATGCACAACTCGCCCAACTCTCCACGGATGTGAACAACCTGAAAACCCGCGTCTACACGCTGGAAGGCATTTTGCCCGAGAACTTCATCCACAACAAGTTTGACGACGACCTGAGCACGGTCGACTCCATCATAGTGATTCGCGGCTACTACAATGCAGCTGAGACGCGGTTGGAGGTATAGGTAATATGCGGATACCTTCGGATAACGGCCATTTTGAGAAGGGAGGGGGAGGAATATGTCGTATACCAAGAAAGTGACTAATATATTAGCCGATACATTTGTAAATGCCGGAAATTCTGGTAATACCGCCGACACTGCATTTGGTGCAACATCGCCGACGATTAATGAAATAGGAAGGTTGAATAGGGCACAATACTCCTATCCATTCTTTAAATTCGATATCTCAGGGGTCAATAACCTTTCTGGAATTACTGATGCGAAGTTAGTAATACCAGTCACGAGAGCATTTGCCTATTTGAGTTACAGCGCTATCTCAGCCAAGGTCTATAGATGGAAAAATGAATGGAATGAAAATACCTTGACATACAATTCATCCGATCTAGCCAATTATAATTTTAATAGAATTGACGATGGCAACGTCGGTACCATAATAACAGGAGATGAATCCGTAGGTAGTCTAGTAAAACTTGATATCCTTAATTCTCTTTTGGCTGCTATTGGAGAAGGTCAGAACATTTTAAACTTTTACATTCATAGCGAATTTGGGGAGACAGGTAATTCATGGGCAGGCATAGAGACTGGTACCAAAGAGAACACTGACGTAAATAAGCGGCCATATCTAGAAATAACCTACTCAAACCAAATTCCCTTGTTAAATGTTAGTTTACCTACCGATAATCAAACATTATCGGAAGGTACTGCATACGACATCGAGGGAAGCGCGACCGACGCAGACAATGGCAACGTGGTGACGGTCAAGTATAAAATCAACAACGGCACAGAAAGGGCGATTGCCTCCGGTGTAAGCGATGGAAGCACGCCTCTTTCTTTTGCAAAGGCGCTGACGTACCAAAACAAACGGCTGTGGGATGGCGCCACGGACGTAACCGGTGTAGATCTGGCCGAGAACACGGCCCACACGTTGCATGTATGGGTTGAGGATGACCAGGGCGGTGTTTCAACCGAAGAGGTCAGGAACTTTACCGTCATCTGGAACCGTCCACCGACCATCAGCGGGGCCAACGAGGATCTGGGAACCATCATGGCGCCGCCTGTCCGGACATACACAGTTACGGATCCAGAAGGAAACCCGTTCATGATCACCGAGAAAATCAACGGAACGGTCATTCGCTCTTTCCCAGGCGTTACTGGCCAGGAAGAGACGGTAACCATTCCGCATGATCGCTGGATCAGGCTTGACTTGGACACGCCACACGAGCTGACCGTGGAGGCTACTGACGACAACGGCCTCACATCTACCCGGACGTTCACTTTCGTGAGAACCGAGACCCACATCGAATTCATGCTCGATTTCGACAACCCTGATGTGGAGGTGCACTTCACGCTGGACGGGATGCCGAAACGGGTGCTCGTGAAGTTGGAACGGTATCTCCCACCGGGCTCAGAAATCGAGTTTGTGCGGGTAACAAACAACGCGATGGATGCGGAGCCTACCTGGGAGGATGCAACGGCAGCTGTAATCGCAGGACGAGGGCATCTCTTTACAAACGAGACGAAAACCGCTGAGAGCTGGCGAATCAACATTTGGGTGAGCATAGCGAAGGGGACAGCAACGGAAAGAGTGTTGCTGAACGGATACGGAGGTGCATTCGACTGATGCGATTCCAGAACGTGAAACCGATCTCGGAGATCCGCGAAGAGGAAAGGCAGAGTCCCGAAGTGAGAATTGCCCAACTGGAAGCCGAAAACACAGCGCTGAGGGCCGAAAATCAAACGCTTCGGGCCGACAGCCTCATGACGATGGAGGCGGTAGCAGAAGTGTATGAGCAGTTACTAGCTTTGAATGGAGGAACTACATGATAGTGCAAATCTACTATACCTTGATCAAGGAAGGACGCAGAACCATAGAACAAGTCCCGGAAAATCTCCGTGCAGATGTTCAAGCCCTCATGGATGCTGAGAACCATGCTTCTTAGCTTCGTGCTATGGATACTTTTTTGGAGAGGGGGTGTCGATATGGTCGCCTTGTACGTCGCCTTGATCATTTACGGTCGTCGAACCTTCGATCAGGTTCCATCTATCCTGCAGCCTGCTGTACAAGCAGAACTGGAGGTGCTTGGCTTGGGTACCGATGGACAACCTTTACCATAAAACATCACAATATTACAGCTCGCCCCGAACCGATCGGGGCTATTTTTGTTGCCTGGAAGGAGGGTGAGCACATGGAACAGACACTATGGAATACGTTGCTGCAGCAGGGGCCGTTCGCGGCCCTTTTTGTTTGGCTGCTATTTTACGTGATGAAGACCAGCAAAGAACGAGAGATGCGCCTGCAAGAGTTGCTCAACAAGTTCAGTGACAAGTATGACGTGGTGATCACGGAACTACGTGAAATCAAAGAAAAGGTGGGGAAGTAGCATGAAGAGCAAAAAGCAAGGAAACATGGTGGTATTGGTGACTGGCTTGCTGGGTGCCGCGAAACTGGTATTGGAGGCGTTTGGCTACAGTGTCATTTCCGATGATCAGATCAACGCGATTGCCAACGGTGTAGCTGCGGCTGCCGCCGTTTTGGCAGCGTTTCTCAACAACTTCAAAGGGGAGAAGGATGGACAGTGAACATCATTCAGGATTTCATTCCGGCCGGCCGCCCAAACCGTCCAGGAACAAAACTGACAGGACCGAAGTACATCACTGTCCACGACACGGCCAACCCAAATGCCGGGGCTGACGCACTAGCGCACGCCCGGTACCTGAAAGGAGACAGCGCTGCGAGTCGGCCTGTCTCCTGGCACTTCACGGTAGACGACACCCGCATTGTGCAGCACCTGCCACTTGATGAGATCGGCTGGCACGCTGGAGACGGCAATGGCCCAGGCAACAGCACATCAATCGGCATCGAGGTATGCGAAAACAGCGACGGCGACCGTTCCAAAGCAGAAGCAAATGCTGCGGAATTGGTCGCTTCTCTTTTGCGGCAGTTTGGACTTGGACCGAATGCCGTAGTCCAACACAGCCACTGGACAGGGAAGAACTGCCCGCATGTGATCCGGTCGCGTCCCGATGGATGGGAAGAGTTCATGGCCAGCGTCCAGCGGCACATGAAAGGTACGCCTATTGCAGGGCAGGCGCAAGCTACCGTACAACAAGCCCAAGAGTGGGCGCGGAACCGCGGGGCATCTCAAGCGTTCATTGACGTGGCTCCAATCTACTGGCGACTTGGGGCGGAGATGGGCATCCGGGCAGAAGTAGCGTATGCGCAAGCGGCCAAGGAAACGGCGTTTGGGCGTTTCGGCGGCGTGGTCACACGCGATCACCACAACTGGTGTGGGCTGAAAACGACCCAAGGCGGAGCCAACAGCGATCCCTACGCACACGCAAAGTTTCCAGACGATGAAACCGGGGTACTGGCGCACCTGCAACATCTGGCACTGTACGCTGGCGTGGAAGTCACAGGCAAGATCGTAGACCCCCGGCACTTCTCGTCCATCGAAGGGACGGCCCCGACGGTGGAGGAGTTGGGCGGAAAGTGGGCACCCGCAGCTGATTACGGGCAGTCGATTGTGAAGGACTATCTGGCGGGCCTGTTGGCCACGAAAGTATCCACACCGCCTGTGGATAATGCTGTGGATAGAGAGGCAGCCGAGAAGGTGATCGGTGTCTTGGGAGCGCTCTGGATCGCCAGCGCAGATAAGAAAGTACAGGATGCTGCACATTATGCGGCTAGTGCGTTGCGGAACGCGGCGGGGATTCCGAGGTAGTGTGTGAAGGCCTTCAGCCAAATCGCTGGAGGCCTCGAAATCAAAAGAAGAAGAGTTAGTTAGCCTTTTCTTGAATGTATTCCGTTATTTCTTCGTTAGATGTTCCTTTAATCTTAAAGTATTCTGTGTGCAATGTATGATCGCTTGATTTCCAAGACACCTTTACATAAACCGTTTCGTAGAGATCAACGAAAGACTGGTCAAGCGCTTGGGGATCAAGGATAAATCCTCTAAACAGTTGTACGCCCTTTATTTCCCCACCTGGTTTAAGTAGAAATCGATCGGGGTATGTATCAATATCAAATATATTGGTGAAAAATACATTACTCGTTTTAAGCTTCAATGCCATGTCAGGATCAAGATGAGCGCTTAACGTAACGTCTTTCATCATCTGTTTCGCTTCATCGACTGTCACTTCGTAGATAATTCGATCCATCTCTTCTTGTTTCAGACTAATGTTTACGGATATATTGTATGAAGTTGGCAAGGTTGATGAAAAGCTTGACGTTTTTATTTTATCTTCAATGTCGGAAAGTTCCTTGTTGTGTAAATCCATTGGCTCGTTACCTCTAGTAGAGTGATCTTTGTCCACACTACAACCTGTGATCGCCGATAACAAAATGATCAAAATGATCATTATCAAGCAAGTGAACAGTCTTTTCACGGAAGTCCTCCTGATATAAAGAGACCTGTGGAAACCACAGGTCCATGATATTTAATAGCCAGTCTCAACAACCCAATATCTTTTGTACTTCCAAAACATCAGACCTTACCGCCGGAACTTCTCCTATAAAGATTAAAACCCCTTCCTCGGAATCATCACATGAGCAAGGGGCACACTCGTTCAAAGGCCAGCCTACCGGCGTTCGGATAATTCCATGATACAAAAAATGGCTCTGTTACACAAGCGAACAAAATTGGCTATGTACGCAGTCTGGGTGATTTTCTGATGCGGATGGCTTATCACGAAGCCGTGCATACCGGATAGATGCTTCAGTACATGCGGATGATTCCCATTCCGCGGTCGATGATCAGGGATTAACGGCTTACTGGTGAAAATCTTTGGCGTTTATTGTTTTTCCCTGCAAGGCGAACGTAGCCGTAGGTGGTGCCATGCAGGTGCTCTGGGAGATTGACAGAGAGGAATATATTGAGTGACACCTCAGCAGACCAGAATTGCGTTGCTGAGGCGTTGCTGTTTGGGTTTAGTCAATTAGCAAGAAAGATGACGTGTTTGTAGCGAACTAGATTGATTTGTCAGACATCGAAAAGTATAGCTGGATACGAAAAGACCAAGAGATAACTCTACAGGTAGCAACTAGCGGCTACTCTGTGAGCTCGATTACAAGGACTTTGCCCTTGTAATTTCGGTTGCAAAATTCCAATGATTTAGGTAATATGGTTGCAACAACATTTGTCAAGAGGTGTTTGCCGGTGAAGGTAGTAGTTCCTGAAATTGCGGAGGATTTTATCAACCAACAAATTCCGCTTAAAGTTCGAGCGAGTATTGTTCCAATCATCCGTAGTAGCTATTCGCTTGCTTATCAGGCAGTACATAATTCTGACTTCTTGAACTGGGAAATTGGCCATGCTCATGTTGGTTATCTTAAACCTATAGCTATTCAATTCATGTTTAAGAAAGCCATCGATGAAGGAAAACTTAATCTTCAATATCGTTTAAGTTACAACAAGAATAAGACTGCGCGACACCTTGAATTACTGACGAATCGAGCGATTATTACCATCAGTCAAACTCGTAGCCCTAATCGTATAGCAAGACCAGCTTTTTTTCGCAAGAAGTATCAGGAACTGAATCTGAATCAGTTGTTTATCGACTATTTCGGCGAAGTGAATCAATATAACATTCTACAAGAGAAAAGATATTTACTCCTTACCCATGGGTATGGAAATGTGGAACCGGATTTTATCATGCTTGGTATCCCGGGTAAGAAGGAATGGATTGACCGTATCAACTTGCTAAAAGAAAAGCATTTGGTGCAAAATAATGATATTCAGATCGAAGATGATGCCAACATGGAGGAACGCTTAGTCAGTTTTAAGCGTTTTGTTCAAGGAGTGCAAAATGAGTGAAGAACAGGAAGCAATTTTCTAGCTTCGTTCCAGAAAGGTTGAAAGAAGGTCGCGAGGCCAGGGGATTAACCTTAGTGGAATTGGCTGAGAAAATTGGAGTCACGCACCAAGCTGTATCGAAATATGAAAAGGGAAAAGCAGTGCCCGCACATAATGTTTTAGATAGAATAACATACGTATTAAATCTTCCCCTTTCATTCTTTCTAAGGCCCATCGAAGAAAAAAGGGATGGGATTGTTTACTTCAGATCAATAGCGGCAGCTTCAGTAAAATCTAAAAAGATACATCAAACAAAAATAAACTGGCTTAGAGATGTGCATTGTTATCTGGAGAGTATATTAGACTTCCCAGCATTAGATATACCTAAGGTTAACACTACGTCTCATTTTGTGGAAACCAATTTCAATGATATTGATGATATTGCGTTAGAGGTCAGAAGGCGTTGGGGATTAGGAAACGGTCCTATCACCAACCTTATTCGGTTGTTGGAGAAAAAAGGGGTCATCATTGCTCGAGCACGCTTGATGAACTACAAAATTGATGCGTGTTCTCTATGGAATGAGGGAGAACGACCATATATCTTACTGGGAAACGATGAACAATCCGCTGTTCGCTCAAGATTTAATTTGGCCCATGAGTTAGGGCATCTGATTCTTCACTCCTCGATAACATTAGAGGAGTTCAAGAAAAAAGAAAACTACAAACGGATGGAAAAGGAAGCTCATCGGTTTGCTTCAGCATTCCTGCTTCCTTATAACTCTTTCCCCCAGGAAATATTCTCGAGTTCGCTGGATCATTTTATATCACTGAAAAAACGATGGAATGTCTCAATAGGTGCTATGATTTATCGTGCGGAAGAATTGGGGATCATTAGTGACTATCAAGCCCTCTATCTACGAAAAAAGATGAATGCACTAGGAATGACGAAAAGGGAACCATTAGATGCTGAAACGCCCTTAGAAGAACCTATTGCATTGAAACAAGCCATAGAATTATTGCTTGAGCACAATGTGAAAGGTAAGTCAGATCTCGTGTCGGAAATTGGATTGTCTGCCAAGGAGATTGAAGAAGTAGCCAATTTCCCTGATGGTTACTTAACCGAACGAGAAACAGGACCATCTGCTAAGATCATTCATTTGAGACCCAGATAATTTTTACTAAAGGATGATCCAGGTGATTGAATACAAAAGAGGAAACCTTCTTGAAGCAGATGTGGAAGCGCTGGTCAATACGGTCAACTGTGTCGGGGTTATGGGTAAGGGGATTGCTTTACAATTTAAGCAGGCCTTCCCCGATAATTTCACCGAATATGTGAAGGCGTGCAGGGTTGGTGGCGTGCAACCCGGCAAGATGCTTACCGTCATGACCGGTTTTTTGTGGAATCCCAAGTACATCATCAATTTTCCGACAAAAAGGCACTGGAAAGAGGCATCCAGGCTAGAGGATATCGATGCAGGGTTAACAGCACTGGTTCAAGAAGTGAAGACCCTCAACATTAAATCAATCGCGATTCCTCCTTTGGGATGCGGCAATGGCGGACTTGATTGGAATGTAGTGCGTCCGAGAATCGAAAATGCGTTTGCGCCACTTTCAGATGTATATGTTGAGCTGTATGTACCCTCCGGGAGTCCTGCACCTGACGCCATGAAGATCGGCACAAAAAAACCAAGAATGACTAAAGCTCGCGCTCTGTTTCTCTCACTTATGAAGGAGTACGCTTTGCCAGGGTATCGCCTGTCCCTGCTGGAGATTCAGAAACTGGCTTATTTTTTGCAAGAAGTGGGGGAAGAATTAAGACTAAAATTTGTGCGGTTCTACTACGGCCCCTATGCGGAAAATTTGAATCACGTCCTCCAAGCATTAGAAGGGCATTATATTCGAGGGTATGGTGACAGAAGCAAGGATGCGGAAATATACGTACTTCCCCATGCGGCGGAAGAGGCTAAGGACTTTCTGGCGAATGAAGGAGAGTCCCTGCGAAGACTGGATCACGTAAAGGAAATCATTAGAGGATTTGAAACCCCATACGGCATGGAATTATTGGCGACGGTTCACTGGGTGGTGAAAGAAAAGCCGGGGATTGCTGACTCTCCAGACAAGGTCGTTTACGAAGTTCATCAATGGAGTCCCCGCAAAAAGCGGACTTTTACAGAGAGCCACATAAAAAAAGCCCTTGAGCATCTTAGAAAGGCTGATGTTATGCCCACAACAGACTGACACCAAGGTTTGCCCGTCTCTCATCTAGAGGCGGGTCATTTTTTTGGATAAGGCCAATTATTCTCCATACCTCCCCCTGACAAAGCATCAGAGAAGCTGTACTTGGGATAGCCCCGAAACCGTTCTTAGCGGTGGATGAACAGCGAATATGCAATATCGAATCCAGGAATGACTACGCCGTCACCGTGTAGCATTGCTCCCGTTGGGGGATACGGTCGATGTGGGGCTGCCACAAATAAGCAGATCAAAGTGGTCAATGATGACTTTGAATGGATTGATGTGAGCGAATTGTGTCATTTGGAAAGCAGAGTAAAGGGCATCATTTCCATTATTGGAATACCTGGACTTGACTAAAGCACAGAAAACAGGCACCATTCAATCGTGTAACGGTTGCCTGTTTTTGTGCTCCAATATATCTAATGTGTATCAGGGGTGCTATTATGACTTTGCAAATAAAACGGATGGACTCGATAAAAATAGTGGGGGTTTTGTGCGACAAGAAAACTGAGGTTGACCAATATTGTTATCAGCAGTTAAGTATAAACAACACTGTAGATAATGATACAGTTTATAAAATCCATGACGAATATTACTACATGATCGGAAAACAAGTATCCCATGTGGATGGAGTAGAGCAAGGTTTAAAAGAAATAACAATTCCAACTGGAGAGTATGCGGTTTTTCCAAAAGAGCAGATCAGTGAAATAGAACAGACCGACTCCTATGCGACCATTGGATATTGGTTTGAAGTGCACCATTTTCAAGAGGGTATAAAAAAGCGGGTTGACCTCTATGTTCCTATAAAAGATTACGAATTACGTATAAATCTGCTACCAAGCCTCTCCCGGGAAGAATCGTTACGCTTAAGAAAAAAATATATTCGTACTTTTTGTAATTTGGAAGAGCAAAAGAAAAAGAGCTATTATCAAGACTATCTCCAAGGGTATGGGTACCTTTGGGATGTATTAAAATCAGGTTTTGCGGTTGTTTGTTTTGAAGACGTAAAGTATGGCATGGATCTTAACCAGGAGGTTTTCTTTTTTTGGGATGGTACGTCACCGTTTACATATACAATGGGTAGAACGTATATTTTTAAAATGCCGTTTCAAGAATTAATGAATAAATTAACGGATTTTCCTTCTGATTTATACATTTTTGACTCCAGCTTGGATTGGACAGTCGTTTCCACACATGAAACTTTAAATGAAGAAGGATGGAATTGGTTAAAAATTGGTGATGCTAAGAATGCTAAGTTTAATATTGATCGTTTAAACCGACCAGAGTAAATTGTGATATGATTCTCAAGTGTATTATCGGACAATCGGACAATACATCAACTGTACTAGTTTGGTAATGTTTATGCTTGTTTTGTTATTGCACGCAAACTCTATTCAGTCCTCAACAAACCGCGTCATTATGCGGTTTTTGATTTTTTGTAACGTTAAGTGCTATTAACGCTAAGAAGCTGCAAGTAGTGTTTAGTAAAGAAGTAGAAGCTGGTGGTGGCACAAATGGTGCCGAGAATGCCGCTAACTACTCAATTAACGGCTTCAATGCTGGTACCATCACACCTACGTTGTTAGAAGACGGCAAGACAGTTGAATTGGCGCTTCAAAACGCAATTTCTAACAACACTACTTTTGCAATTAACGTTTTGCCTATTGCTCTTGAAAGTGATGGCTCTGTTAAGACTGAGGTATTTACAAAAACAATTACCTTCAGTGACACGACAAAGCCACAATTTAAAGAAGTAAGCTATCCAGCGGCTGGAACTGCACGTGTATACTTTACTGAGGAGCTTTCCGTTCTTGGAAGTGTAAAGGTATATGATGGCTCAACTCTGCTGTCAAATGGTGTTGATTATAATCTTACCACTTTCAATGCTGGTGAAAATTATCTTGAATTAACAGGTCTAACCAGCAACAAGGTGTACACTGTTGAAGTAGTTGGTGCAAAAGACCAGTCTGGAAACTTTATTAGCCCGAACCCAACCTCCGAAGATGTAAATGTACTTGAAGAGGACACTACACCTCCAGAAGTTGTATCCGTCAAAGCGATTGACAGAGACACATTGGTTATTGAGTTTAATGAAAAACTGGCTGGCACAACCACCTTCGCTACTGTTACAGTTGGAGGAATTACAGCAGACGGAGCGCAATCATTTGATGAAGACACTAACACACTTACGGTTGCATTGGGTTCTGCTGAACCTGCTGGTGACTCGATAGAGTCTGTAGTAATTTCTGGGTATAGTGATCCATATAACAACAGTGGGGACACCTATACAAAAGCCGTAAGCTTCCAAGCTGACGCGCCTGAGCTGTTGAATACAGAGGTAAAGGTGATCGGTAGCGATACTTTCGTAGTATTGACCTTTAATGAGGACGTTGATCAAGCTGCAGCTCAAGGTCAAGATATTACCGGCACTTATGTCACAGCCAACAACATCGTTAAGAATGTGGATACCGCTGCTATAAACGAGGGTACAGATGTTACTGCAACCGATGAAGTGTTAAAAATCAAAGTAACAGGATTTGAAGCTGGTGCGTATAATCTAACCATTCCTGCTGCTGGTATTTCTGACGGTGCAAATGCAGCTTCTGATGATCTTGAAATTTCATTCACCTTAGAAGCGAATGACAATGCGTCGAAACCAGATGTAAGTGCGATTTACATCCCAGGTGATGATGCAAGCGGAGACGGTGGGCCTGCTAATGTTCCTCTAAACACAATCTATGTCAAGTATGATGCTGAAATGGGTCCATCTGCGATTGATGTATCGAACTACTCCATTGATGGACTAAATGTCTTTGAAGATGCTGTGTTTGTTGGAGATGAGACATTAGTTAAACTTACTATTGCAGATGGAGAATTAACTACCTCTGGTAATCGTGAATTTGTAATCAGCAGTGCTGTCAAGGGTAAAAATGACGTAGCTATTGACGAGGATTCTACCACACAGGGACTCAACGAGAATGTAAAACCCGAACTAGTTTCTGCCGAATTGGTTGATGGGGACACTATTCGTGTAACGTTCTCTGAAGTAATGAGACACAATGAGATTGAAGTAGCTGCTGGCTCTGGAGACGACTTTGAAGTATATGTCGATGGAGTTAAGAATGCGATTACCGCAGTTGCTTCGGTCGCAGGTTCAGCCACAGATGATAATGAGTTTGATCTGACACTAACTAATCCGATCACACCAGATCAAGTAGCTGACGATACTCTAATCGAGTTGAAACTGCTGGACGGCAGTGATGCACAAGATCAAGCAACCAACCCGTTAGCAGAAGACAACATCACTATCACTGTTGACAAACAGTAACCGAAACGCAACTTCATAAGCCATCCCTAGGATGAGCGAAAGAAGTGGAGAAAACCCCCCATAGTGCAGACATTAGTCGGCTATGGGGGTTTTCTCTAACTGTTCCGTTGAATTGACAGGTGCAATTCCTGTCCAGGACAACAGCCACGATCAGACGAGTAACCGTGTCCTGTGCCTAATCTCCTGCATCCAGAGAGGCGCTATCCACACTGAAGGGGTGAAGTCAGGTAAAGTCGTACTCGCTAGAGGCCGGGCTCCTTAAAAGATGGCTATGGTTAGGCAGACGAACCCATGACGATCCAGGGTGAGGTAGTGGGTGTCGTGATCCGATGCTAGCAGTTCGGCATCCATCCCTGCATGTGCGATCATGCAGCGGCGATCAGCACAATTGGGCTGTTAAACTGGTCGTTCTCATACCTGAATAGTGGGAACCTACGGTCATCAAAAGAAGGGATAGACGGAACGGGACGTTTGAAGTTTTGCCGGAGGAGATGGGATAGCGTCAACGATCCCGGCAGAATGGCGGCGGGTTCGTAGTAGTGAAGAGGGTCTGCCGTTGGTACCGCGATGGCAACATGGCGGGAGGGGAAAACAGACCGGAGCGAAGGGACCCAGTCAGCGATAAGATGTGATGTTACAACGGGCGCAACAGTTTGATACAAGACCGATCAGGATTGCTGATACCTTGGTATTGGCAGTCCTATTGGTCTTTTCTTCCGTTTGTAGAGCTCTTTGCATGAAAGTAAAGGGATTTTTACCCATAGAGGAGCTAGGGTATGGTATGATGGCACTGCCCGTTGTACGTTACACCGCTTATCGTTGATGGCACGCCGTGTGCGCTGAAAGGCGCCCGCACGGTGTAGGCTCGATTTGAAAGCCCAAACCGGGTATAAGACGAGAATAGCGAATTTGACAGTGGGGATGGCACAGTCAGCAATCCCTATGTGATTACAAATGCTGCTCACCTGGACAACATACGGGATCATCTATCCTCTCACTTCCAACTCGGTCAAGACATTCAGCTTGATTCAAATACGAATTGGAACCCGATCGGTTCGGTGAGCAGTCCGTTTACCGGAAATCTAGATGGAAAAGGGCATGTGATCCGTGGCCTGCGGGTAGACGGAGGGGGGAATATTGGCCTCTTTGCAAGCATTGCAGATGGTGCCAACATTAGAGAATTGGCGCTGGAGGATGCCAGCGTGGCCAGCACCCAGAAAAACGTCGGGCTGCTCGTCGGCCACATGCAAGGAGGTACGATTGACAGCTCGTCTGTGATGGGTGATGTGACGGCTGACAGTTTTAACGCAGGATTGTTGGTCGGTTTTATGGAGGAAGGAACGATTTCGAATAGCTCAAGCTCGGGAACTGTGGTCAATGAGGATTATTATACAGGCGGGCTCGTTGGAAGAATGAGTGCAGAGGCGAAACTCACCCGCACATTTGCCGATGCGACGGTTAAAGGTTTTGGGTTTACCGGAGGACTTGTGGGGGCGAGCGAGGGGACTATTGAAGAATCGTTTGCCATAGGTTCCGCTGAGAATAACGCTTCTAGCTTAGGCGGATTAGTCGGGGAAAACTATGGAACCATCTCGCAATCCTATTCATGGGTAGACGTAGGCAGTGGCAGCAATGATGTCGGAGGGCTCGTTGGAAGCAATGCGGACACTGTTACGGAAACGTATGCTTCCGGGAGCGTTAATAGTGCATCTCCCAACATAGGCGGGCTGATCGGAGCGAATACGGGAACCGTCAGTCGTTCTTACTATGATGCTGATACGAGCGGGCAGAGTGACACGGACAAAGGAACTCCGCTCACTACAGCGGAGATGAAGCAGGAAGCTTCGTTTTCTGGCTGGGAGTTTGCGAGTGTTTGGGAGATCCAAGAGGGCAGTGGTTATCCAACTCTGCAATGGGAGTAAGAAGTGATACGTGTAATCTGTTAGTTGGGAAGGGTCTAGCGTCGAGAGACGGTTAGACCCTTTTTTGCTGTGTCTAGATTGAGACTAGCCGCCGTACTTCTCCCAAAACTCCTCCACCGCCTTGTTCACCACATCTTTTACCGTGAACCCGGTATTATTCACAAAACCCGACAATCGTTCCGACAGTTGCGCTTGAACCTGAACGGTCCGGCGGCCTGACGTTTTCTAGGTATTCCTGGAGGATCGGGGCCAACTCCGGGTGCAGCGGGATTATTAGAATACCTAGCTGTTACTGGTGAAGTCGTTAATTTATGAGAAGTAGGAGACATCCCCCAAGAGGCAGAGACATAGACTTCTCAATGAAGGTTTTTCATCGGGCTCATCGAGTTGATCAAGGGGGAAAGGAATTGAACTATTTCTTGGGTACGTTCGTGTTTTTGTTACCCGGTCTGATGGCATACTTCTGGCTGCAAGTGTTTGGGCTCACTCCCCCGGTGAAACATACCACATCAGAAGTGGCGGGAATCTCAGCGCTGCTGTGGCTCCCGATCAGTTTTGCTTCCCTTTGCCTGCTCAACCTCTGGTCGTTGATGGGTGAGTACGTTCCGCTGCTTGCTGTCAAACGTGTTTGGACGGCAGATGAGCTGATGCAGGCCACGGGCGACATCCGTTACCTCCTGCTCTTTGTGGCGGTTAGCGCATGGGTCAGTTTTGGACTATGTGTAGTGTGGAGTACGTTTTTGGCATCCCGTCTGGAAAAGCTGATCAACAAGGTGCGTTACCGGCGAGGCCTTGCTGATTTATCGAGTCGATCGACGGTGTGGGACGAGATCTTTTCCACGCAGGAGCCGCAGGTCGTGGAAATCAGCAAACTGGATAAGCCTGAAGAAAAACAGATTGGTTCCATCATTCATGTCTCCCGACCATTTGAGCCGGAACGAGTGCTGGTCTTAGACGGCATCAGGCTCTGGACACAGGTGGTTGCCAAATATCGTCCAGAGCCTGAAAAGGTTTTTGTCGATATCAAAGCGGGGATTGTCATAAACGTCTTCAACAGTGATCTCATGCTGGAGCATGCTAAGCATGAGCTAAACACTACTTCTTCTGACTTTGTGATTGTTTGTGAGAAATCGTCGTGAGGGACGGTTTGCTTTGGGATTTTGCGATTTCGGTTAAAGATCTCTTGTTCTGGCTCGATGGCTGGGCTCCTGAGGCAGCTGGTTTTTTTGATCGGCCCACGATATCCTCTCCTTTCGTTGATTGATTTACCCTTCTACTATATGTACGGGAGCCCATTTAGATGGCGGATTCCGGTTTGGAAAGTGAACGAAGGGGTGAATCCGTTTTTTTGTGTCTACCGCATGATTGAACACGGAGAATATGCCATAAAATCGAAAGGTTGGGCATACTGAGGGGCAAGGATACCTTTACTGTGTAAAGCAGGTTAGGTGGCATTTGCCAAGAGGTTGTGTTAAAATAGCTTGTACAAGCATATGCTAAAAAGACCGCAGGTGCTGCGAACACCTACGGTCTGTACAATAGAGGTTCCCCACAAGGGGCGGCTCATTTCTGGGGAAGTAGATCACTGAGGTCCTAACTCAAGGGTGATCTACTTCTTTTTGTGGAAGGACAGTATAGCTACGACTAGCATGCCAAATGCCAGCATGAGACTGAGTGCTTCGTATACTGTCATGGCTCTCACCCCCTCCCGTTAGGGGATAGAAGGTGAGCCGACCACCCTTGAGGAGCCGATTCTATTGTACTGGGGAAAATTATACCACGAAATGAGGCGGAGCGGCACTTGTGTTGACAGTCCAGACAAGGGTTTACATTCTGGACATTCAACCTGGGCAGGGCCGTCATTCCGTTATAATAGGGTCAAGGACCAGCAGCTAAGGGTCACCCAAGCCTATCAACCACTCGGACGAACCGGGTGGTTTTTTTGTTGGCTGTTCCCCGTCTGTTTGGGTGTGATGTCAACTTGCGCTTCCGTACAATGCCGCTAAGCGATGGGAACAATATGGAAAGATGGAACCGTACGACTTGGAATACCCCCTGGCTGAAGAGATCAGTGAACAGCAGCAATTGCGGGAGTACCATTTCTTACAGGGATTTCTCTCTTGGGCGGACGGTGAATTCCTGGATGCACACGGTGTCCTGCTTGGACTAAAGCGTAACGAGGGGGAAAACGACGAATCCTACCGTGACCGGCTTATCGCCAAGGCGGTCGAGGAGGAAGGCAGCGGAGCCGAGTACGATTACACCCGCTGGACCAAAGAGGTAGCGAATGTTGGCGAAGTTTTCGTGTGGGGCGAGCCGCCGAATACGGTCCGCATTGCGATTACGGACGCTACTGGTGCTCCTGCGTCAGCCGATCTGGTGACGGCGGTGCAAGAGCATGTGAACCGTCCAGACAAGCACCACATGAATGACCAGGTGATCGTGTCTGCCGCCACTGCCATCAATCTGAGCATCACCGGTCAGGTTGAACTTGCGGCAGGGACAACGTTGGATCAGGTGGCCCCGCAAATCGAAGCGGGCATCCGTGAATACATCCGGACGCAGCGCGAGCGGGTGCTGTACTCGGAAGTCCACCGGCTGTTTAAGGTGCAGGGGGTCGTGGATTACCGAAACGTGCTGATCAACGGAAGCACCGATAATGTCACCATCCCGTTCGGGTCCATTCCGGTAGCGGCCAGCGTGGAGGTGACATTGTTATGAGCGATGTGAAGCTGATACCCGAAAGGAACCGACCGCAGTTACCCCCTTATTGGCGGGAGAATCGGGTGGCGCTCTATCACCTGCACGCCGCGGGCGCGGAGATGGATGAGCAGCGGGAAAACGATCTGGATGTGGCCCGGCAGATGATCCTCGCTACGGCCACCTGGGGACTGGCCTATTGGGAGTACCTCTTTCAGGTGCAGCCCAAACCGGGGGACACATATGACACGCGGCGAGCCCGCATCATGGCCAAGTACCGGCAACGGAATCCGTTCACGCCCGCGCTTGCGACGGAGATTACGCATGTGTTCCTGACACCGGAAGGGCAGGGCCATGTCGAAGTGATGGAGAACGTCGACACCGGGGCGTTTGTGATCTCGGTACCCTTGACCACGCTGCGCGACCTGGAGGAGTGGATCAGGGCCATCGAGAAGCGGAAACGGGTGCCGCACCGGTTCATCCCGAACCTGTTTAAAGGCGGAGAAGTGCGGTTTTCCCTGACGTCTGACGCTGTTCGGGTCTACATCAACCGGTTTCCGATCTGCGGGACATTCTCTTGTGGAGGAAGGTGGAGGCTATGATGACCGAGTACGCGCTGGGTAGACACGCCGATCTTTTGGCGTCCCTGTTTGTATCGGCGGAGGTTAAGATTGACGGTGTGATAAAACCCATGACCCTCACCAAGGTGCAAGATGGCGCCCAGGTGCGGGTTTTTATCAACATCCCGGCTGCTGAGGTTGGCCGGATTACCCGGCGGATTGTGAAAGACGAGACGGGACAGGTGGTGTGGGACGATCCCGTGGACATCGTGAAGCCCGAACGGGACATGACGCTGGAGATACGAGTGGAGATGACGTGGAAGGGAGGCACACCATGATGCTGCCGCATTTTGAAGATGAACAGGTACGGATAGGGGAGGAGAACCGGTATCGGATTACGGACCGGGGAGATGGTACGGTGGACATTGTGTTCACTGGGCAAGTGGAGCGGCCTGGAACGCCGATTAACAAAGCGACGCTGAATCCGATGGTGGATAAGATTAACGAGCTGGAGAGTAGGACAGAAGGGTTGGAAGAGGCGACGCTGCAACAAGTCCACGACTTGCAGGTGAACTTCATCGACCTGTCCATCGAGTTTGAGACGTTGAAGGGAGCCACGCTCAACGGTGTCACGGCCAACATTTTTGTTGAGACGTTCCAAACATTGAATGATATAGAGATGATACACGGGTCTTTTGATGTTACGAACGAGAAAGTCTATCTGCCTTAGAAAGGAGGGAGAGTATGCCGACATATGACGTACAGTCAACGGTTGTAGCGCAACCATACCACACATACGGCAACGGCGGGCGGAAGTTGGTGCGATTATCAAATGGGTGGGTTATTGTAGTTGCTTTCGACAGTACCAATAAGCGCTATAATTTTTATAAGTCCGAGGACGGAAATACGTGGAGTAGTTTGTGCTATGCGTATAATGCCAACTATTCTACCAGTAACATTGCTATAGTAAACCTCGGCACAAGGGTTTATTTGTTAGTGGGAAGAGATACTCAAGGACATTTTTACGGGTTTGATGCAACTACTGTTACAGTAGATTCCCAATTAATCGATCCTTATATTTTTTATGCCTACTCTTCCTCTGGCTCCGACTTTACCCCGACACCGACAGTCAATCATGCAGATAATACGATTCATGCTGCTTGGTCTGCTGTTATGTCTGGTTCCGTAAACTCTAATAATATCGCCTATTGCAAAGGGACAATCGCGGAAGACGGGTCGGTGACGTGGGGTACGGTAGAGCAGGTGACCACTATTAATACAACAGGACACAACATGACGAGTCCCTGTGTAGTTCTACTGCCTGATGGAAATCCAGTAATCGTTTACGAAGAGGCATCACCTAGCGCATCCTTTCCAATCGCAATAAGTTACGCCAAGTACAGTAACGGTTGGAGTGGTGGTTATCGGGACGGGTTTGTTTTTAGCAGCTATACCGAGTACGGTGACTATTATAATCAATCCTCCCCATGCGCTATATATGTACCGCAAAATGTGAACGGATTAGCAAATGGCCGCATTTGGGTTGCGTGGCATGGCACGGATGGAACGGACACCCCTAGAGTTCAATTGAAAGTGTCTTATTCTGACGACTTGGGTGAATCGTGGTCCCCGGTACAGAAGCTTACAACGGGTTCTGACAACGGAAATCAACCATCAATCACTGCCGATCCTAACGGAAACCCAACGATAGTCTTCGGGGGAATCGAGACATCTGTTTCAGCGACCTTCTACCAGATTAAAAAAGTAAAATATAACGATACAGGTTGGGGCGCTGTTTCAATAATCACTAACAACACAATAGACAATGCTATGCACCCGTCAACACTATTTGACAGCACGTTTTTGCTAGATTTCAGCGAGCCTTTGTTCATCTATCGGGACAACGAAGCATCTGCCGTCAAGTTCATGGGTACCTGGACCGTCAACGATCCACCAGACCCGCCATCGAACTTATCACCCGCAGGAACCAGCGGCGCCCCTGGATCAGTGGCAACACTGACACCTACACTGTCGTGGTCGTTTAGTGACCAAGACCCGACCGACTCACAGAGCGCCTACCAAGTGGTGGTGAAAAAGGCGGCGGAAGACAGCGTGGTGCATGACACCGGAAAAGTGACAAGTGGCAGCACATCCACGACCATACCAGCAGGAAAACTGGAGCCGGACACGCTCTACTACTGGACGGTGCAGGTGTGGGACAACGATGACGCAGCCAGCCCAGTGAGCGATGCTCAATACTTCAAGACGATGAAGGCACCGACAGCCACTCCAACCAATCCAACGGGTACAAGCACTACCCCGCAGGCTGCCGGTACAGCTCCCCGTCTTGAATGGTCATACAGCGATCCAGAGGGGCACGCACAGCAGAAGTACCAATCTCGGGTGTACAAAGGCGCTGACGATTCGCTCGTCCATGACAGCGGCGTGGTAGCGTCCGCAGACCCATTCCATGACGTGCCTGACGGTGTTCTCTTGGCTGGGGAAACATACTACTGGCAGGTGCAGGTCATAGACAGCACGGGCATGGTGAGCGCGTGGACGAGCCCGCAATACTTCATCACGAACCACGCACCGGCAGCCCTGACGACGATCAGCCCGGTAGACACGCTACGGACACCTGTACGCCCTGCCTTCACGGCCCAGATCGGCGACGACGTGGAGGATGACGGCCAGCATTTCGTGTTGCAGTTGGCGGACGACAATGCTTTCTCCATCAACCTGCAAGAATTCATCAGCAGCACAGACGCCACGGGTTGGGAAGTTGCCCCGCCGAGTGGTTCCTTTGCCCCGCTGACCACAGCAGGCGTAGACAGCACGTATGAAGGCGGGCAGGTGCGCTGCACGATGCAAGTCGATTTGACCGAGGGACAGACCTACTACTGGCGCATGGCTCCGATAGACGCCACTACAGGGGCACGGGGAGCATGGACAGAGACCCGATCCATCCGAGTGGGGGACAAACTTCAGTTCAAACTCAAAAGCCCCATCGTCACCAGCGTAGCAGCTCAGCGGCTAGTTTTTAGTGCTGTCTATAGCTTGGCTGCGGACGGCACGATCCCGGCAGGAATTCTGGTAGAAGTCTGCAACAACGGGAATGACGCTGCCCCAACTTGGGAGGATGCGACGACGACGGCCTTCCTGACCCGGCAGTACCACCAATTCGCCAACGCGACCAAGACGGCAGCCGATTGGGCGATTGACCTTCGCGTGACGGTGACGGCAAATGATTCTTGGAACGAGATTTCGTTTGACGGAATCGGGTTCTCGTTCGACTGATAGAGGGGAGGAAAAGTCGTGAGAGCAATCACCCAAACCGACTTGCTAGAGCAAAGGCGAAAAGAACGATCTAAGATGACAGCCGATCAATGGTACCAAACCATCAGGCAGACCAACGCGCCGTTGGAAGAGTGGAAAGAAGCCAAGATAGCCCAGTTGGACGGGATGGCCGAGCGGGATATTCTCTCCGGATTCACATCTCAAACAACTGGGCATTTCTATCGATTCAATCAGCTGGATCAGATGAACTTCACGCAGCAGATGCTACTTCTGGTTGCTGACCAATCCATTGCGGAAGTGTCATGGAAAACCGAAGATGCCGGTGTTGTGGTGCATACCCGCGAGCAGTTTCTGGCCGTGACGAACGAAGCCGAGCAGCACAAGCGTAGCCTAATGGAGCGATACTGGACACTGAAAGCTCAGGCACAGGATGCCACAACAAAAGAAGAAGTGGATACGATCAACTGGTAGGTGGGATCACCGTGGACCTGAAACCCTACGCCCTAATCTTCGTGAAAGGGCGAACGTGTCTCGGACGGATCAACCGCCAAGTGACGGACTCGCCCTATTCTCATGTTGCCGTCGTTCTGGATGAGTGGCACGTGGCAGAAACAAACTGGTGGTCCCCGTTGAAGGTGCGGCACCTGACATATCCTCAGGACATGATCGATGTGTACCGGTATCGGGAGCCGGTCACGCCAGCACAGGCTGCAGCAATGGATGACTTCATCCAGGCCAAGCTGTGGACGCCATATGATTTCATTCAGTCAATCACCAATGGCTTGTATCTTCTGACTGGTCTGGCGATTCGCGACACTCCTGACCGCATGAACTGCTCAGAGTTTGCCGATGAGCTGTATGCAGCAGCCGGGATCGACCTGTCGTTGAGGCCGTTGGGGAAAGTGACGCCGGCAGATTTGGCCCGGTCGGATAAGCTGGAGCGAGTGGCAAATCGGGAGAATCGTAGGCGATACCTTTCTCAGCATAGTAGAGAGACGTTTTTCTTGAGAAGCTGCCACGGTTTCGTTTGCTATCAGACTCCAAGCTAGAACTACAGCAATTGCGCAACTTTGTCCTTGTCCATATCGTATCAATGGATAGGAATGCTTAAGGAGGGTCAAGGTTGTGTTCGATTTAGGCGCGGTCAGTTTTGAGTGGGGAACGATGATTTTTCAGCTTATTGTCACACTCATCGTCTTTGTGATACCTGGTGTGCTGATGATCTACCTAATCTATCGCTGTGGATTGAAGAGAAAGGTAACGGAACTGGAGCAGAGAATCGAACAACTGGAAAAGGAACGAAGGAAATAGGGGAGCTGCATGGCTCCCTTTTTCTGTTTGAGGAGGAGGGAAGCGAGCACATGGAACAGACACTATGGAATACGTTGCTGCAGCAGGGGCCGTTCGCGGCCCTTTTTGTATGGCTGCTATTTTATGTCATGAAGACGAGCAAAGAACGAGAGATGCGCCTGCAGGAGTTGCTCAACAAGTTCAGTGACAAGTATGACGTGGTGATTACGGAACTGCGCGAAGTGAACTCAGAGCTGCGAGAAGTCAAAGAAAAGGTGGGGAAGTAAGATGAAGAGCAAGAAGCAAGGAAACGTAGTTGTTCTAGTGACCGGCCTGTTGGGTGCCGCCAAACTGACATTGGAGGCATTCGGCTACAGCATCATCACGGAAGACCAAATCAACGCGATTGCCAACGGTGTAGCTGCGGCTGCCGCCGTTGTGGCAGCGTTTCTCAACAACTTCAAAGAGGAGAAGGATGCACGATGAAGTTGATCGCAGTAGATGATGGCCATGGAATGGAGACTGCCGGAAAAAGAACACCTCCATTTTCCGACGGAACAGTCATGAGAGAAAACGAATTCAACCGGGCCGTTATTGCCTACCTGGATGCCGCACTTCAACGGTGCGGCTTTCTTACGCTTCTGGTGGCGCCTGGTGACGATGACGTACCACTGAGCACTCGTACCGAGCTGTCTAACAATGCTATCCGAAACAAGTACAACCGGCCGGCAGACCTGTATATCAGCATCCACACGAATGCCTTCACAGGCGAGTGGCAGGACAAAGCGCGGGGGATTGAGACGTACCATTACCCCGATGTGGAGGACGGAAAACGAGCGGCACAGATCATCCACAGCCATCTGCTGCGGGGAACCAATCTGCCTGACCGAGGCGTGAAGACTGCCGACTTCTACGTTCTGCGCCATACTACCATGACAGCAGTGCTCGTAGAGTGCGGATTCATGGACAATCGGGAGGAGGCGGAGCTGTTGCGGTCCGAAGCATATCGAAAAGAATGTGCCGAGGAGATCGTTACAGGGATATGCGAATACTTTAGCGTTGAATACGTGCCGGAGGGTCAACCTGCAGGTACGTCCATAGCTGGATCGGCTCAATCCACAGTAGAACAAGCGCAAGAGTGGGCGCGGAACCGTGGGGCAGCTCAAGCCTTCATTGACGTAGCTCCAATCTACTGGCGACTTGGGGCGGAGATCGGCATCCGGCCAGAAGTAGCGTATGCGCAAGCGGCCAAGGAGACGGCGTTCGGCAGATTCGGCGGAGTGGTTGATCGTTCGTTCCACAACTGGTGTGGACTGAAAACCACTCAGGGCGGCAGCAACAGCGATCCGAACGCACACGCTCAGTTCCCCGATGATGAAACCGGTGTGCTGGCTCATCTGCAGCATCTGGCCTTGTATGCTGGCGTGGAAGTGAGCGGAGAGATCGTAGACCCTCGGCACTTCTCTTCTATCGAGGGAACGGCACGGACAGTGGAATCTCTCGGCGGGAAGTGGGCACTGGCTGCAGACTATGGGCAGTCGATTGTGCGGGACTACCTAGAGGGACTGCAGCAGACAAAGATATTCACACCTCCTGTTGATAACTCTGTGGATAAAGAAGCTGCGGAGAAAGTCATTGGTGTCCTGGGAGCGCTCTGGACGGCTAGCGCCGACAAGCGCCGACAAGCGGGTGCAGGATGCGGCACGTTATGCTGCTAACGCTTTGCGGGATGTTGCAAGGATACCGAGATAATTATTCAGAACCCTTCGGCATACTCGCCGGAGGGTATTATAGTTGTAAATGTTGCTTATTTTAGTTCCTTCCAATAACACTTATATCTTCTATTGTCCTGGATTTCCAAAGACCCTTTGAGGTTCATTGTTTGGATGTTAAGGACATCCCTTATTCCCCAACTTAACTTAGCACTAGTAGTTGCGACAACTGCCTCTCCATCTTCGGACTCTGTATTCCCCATTGCTTCGCTGTCTAGTCTCCAGACATTTAGAATATTCTCGGAGAAGTATATGGGGTCCCTGCATACCAAGTAATCTTTTCACCGTCAGTTTTGGCATCTTGATAGAGGGTGTAACTCCACAAATCAATTCCTATGCACTTTCACATAGAATGTTGTTTTTGCTGTTACTTCTCTAAGTGAAGCCAACTTCCGTCATTTCAGAAATCTTAATCTGTTTGTTATTAGTTGGAGTATTAGTAACCGTCAGTTCGGACCAATACACAAAGGAAGGTGAACTGTAGATTAGCTTGTTTCGGGTAAGTACAGAAGTTTTTTTGCATCACGGTGTTTGGTGAAGTAAACATTGCACCGCTTGAAAAAATGAACCGCAATGGATGGCGTGGAGTAGACTATTACTCATTGCAATGTCCGTTGCATTGATTGTTGAATGCATTGTACGGCTCTTAAAGAAAGCGAATACGTCTGATTAGTTCTCAATAAGAGATCCTCGGCTTTAAACCACAATCCCGCGTTTGGTAATACAGGGAGGGTTAAAAAATTCACTTGTTGGGCCATGAGCGTGGGGGCAACTGAGGCGGCCTACTGGCGAAAGCTAGGACGAACGCAGACGGAGAACACATCTTCACAGTAGGCGGGGATTATAGTCCGGCGGCAGAAACAGTGTGGCCCCATGTTCACACAAGAGGGAACGGTTGCGGGGATGTTATTCTCAGTAACGATGCTTGTATGGATATGACCAATTACCGTAATGCCCCCCCAAAGTCCAGACAAATTTTTGCTGTTTTACGTTAGAACGTTTTCCGACCACCTGAATCGTAGGATGATCTGCGATATGCGTCAAGGAAGGCACTTGACCCATATCGCAGATCATCCTCTGTCTCGGATAGGTCGGAAAACGCATCGTTATGCAGCATGAGCCATCTGCGACTTCCGAAACTCGGTCGGTGATTGGTACCGCAAAGCAGAGTGTGGACGCTCCTCATTATAGAATCGGATGTATTCCTCAATGTCTTGTTTCGCCTCGGAAAAAGACAGGTATTCTTGCACCCAAACCGTTTCTTCTTTGAGCGTACGAAACCATCTCTCGATGTAAGCGTCTGCATCGGGATTGTTGTAGCCCGTTCGTTCCTGTTTGATCCCTGCATCCTTGAGAGCTTGTACATAGCGTTTGCTGGTCATCTGGCAACCGTTATCACTGCGAATACGTAACCCTTGCCCCTTGACACCCGTTGGAAACCGATAATCAATGGCCATGTTCACTGCTTGCAGCAGTTCATCCGTCCGGCAGAAGCGAGAAAAGCTGTAGCCAACAATCTCTCGATCATAGGCATCAATCACAGCAAAAAGGTATCCCCATCCGTCTTTCCCGCACCACACCTTGGTCATATCTGTTTGAAAATGTTGGTTGGACCGTTCGACGGGGATCTTACCTTTCTCTTTTTTACGCCGTGCGGCGTATGCCTTGGTGGCGACCAACAGATTCAGTTCTTTCATGATCCGGTAGACACGCTTATGATTGATGACACGCTGGTATTTTTTCTTCATCCACACCCGGATGCGACGATAGCCGTTGGTCGGGTGCTCTGTGCACAACTGGCGTATCTCGGCTTTGATTTCGGCTTCATCAGGACGTTGGCGCTTTTGTGTCCGCAAGGGCTTGAGCAGAGCGTAGCAATACGTTCGATTCAGTTGAAGGGCAGAAGCAATGCGCGGGATCGGATGCCCTTCACGATGGAGAGCCTGAACCAACTGACGACTTCCTACTTCCGACCCCAGTTCGTCTTTTTTCGGAGGATCTCGATCTGCATGGCTTGATCGCCCAGCAGTTTCTTTGCCTCCTAAAGCTCTTTCTCCAACTGTTGCTCACGGGTAGAAGGACCCGCGGAAAGGCCAGAAAGCCCCGCTTGGAGGAATGCTTCACGCCAACGATAATAAAGGGTTTGGGCAATGCCGTGGTTGCGGCATACCTCGGAGATGTTTGCGCCAGGAGCCATTCCCTCCAGGACGATATTCATTTTTTCTTCGGCTGTCCATTTTCTTCTCGACATAACAAAGACCCCTTTCGACCCTTCCTTGATTATAACTTACATGTTGTCTGGGGTCTTATGGGGTCAGTATACGCCGATGACTCCATGTACATGCGATTGGCCATACGAAATATATTTACAAACAGCGGGCGTAACGATCGCTGGAGAGGCAAGGAATGGGGAGGAAGCAGTAGCAGAGTTTATCAGATTGGGACCTGATTTTGTGGACACTGGATCTGACGATGCCGAAGATGGACGGTATGAAGGCCGCCCGACACATTTTACGCCATGATGAAAACGCAATCATTTTTATTTGTACAGCAATGGGACAATCACACCTCAAGGAAGAGGCTCAGAAAATCGGGGTCAAAGAGTTCATCGTCAAACCTTTTCAGTCGAGCGATATTTTACAGACGATTCATACGGTTTTCGGTTCTCAAGAGTAACCTCGCATTGGTCTTTTCTCACCGGACGTCCTTCCTTCGGGAAAGGAATCGGAAATATAGCACCTTGAGGTGAACCCTATAGTTACCATCGGGCTGAACCTCTCGCTGATTGGCATCAACGATCCTATCATTCGTGCATGAAGAAGATCGTTTCTTTCTTATTGTAAGAACACGTTGTAAGAACACGCACCTTACCAAGCCGTACCAAGAACCCATCACGAAGCAGGGAATAGTAAAAATATTCTTGACAATAGATCTTGTTGCATGGAATGGTAATAGAAAGAAAACCTCACGCATATCATGGCTTTTCGACGGCATTCCTTAACGTTGAAACGCTGAGGTTCAGCCATACATGAAACAGATTGGAGGGTTCTAGGATGTCGGAAAAGGATATTGTACTTTACACGGAGGAAGATGGAATTGCGAGGATTACCCTGAATAGGCCGGATGTACGAAATGCTTTAAGCCGAGAGGTTCTCCAACAACTTTCGTCCATCTTGGATAGGGTGAAAGAGAATGATCACGTAAAGGCAGTGATCCTTATCGGTGCAGGAGAAGAGGCATTTTCTGCGGGGGCGGACATTGCGTTTCTCAACCGGGCCACTCCTCTGGAAGTGAGGGAATTGGCTCAACTGGCGGTGACGGTGACGAGCAAAATCGAGTCATTGGGCAAAGTAGTTGTCGCTGCGATCAATGGCCACGCGTTGGGAGGCGGGCTGGAATTGGCTGAAGCCTGCGTCCTTCGTGTGGCAGCCCATCATGCCAGATTGGGCCATCCGGAAGTCCGCATTGGAGCTGTTGCTGGATTTGGAGGTACAACGAGGCTGCCGAGACTTGTCGGCAAGGGACGCGCTGCCGAACTTCTCCTCACAGGAAAGGTGATAAGTGCTGCCGAAGCTCATCAGATCGGATTGGTGAACAGGGTGGTTGAGCCTGATCAGGTATTGCCTGAATCAGAACAGCTTCTCCGAGAGATTCTCGCTCAGGCTCCTATTGCGGTAAAAATGACATGGGAGGCTCTACACCGGGGCTGCAATCTAACATTAGAAGAATCCGCGCAGCTCGGTGCAGATTACTTCGGTCTGATTGCCTCTACTGAGGACTTTAGAGAAGGAACGAAATCGTTCTTGGAAAAGACCAAACCTGCATTTAAAGCAAGGTAATTAATTGAGTAAGCCGAGGCTTGCTCCTTCCACGGTTTGTCAGAGATGTGCCCCTCACAAGAGTATTCCAGGTTTTGCATTGGCTCGAACAGGAAATGTATATAGTATGGAACCCTGCCGGACCGAACACAAGTAACCACCTATGAGGCATGGCCTGGAAAGGAGTCAAACTGTTGAAGTCAGTCAGCAAGAAAGACAGCCTGTTTGAAGCGAGCCGTTCACTTCCTGAGCAGCACGAGGGATACCTGAAGATGAACCAAGAGCAGGAGTTGGTTGCACAGCCAATCATTGAGGAGGACGAGGTAAATAAGTTTAACCGAATCATATACGATTCTGTTCATCGAGATTATGCCGTTACCGTACGGTCTTGGGTACCGGTATCCATTCGACCGGATCTCGGGGAAATCAAGTCTGTGTGGGGGCGGATCAAGAGGATCGATGCCACCAACCAGCAGATCAAGATCGTAAACGATGAAGGAACCGAGTGGATCGATATGAACCGAATTGTAGCGATTTGGAAAAATTCAATAGAAGGCTAATACTAAGCTACTCCTTACCCCTGCTGCGGCGGGGGTTTCGATTTGAGGACAAAACATTTTTATCATGTATACTTAGCGAGAGGATGCGCTACTGTTCCGGATAATGCTCACCTTCTCCTCTGAACAGCTGCCGAACTTTGGTGTACTGGCGCACAGAGAGATGGGGAAGTACGATTGCCAGCTGCCCAGTGGGGAGCATCGGGAAATCCGTAGGGTCTTCAACGGCATGGGGGATGTCCATCCCTTCTAGAGCTTGAGTGTAATCAGCGGCATCATCCCATGACACAGGGTAGTATATTGACTTGTTGTCCACTTTTTCACACTCCTTTACAGCTAGTATGTCCAGGTTAGGGAGGGGAATACAAAACAAAGCTCCTGTTGGCCTTGGTAGACCTCAGGAGCTTTGTTTTGTATTCACAAACATCCTATCCTTGTTGTGTTTACTCGATGTCGATTACATCGAAATCGTCGCCGCCGCCCAATTCTGCTCCCGGAAAGACGAGATCCAGTTCATCTCCGTTTTCATCAATCTCGGTATATCCGTTTGCTTCAAAGTCGCCAGCGGTCAGCTCGTGAAGGGCGTCAAATAAAGAGCCTTCATCGACAACCTCCAGGATGGTTGCGCCGGTTGCATCATCCGATACGTAGATCGTTTCTCCAAAACCGGCATCAGTAATCTCTTCAAGAGCTTGTTCAAAGTTCTTAACAAACGAGGTGATCGAGTAATAGCGATCTACCTCCCCATTGATGTAGAAACCTTGCTGAGGCGCTGCCCAAGCGGGGGTAGAGAAACTTCCCAAAAGTGCCGTGGCTGCCAATGTGAGTGCCCACTTTTTCATTCGTTTCATCTTGCGTTTTCCTCCAATCGTCTCTTTATTCTATTACGGTGTGATCGTAAAAGTCATCCGAATGGACTGCTTCAGCTTTTCGCCGGAGCGCGATACAACACGATCGGTGATGATGAGATCATAACGCTGTCCATTCAGGAAACCCCCAGCTGGTTCCTCTACGATAATCGATTTGTTGTCCGCGCCGATTGTCACCGTTTGATCGAGCACTTGTCCTGTTTCATCTACAACATACACAGTTTCGTTCGTCACGCTGTCCGGGTCTACTTCATCATTGAAGCGGATCGTCCAGGTTTTGCTCGCAGATACGTTGGTTTGCGACGGCCATTCCAGATAATTGTCTGCATCGGCAACTGCCACAGATGCTGTTGCCGTTTTGCCTTCGTACTCTACGGTAACGACGGTTGTACCGCTCCCTACGGCAGTTACCTTCCCGTCAGCTACGGTGGCCACTTGCTCGTTACTAGACATCCACGCACCCAAATCGTTGATGAGCTCTTCCGAACCGTCAGAATAGATAGCGGCAGCATCCAGTTGGATGGAATCACCTGTCGTCAGTGTTAATTCAGATGCAGAGAGCTGCAATGCCGAGACAGTCTTTTCAACAGCGTCAGTAAACATGCCGTTGGTTGCGATCGCGTACGGTTGAGGTCCCCACGGAATGTTGTAGCCGCTTACCGTTACCGTGTAGAGACCTGGCTCAGGATTGACGATATACGTCTGTTCCACATTGTTTACATTGTCCGTCTCATCGCCGGGTGAGCCGTTAAAGTCATTCCCGTTGTACACCTGACCGCTTGGCGATACTACAACAAGGTTCACGTCGTTAACCAACTGACGGTCAGCGAGGACGGATCCGGGATAATCGGTCCATGCCAGTGTGGTCACAAACAGGTTGTCCGATTCGCTTACTTCGATTGTATACGACTTGCTGTCACCTGTTTCCAGCGCATCAGACTCATCGATGAAGTCGGTCTCGATCGCATTTACCAGATTGGCCCGCCCATATCCTTGTTGGGGAAGCGGCAGCGACAGATCGTCAGCGCCGGTGAGCAGCATCGTCTTGATCAGGGCACTGCTCGGATTATTGTGTCCCTCTTCTTCCAGAAACTGACGAACCTGTGCTACGCCGCCGGCCAGAATCGGGGTGGCCATACTAGTGCCGCTCAGGTATGCATAGTGGTCATTGTATGGAAGGTGAAAACCATCATCGGTGGCGAGAGCAGAACGTGTCGACAAAATCATGCTGCCCGGTACGACGATGTCCGGCTTGATCCGCTCGTCTTGGGTTGGTCCCATGCTGCTAAATATAGCGACATCATCCGCATCATCGGCGTATGAGCTGTCGCCGTACGCTTGCGAGCTCTCATTTGGACGTACACTTTCCGACGCTCCAACCGCAATCACGTTTTTCGCCGTTGCTGGAGAGCCGATCGAATAGAATCCCTCTTGCCCGGTGTTGCCTGCAGCAACCAGGATCGTCATATCTTTGTTTTCCCAAAGGTACGTATCCATAAAATAGGAATCGCTGCCATAGGCCCCCATGTCATCGGTACCCCATGAGTCGGAGTGGATGCGCGCTCCCGCATCATAAGCCTGATCTAGAATCTCTGGCAGATTGTTTAATCCAGTTAGATAGCCATCCTTATCTGCAACGGAGTGAAACACCAGTTGGGCATCTACAGCCATCCCTGTAATCTGCCCGCTGGAATAGGCACCGCTGCCCACGATGGAACCTGCTACATGTGTTCCGTGTCCGTCCCCATCGCTGGGATCACCGGGACGGCCAACGCCGTAGAGCGCGCGCACTTGTCCGACAAAGTCGGGGTGGATGTTGTCGAGATCACCCGTGTCCAATCCGGTGTCGGCTGCACCAATAATCTGCCCTTCGCCGGTATATCCTGTGCTGGCTAAATTGTCAGAATGGATAATCTTCGCGGCCATGTCGTTACGCAATTTGCGCTCCGGCACCGGCTCGATTGCGATCACATCGTCCGAGAGAAGCAAGTCTTGCAATGCTTGGCCGCTGACGGTGATTTGGGAGACACTTTTTAATTCAGACTGGTCAAGCTCACTCGCTTGTGGCACCAGTTTGCGAATCTTGGGAGCGATGTTTTCCTCCCTGTCAAAGCCGAAGACTGCAACCTTTACTTCATCCGAATCGTCCAAATGATCGAGCAGCTTGGGTGACAACTTGTAAGATGGTTTAAAAGGGTGCACCTCTTCTACAAAGGATAGCTCCTTTAGCTCACGCTTGCTCTTGTTGTCGTCCAATCTGGCAATAAAGGCGAAGTCGGGTATGTAGTGGGCCAACTCGACGCCCAGGTCTTCCACTTCTTCTTTCCACTCCTCCTGAACGGGTCCCGCAAACTGGATTATCACCAGTTTGCTACTGGATTCCATTTGACGAAGCTCGTTTGGCAGAGATGCTGATCTCAGAGACAGTTCCTGCCGTGCCTCGATCTTGAGGCCCTCCCGGTCGTGCTTGGGAGCAGCATGCGCGGGTGTCAATAAACCACCGGTGATCAATGGAAGCGTTAAAGCACTGATGACTGCGATACGGGCAAGCTTTTTCAAGTAGAAACCGCCTTTCACTTGTAAATATGCTGTCTTATTATGAAAAAGAAAAGGACAAGCCAAATAATTCCCCATTTAAATATACTTCTGAACAGTTCCAGTTAACAAGTAAAGATTCCAATACAAACCAAGGCAATCACAGGAGGTTCCTCCCGGCCTGAAATACCGGACACAATCTCTATCTTGTTGCTTGTTCAGGCGGCTGTTGAATCCTTTTTGCTTCTGATTCGTATACATGAGAAGAATCATTTTACACACAAAGGAGAGATTGACTGATGAGATATATGATGGCGATCATCATGCTCTGTTTTCCTCTCGTCCTAACTGGATGTGCCGAATTCACCCAGTCGGTACAAGATGCCCAGCAGGCAGTGGAAGCTGGCAAACAAGTGATCGAGACCGGCAAAGAGGCGGTAGAGTTGGGGAAACAAGTAGTGGAGACCGGTAAACAACTGGCGCAAACGGAAATCGCCCAGGAACTGCAAACTTACCTTCAGGAGAAGTACGAGACCTCTCAGGCACTACGTGACTCCATGTTTTCTGGTGACGGTCAACTGGTTGTACAAGAGTTGCAGAACACCGAGTTGGCCGAGTTCAGTTTTTACCAGTCCGATTTGCTAGGAATTGAATACAAAGGGAAACTGACGGCGGATGGAACGTTTCAAGTACTGAAGTACCAGCTGGCTGATCCACAAGCGGAACCGGAAGTGGTTACAGAGTTTAACGTAGTCCTGAACTCGAATGGAGACATTCAGGTAGAGCAGCCGCAGCAGGAGGGCGCAAGCGAGCCGCAGCCATGAACGAGGAAGCCTGAACTAGAAGCAAACAGGACCATTCTATTACGTTATTTCTCAAAAAACACATTTTCCCTGTAACAAAATGTATATCATATACGTCATGAATTGTAGAGAGATAGGCGGAAAAGGGGGTAATGGGTGATGGCAAGGCGGATGAGTGTCCTTACATGGGCCGCGGTACTGTTGGGCATTAGTCTGTTGACTGGCTGTGACTTGCAGAAACAAGGGTTGCTGGAGGATGGATCACTGCCAACCCTGCATGCTTCCGCTGGAAATGCGGATGATACCCCCCCGACGCAAGAGAAGCAACAAGAGAAGCAACAAGAGAAGCAACAAGTGAAGCAGTCGCAGCAGCAAACAAATGCAACGGATGGGAAGTCTATTCATACGACGACATACCGGCTGAAGATTCCTGATGGTCTAGAGGTACAGCATGATCCAGGCGACGTTGTTTATCTGATGCGTGATGGCCGAATGATCGGCGGCATCAATGTGTACAGCTTCTATTCCGAACATCAGGATATCTCGTTGATCTTGCCGAAAAACAGTAAGATGGTGCGGTCGCAACCGATGGAACATGGTAACGGAAAAGCGGTTCGTTACGTCTTGGAGCGCCCTCAGTCAGACGGAGCGGATGGAACAACCATCCTCGAGTCCCACACTTACTTTCTGCATAGGCCACTCGCGTATGATGTTTGGGTAGTAGAGGGTGAACTGTCAGAAGATGCATACAGTTCCATGCTAAAAAGCTTTCACCTGCTTCATTCCTCGGAAGTCGCGGGAGGCGGCGAGGAGGATATATAGGATACCAAGGCACCTGAGTGCACGTCACTTGGAGCACCAATGGACTATGGAGTGGATCTATATAATAAGGAAAAAACAGTCTGTTGCTCATCGTCTGCAGGCTGTTTTTGCTTTTTGGAAAATGAATCGTCTTATGTTATAGTGGAGTTCAGTGGCAGCAGGCCATACCAATTGGAATCATGGGGAGCGTAATGCAATGTTTTCATTTATGAAGAGTTGGTTAAAAAAAGGGTCAAGCGCCGATGAAGGAGATACGGAGATAAAAGAAGAGTCGGTGTTGTCGGCGGATCAAATCAATCTTGCCGAAACAGGGGAAACGGCGTTGACAGAGGAACCGATGAAGCAGGGGGAAGAGCAGAAGCCCGAAGGGACCGAAGGGACTGCTGTAGAGACCCCGCTCTCCCTGCACCCAGAGTGGGAACAGCAGCTTGATACCAATCAAAAGTATGCTCTCATGTTTATGGCGAGCGAACTTCCGCCGATATCGAGGGGCAACGTATCCTTGGCGGGGATCAAGATTTTTCCCCATGACGAAGGTGTGGAAGTGACGGCTTTTATCCGCAATGGACTGCCCCGGCCGATACGATTTGATCATATGAATCTACTACTATTGTTTGACGATAACAAGCTGTTCGCCCGTCAGACGTTTGACTTGTCGGCGGTAGGGGAGATCCCAGCCAACCACGCACGTCCATGGAGCTTCCTGTTTTTACGGGAACATTTCCTGATCACGGACGTGCTGCTCTCTAACTGGAAACTGGCTTTTGAACTGGCCCAGAAAAAACTGGTGCTGCCCCAGCAGTTAGAGCTGGAAGAGTCGTGGATCAAGGCGCTCAGCGAGGGGCAGAAACAATCCCTCATCCAGCTGGCCAAGCGGCTGCCTCCACTGCAGCCGGGAGAGGTGAACGTCCAGGCCGTTCAGCTTACCAGAGGCGATGATGAATCGCTGCGGGCCTTACTGCTATTCCGCAATGGTTCACCGAAGTCGCTTTCGTTTGAGAAACTGCCGCTCGTATTGTTGGATGCACAGGGGGACAAGGCGGCCGAGGGAATCTTTGAATTGCAAGGGCTCACCGTTCGGACGGGGACGAGCAAGCCTTGGTTGTTCATCTTCCCGCAGCAGAGTCTATGCAAGGATGAACCGGATTTATCTCGTTGGAAAGTAATCGTCCCAAGCAAATCGTAAGCAAATTGACCTGTATTGGCAAAATCTATATCATGAAGATTAAAGGCGCTACCACAATGAGGAGGATACGATGTTCTCGTTTTTAAAAAACTGGATGAAAAAAGGCGAAGATAAACAACGCTCACTTGATGAGTTAAAGCAAGACATACAGGAAGGCACCACCATCTCTGCCGGGGTCGAAGATGCGGAAGGACAGACCGAAGCAGAAGGCGACACCGCGGATCAATCGGTCAAGACGGTGCGCACGGAACTGTCGCTGCATCCGGGATGGGAGGCGGCACTTGACTCGGAAAAAAAGTATACGCTCCGGTTCTTGCAGGCGGAACTGCCGGAGATGGAAGACGGCACCATTGGTGTGACCGGGTTTAGTCTCATTCCCAGCGAAAAAGGTTTGACAGCGGCCATGTTTTTCCGCAATGGGACCAAGCATCCGCTCAAATTTAAAAACCTGACCTTGCTGATCATGTTTGACGATGAGATTTATGCCCGTCACTCATTTGATTTGAATCAGTTGGAGCAGATTCCCCCCTACAGCAGTCGTCCGTGGGAAGTGATGTTCCCGCGCAGCAGTTTTCTAAAGGACAACATTCGCTTTGAGCGGTGGAAAGTAGCTATCGAGCGAAAGCGTGTCTGGCCAAAGCAGTTGGACTTAGACCCGCAGATGGAAGCGCGTATGACGGAAGCGCAAAAAGAGCGTCTGTACATGTTGGCACAGAAGCTGCGTCCGTTGGCCCCTAGAGAAGTGAATGTGGCCGGATTTGATATTGCCAGAGCGGCAGATGGACGGCTGATCGTTGGTCTCTTGTTCCGCAACGGAATGTCGGTTCCCTACAACCCAGAGAAGTTCCATATGGAGATTTTGGATAAAGCGGGTGACCTCGTTGCTTCCGGAACAATTGATGCCAGTACCGTAGAGGTAAAGCCGGGCACCAGTCGGCCGTGGATCGTCGTCATTCCGCCCGGAGCGGTTAAAAAATCAGACGCCGATCTGAGGAGATGGAAGGTTAAAGTTACGTAAACCTATAATCGGAGGGTTATCATATGAGTTGGTTGTTGGAAAACTGGTTTGGCGGCAAAGAGAGCCTCGAACAGGTTCGTGAAGAAATAAAAGATTACGCACAAAAGGAAGTATATCTTGGAGTTTCTGGTCTGGAGAATCCGGAACAATCTTCGAACCGGGTGCCTCCTCAAGAGCTGTTCCTCGCCTTGCATGGGCCTTGGGAAAAGAAGCTGGAAGAGAATGAGGCCGAGTTTCTGCAGTTTGTCCATGATGAATTGCCTCCTGTGGTGCGTGATGAGGTAGGGATTATTTCATTCTTCGCCGCACCTACCACACAGGGATACCTTGTCCTCACCTTTATCCGCAATGCTGGCAAGCGGGATGTCGCCTTTTATAAGCTGCCGCTTTCCCTCGTCAATGCCAGAGGAGAGGTCATGGCCAAGAAGAACTTTGACATGATGAAGTTCGGTACGGTTGGTGATCGGACGAGTCGGGCAGCGGACTTTTTGTTCCGCTGGGAAGAGTTTCGCCAGATACCTGAACAGGGAGAACCGCTCTTTCTCCGATTTGACGCTCCACTGCGCAAAAAAACTACCACAGCTGTCGGACCAACAGATACAATGGACCCGAAAGCGTTGGCTCATTATGAAGAGAGATCAGCTGAGCAGCAAATGTCTGTTGTCCCTGGGGAAGTGAAACTGGATGCACTCGACATCCTCCCCGCTGACGAGGGCAATTGGAAAGTCGTTGTCCTGTTCCGCAATGGTCTTGACAAGCGGCTGGAGTTCACAGAAGTACCGATCCAGATCCGTGATCAGCAGGGAGCAGAGGTTGCAACGATTCGTTTCGGATTGAAAAATCTGCGAGTCGATCCCAACAGCAGTCTCATCTGGGGATTCGACATACCGGCTGAATCGATCAATAAACCAGGAGTAAATCCAGCCGAGTGTACCGCTTATATCCCCGACCCAGAGCCAAAGAAAAGCTTGAGAACCAAGCGCCGTTCGCGAGGAATGATTCAGTAAAGCATTCGTATGTGTGCCCCCGTGGAGAGCGGGGGTTTTTTGATTCTACTAACGTTGCATGTCCATTCTATGGTAAACTAGGGGTATTACCAAACGACAAAGGAGCGACACGAACGGTGAAAAAACAAGTAATGCTGGCATGCCTGGCTAGTGTGCTGACAGGAAGTCTGGCTGCAACGGTCCTTGCTGCCGGGGCAAGCCCCTTTGGTCAATTGGGCGAATACGACAAGGTAAAAGTGATTGTCGATCGCACGCCTGTAGAGGATAAGGGGTTGTTGATCGACGGGAACTTGTACATACCGGTCAATGCGCTTAGGGAAGAAAACAAACTCGCTTATGTATATGACCCTGAAACATATCAGGCTTATCTCTTTTTTGGTGGAACGGCTGCCAATCAGGGAACCAATCCTTCTGCAACAGATCAGTCACCCTCCCCGAGCGAAAGAGAGGTTGCGCTGGGCTTCATGTCCGGCATCCCGTATGAAGCGGACGACTACCACTCCGGCATGATGCGGCAGGACGTGATCAATATCGCCACGCTCGCCAAAGCACTTCTTGATACGTCAGGCGATTGGGAAAACGCCGTCTATTCCAAACTGAACTTCAATCGCAACCCGAATCTCTCCATGCTGAGGCAAAAGTTGGCCTATCGTACCGTTCCGTTTCAGGTTCTCGAAGACAGGATGGAAGCATTGGCCGAGGAGTTGGGTGATCAAATATCAGGCAGATACGAGCGGAAAATGGAAGACGTAATTGATGAGCTAGAAGAGGCTGTCGAGAAAAAAGAGAAGGCGCTCGAATCACTTGAAGATTGGCTGCAAAGTTCCGATGAGGATGATTTGGAAGATTACAGAGATTATGATGAAGAGGCCAAAGAGAGCATTTCCGACGCAATCGAGAAGCTAACCGGAGAGGATCTGGAGGATCCGACCGACCACCATTCCAACAACATCAAGGAAAAAGTGGAAGAATGGTCCCGGAAACAGCAGAAACTAGATTGACAACGTTTTTTGCGCGAGGCTGCAAACAGCTGTGCGCAAAAAGGCACCTCTTTTGCTTCCAACTTTTGATAAAGTTGTGACAAGAAAGGAAGAGGGGACGCGGTTTAGATGGAGAGGCACCTATCACTGAGGAAATGGCTGCTGGGGTGTATCGTATTTGTCCTGATGGTTACCGGTTGGCCCACTGCAAATCGGGTATGGGCCGAATCCCCCAACGATCCATACTATCGCAGCCAGCCTCACTTGAAGCAGATAAAAGCCGATAGGGCGTGGAGCCTTGTCAGAGGTAATACGGCAATTAAGATCGCCGTACTTGATTCTGGTGTGGACCGCAATCACCCGGATCTGAAAGACAATCTGCTGCCCGGCATCAATCTGCTCTCACCGTCGCGCCCGCCTGAAGACGATAACGGTCACGGAACAGCCGTTGCCGGGATCCTGGCGGCCAAAGGAAATAACGGAGCCGGTGGCAGCGGTGTCATGTGGGACGCCCGCATCATTCCGATCAAGGTATTGGATCACCGCGGAGAAGCGCTAGTTGAGAACCTGGCTCATGGAATTAATACAGCAGTGGACCTAGGTGCCAAAGTGATTCTGATGTCTGTCAGCAGTATACAGCATTCTGCACAGTTGGAGCAGGCGGTGAAGCGAGCCGAGGAGCGTGGGGTGGTGCTCGTTGCTGCCGCGGGAAACGAATCCAGTCGAGTCACCTATCCGGCCGGCTACCCGACAGTCATAGCCGTAGGAGCAGTCAATGAAAAAAACCAAGTGATTTATCAGTCCAATACCGGACCAGAACTGAACCTGGTTGCTCCTGGTTGGAGCATCTACACCACCCAGCGGGGCGGTGGCTACTGGTCATTTAAAGGCACATCTGCAGCTGCTCCTCAGGTTGCTGCAGCAGCGGCGATGATCTTGAGCCGTCACCCCCACCTGACACCATTGGAAGTGCGTCAGCTGCTTTATCACACGGCTACAGATCTGGGGAGCAAGGGATGGGACAGACAAACAGGCTACGGTTTGTTGAATGTGGATGCCGCAGTTCGCAGAGGGCTGCCGGCCGACATTAACGAGCCCAACAACAGCAGGCCAGCCGCAGCAGCATTTCCCATTGAGTCGCAGGTCCGCGGTTCGTTGGATCACGCCGATACCGTTGACTGGTACTACACCGATATACCTTATGACGGTAAGCTGTCCGCATCCGTCTGGGTATCATCCTATTCCGTCGCGCCGCTTGCCATTACCTTTTACAATGGAGATCAGACTACCTCCTACTATCCAAGTTCGGGGCACACCTTGCATGTTCCGGTTGAACAGGGGAGAGTGTATATAAAAGTAGAGCGGGGCGGAGGGGCCGGTTCCCTATCCTACTTGCTGACCAGCCGCTTTCAGATTGCAGCTGACCGTTATGAGAACAATGACCAACTGGATGCGGCGCGACCACTGCCGCCAGGGAATCGCGTCAGCATATTGGGCAATTTTCACCGTGCGGGAGATGTCGATTGGTTTTCGTATTACGTGCGTGGTCCGGGCAAGCTAGGTGTGACCGTTACATCGGATACATACCGGATTGATCCTGTCCTGTTCATCGCCAAAGAGAAGGAAAGAGGTGTTGAGATTGACAACAACAGCTCTGTTCCCAATATCGAGCAAGCCAACCTGGATGTCACCACAGGAAAATACTACGTCAGACTAACCGACTACTGGGGAAATCAAGTAAACGGCGAATACCAGTTGGAGGTCATATATACACCAGAGCGACAGGATGAGAATGAGCCAAACGATACCTACAACCGCGCCACCAACCTGGGGAACAGCATGCTGATGACCGGAACGCTGGCTACAGAGCATGATTATGACTGGTTCCAGTTTGTCATCTCCGAAGACACGTATGCGACCATTCGCGCCCCATACATCCCGGTGCGCTCAGGCGTCCATTTCTCGCTTTACAAGGCAGGACCGACACGCAACTATCTACTCGCTTCGGCTACCAATGTGGCAGAACTATCGAGAGCAGGCAGCTACATCTATGCATATAAATTAACTCCCGGGACCTATTATGTTCGACTGAACAGTATGGTACCCTTCCGGTATGACGCCTACCGACTCACCATTACTCGCGAGAGGCTGATTGATGGTTATCGGGATATCAGCAACCACTGGGCTCGCGCTGAGATTGCCCGACTGTCCAAGCGGGGCATCGTCCGTGGATTTGAGGATTCTACGTTCCGGCCCAATCAGACGGTGACGCGCGCAGAATTTGCCACAATGCTGATCCGTACCATGTCGGAGAAGGGGCTGTACACGGGGAATGTCAATGTGAGAAATCCTTTCCGGGATATTAACCGGGCACACTGGGCTCACGAAAATATTATCAAAGCGTACAGCCTCGGTATTTTGGCAGGATACCCTGATCGTACGATTCGCCCCAACCAGCCAGTTACCCGGTCAGAGATGGCGGTCATGGTAGCGCGCGCCAAGGGGTTGTACACCTACAAGCGCAGCCGAAGTTCGTACCGAGATGTTTCGGTCGATTACTGGGCGTCACCAGCAATCGAGTCGCTCACCAGCCTGGGATATGTGAGAGGGATTAGCTACCGGACGTTCCAACCACAGGCCAAAACTCGCCGCGTCGAGGTGGTCGTCCTGTTGACCAAAGCCTTTAACCTGTAGGAGGAGAAGAGATGAAGAAGAACATCAAGGGAATTGTCGCTCTTGCCGCAGTAGGCGTCTTGATTTTTGCCGGGCAAGCGTGGGCTGATTATGCCGGTTCGGCCGGTATTCCCGGCTCGGCGGATGATCCGGTCGTGACGAAAAGTTATGTCGATGAGAAGATTCAACAAGCGCTCGGCGGGGGACAAGCACCCTCGCAACAGCAGTCTGAGCCGCAAGGAAGCAGTCTGGTCGTAGAGGAACTGACGCCGGGAGAGACGTTGTACGGTTTTGAGGGCACGGAATTTATTGTCCGCACAGGCCAAGTAATCGCCGTGCCTGGTCAGAATGGAGATGGTTTGACCGATCTTACGGCTGGTGTCGATCTGCAGGGGGGCGATCCAGTCGGGTTAAATCATCTGCTGTTGATCCCTCGTTCCGATTCCCGTGGACTTCGCTTGGCACCTGATTACGATGGGACAGCCTACGTGATTGTTCGCGGAAAATACGAATCGCGCAGCCAGTAGTCCATTGACACAACTGGAAAAAACGGTTATTCTATTACCCGTAATGGATACTCTTATCCAGAGCAGGCGGAGGGACTGGCCCGATGAAGCCCGGCAACCGTCTCGTACGGTGCTAACCAGCAGAATGGTTGCCATTCTGGCCGATAAGAGGTTAGGGAACGCATACAAAGTACCTTTTCCTCAAAAAGATGGAAAAGGTTTATTTTTTGGACGTGAGAGAAACCCGATTCGGCTAGCCACACTATTCGTATAAAAGTTCAAAAGGAGGTTGGATTATGGCACTGCAAAAAGGTCGTCGTCTCTTTACATCAGAGTCTGTTACAGAAGGGCACCCTGATAAAATCTGCGACCAGATTTCTGACGCGGTCCTGGACGAGATTTTGTCGAAAGATCCCAATGCACGGGTGGCGTGCGAAACGTCGGTCACAACCGGGCTGGTGTTGGTAGCAGGAGAGATTACCACCAATACCTATGTCGACATCCAAAGGTTGGTTCGTGACACGATCCGGGAGATTGGATATGACCGTGCCAAGTTTGGTTTCGATGCCGATACGTGCGGCGTCATTACAGCGATTGGTGAGCAGTCGGCAGATATTGCGCTCGGCGTGGACAAGGCATTGGAAGCACGCGAAGGAAGTATGACAGATGAAGAGATTGAAGCGATTGGTGCCGGCGATCAAGGTCTGATGTTTGGCTTTGCCTGCAATGAGACACCTGAATTGATGCCGCTTCCGATCAGTATGGCCCACCAACTGGCCCGTCGACTCACTGAAGTGCGGAAGAACGGAACCCTTGCCTACCTGCGTCCTGACGGCAAAACACAAGTAACCGTAGAGTACGATGGTGACAAGCCGGTTCGCATCGATACGATTGTCATCTCCACCCAACATGCACCAGAGACCACCCTGGAACAAATCAAGGCTGATCTGATGGAGCACGTGATTAAGCCAGTGGTGCCAGCCGAATTCCTGGATGAGCAAACGAAGTACTTTATCAATCCGACCGGCCGCTTTGTCATCGGCGGGCCGCAGGGAGATGCTGGATTGACCGGCCGCAAGATCATTGTCGATACATACGGTGGCTATGCCCGACACGGCGGAGGTGCTTTCTCGGGGAAAGATCCGACCAAGGTGGATCGCTCCGGTGCGTATGCTGCCCGCTATGTAGCGAAAAACATTGTTGCTGCCGGCCTTGCTGAAAAATGTGAGGTACAGGTCGCTTATGCGATCGGGGTGGCACAGCCAGTTTCGATTGCGATCGATACGTTTGGCACAGGAACGGTGTCTGAATCGGACTTGGTTGCCCTGGTTCGAAAGCACTTTGACCTGCGTCCTGCCGGGATCATCAAGCAGTTGGACCTGCGCCGTCCGATCTACAAGCAGACTGCAGCATATGGGCACTTTGGCCGTAACGACCTACAGGTTCCTTGGGAACAAACAGACAAGGCGGAAGCGCTCAAACAGGATGCTGCCCAGTTGACAAAATAAGAGCGTAATCCATGTCACAAAAGCGCTTGGCTGATCAGCCGGGCGCTTTTTGTGGTTCGCCTTTCCTCTGTTGGATCTTAGTGTATAAAGGATTCTTATTACCTATGTCGAATGATTAGGAGGAATCAAATCGTACCCTACAGGCATTCCTCTGGCGGCTCCATCTTCAATGCGAACAGGCCAGTGAGAAGGAGGAAGCTTCGTGTTCAGACGATTCCCTTACTTGATCGTAATGACTGCGGTCATTACGTTGGTAATGGTAGGGTTATTTTTGTTAACAAATACGAAAATGGCGAAAGATGTTGACAATATGCAACATTTTCCCCCATCTCCCACGTCTAAAGATCATAGGCAGAACGATTCAACGATAGAAGCACCGCTTCCATCGACGGATGTGCCTACACCTAAGCCGCTCCAAGAGCAGACATGGTACCGCGATCAAGTAGTCGTCCTGATGTACCATCATATTGCTGACAACCCGCAGACCCGGTACGTCATTCGTCCCGAACAATTCGCTTCTCATATGGCTTTTTTGCATGAGAACGACTTGCGGCCTATCTCGCTGGGAGAGTTTCTGCGGTTTGTCGACACCGGAGTCTTGCTCACGAAAAACGCGGTTTTGATTACCTTTGATGATGGGTATGAAAGTTATTACAAAGAAGCATTTCCTGTGTTGGAAAAGTACGGTTATCCATCAGTCAACTTTGTGATCGCCGGAAACCTGCGGGATGTTCAGGGGAGAAAGCGGGAAAACATGATTTCCCCGCTATCCCACTCGCAGATTGCCGAAATGACGGGCAGCGGGCTAGTTGAACTAGGGTCACACACCTACAGCCTGCACGCGATGGAGATTGCAAGCGAATGGGGAGAACTGGGGCCCAGGACTTCTCCTGTCTATCTCGAGGATCTGCATCGAGTTGAAAAGGAGGAAGAGTACCGGGATCGGTTGTTTGTCGACTTTAAGATGTCGCGAGCTGCTCTAAAAGATCTGATCGGGCATCAAGTGACAAGCATCTCCCTTCCTTATGGATACTTTAACGACACCGTTTTGGAGACGGCCAGACAAGCAGGCTATCGCCACATTTTCACTTCTCTTCCAGGACTCGTTGCAGAAGATGTGAATCCGATCGAAATCCCTCGATATGATGTGGGATTGCAGGATTTTGACGAGAACCGGCTGAGGCAGTTATTCCAGTCGGTTAGGATGAAGTGATGAGAGGAGTACCCAAACGATGGGCATAGACGTGAGTGTGCTGGACGGAGTCATTAAAAAGACGATAAAAGCTGTCGAATCCAGCAAGGAGCAAATTTTTGAAATCGCGGAAACCGCCAGGCATGAATATCAAAACATCCAGCAGGAATTACAGGAAGTGCGGGATACCATAGGGGAAGTGATCAGTCAGGTAGACGAACTCGACCTTAAATATCGTCAGGCACGCTCCAGTTTGATGATGGTCAGCAGAGACTTTAACAGCTACACGGAGGACGATATCCGGGTTGCTTACGAAACTGCCCACGATGTCCAGATTGATCTGCTGCTCGCGCGTGAGAAGGAAACCAACCTGAGAAAACGTCGCGACGATCTGGAGAGACGGCTCCGCAACCTAGGGCAGACGATTGAAAAGGCGGAAAACCTGATGTCACAGATGGGCATTGTGCTCAGCTATCTGATGGGGGATCTTGGACAGGTGGAAGAAATGCTCGCTACGGCGAAACAGCATCAAATGATGGGGCTCAAAATTATTCAGGCCCAGGAAGAGGAGCGAAAGCGGGTTGCTCGCGAAATCCACGATGGTCCCGCACAGTCGATGGCCAATGTCGTGTTGCGTGCCGATCTTGCCGAAAAGATGTTGAAAAACCAGCAGGTGGGAGAAGCGCTGCAGGAACTTCAGGGGTTGAAGGAGATGGTCCGGCTCAGTTTGGCTGACGTACGGCGGATCATCTTCGATCTGCGTCCGATGGCGTTAGACGACCTGGGGCTGGTCCCGACATTGCAGAAGTATATCCAGACGTTTGAAGAGCGGACGGAACTGCATATTGAGCTGACTGTATTCGGCAAAGAGCAGTCGCTGGAAAGCTCCTTTAAGGCCGGTATGTTCCGGCTTGTACAGGAGTGCCTGACCAATGTGGCGAAGCATGCGCGAGCCAGGTTTGTCCAAGTGAAGCTGGAATTCCAGCCAGAGATGCTGTATCTCGTGGTAAAAGACGATGGCGTCGGATTTTCCGTTGAAAAGATACAGCGCAGTGGACATTCATTTGGAATCCTCGGCATGAGAGAGCGAACCCAGCTCCTGCAAGGAAAAATGGAAATTACGTCTGCTCCGCAGCAGGGAGCAAAAGTGTTTTTTCAAATACCGTTAAAAGGCGACTAAGCATGTGCGAGGAGGTAGAGGTGTGTTGGAGAATCGTGAAGGCATCAGCATCGTTTTAATAGATGATCATAAATTGTTCCGTGAGGGAATCAAGCGGATCCTGGAAATGGAAGCAGACTTGAAGGTAGTTGGGGAAGGGGCAGATGGCAGCGATGCGCTCCGATTGGCGGAGCAGCACAATCCTGACGTGATTTTGATGGATATCAATATGCCGAACGTGAATGGAGTGTCTGCCACCGAGAGTGTGATCGAAGCAAGTCCGCAGTCACGGATCATCATCCTGTCGATCCATGATGATGAGGGATACGTCTATCGGACACTTCGATCCGGAGCATCAGGATACTTACTGAAAGAAATGGAAGCGGATGATCTGGTGGAAGCAGTGCGGGTGGTGGCCAATGGCGGAGCCTACATACACCCGAAAGTAACCGGAAAGCTGATCGACGAATTCCGTCGGCTGTCAGAGCAGGAAGAGCAACAGGATCGACCTCATTATTACGATGGCGCAAGTACCCACAACAACAAAGTAATCGAATCGCTAACCAGGCGCGAACGTGAGGTACTCCAACTGATGGCCGAAGGAAAAAGCAATCGGGTCATCGGGGAATCACTCTTTATCAGTGAAAAGACGGTTAAAAACCACGTCAGCAGTATTTTGCAAAAGTTGGACGTACAGGACCGTACGCAGGCTGTGGTCATTTCGATCAAAAATGGTTGGGTGAAGCTGTCGTAATCAGGCTTCTGTAGCTGTTGTCAACAAAACTGGTAGTTGGCGGGAGGGGTACGCACCCCGACCAAGCTATGCGGCATACCCTGCTATAGGAGGGGATGACCGTGTGGGATAACTTGCTGGTTTGGTTGATGGCGGTGTATGGCTGCTCCTCTCTCTTGGTGACCTTACTGGAACGGTGGTGGCTTCGCAAGACAGTTTGCGATGATATGCCATTCATCCACTACCAAGTTTTGTTATATAATTCTGAAGATTTACTGGAGGGCGTTGTGCGCCGTTTATTGTATTCGTCTGTGGTTCGCGGGGAACCGATTCGCATCTCGTTTGTTGATTATGGTTCAACGGACGATACCGCCAAAATCGCAGCGATATTGCGGCGAAGAGATGAGGTATTGAGCAATGCTCCCGATTGGTGCGATCGTGAGAAGATGGTTTGTGTCGATTTGAGAATGCCGACACATCAATAAACGCATCCAGATCAACGGGATGCTTCCAAACCTGGTGAACATGGTTTGGAAGCATCCTTTTTTGATTGGAGGGCTATATTTTCTTGCATACTCCCCTGTCTTTTTCCAAAGTGATAGTAAGGATAATGACAGGGGAGCGAGAGCATGCACGAGTACCTGCTGTATGTAAAAAAGGGCAGCGAGAATCGGTGCTGGGATGCCTATGTGACGCCTTGCTTTCAGGTAGACAGGATCTACTGGCAGGAGCGGAACGGGGGGCATCTGCAGATCGTTGGCAAGAGCAGATCACTGGCCCTCGCCTTCGCCTTGCGTGAGGAGATTGGGCGGATGCTGGCGCTCGGTTCGTCTTCTTTGCCGATTGAACAGATCCGGAAGAGAGTGTTCGCTTACGTGCGGGAATTGAACCAAGCATATAGGCAAAAAGCCCAACAACAAGCAGCCAAGTTTGGAGACGGTGAATTCGTTGAGACGGATGATTGGTCTTACGTGCCTTATTCCTTTGAAACTTCACTCACTGAAGAAGAAGCGGATTCGGACTCAACCCGATCGCAAGCAGAAAAGGAGGAAGTATGCTTACCTGAGGCACTGTCAGACTTCAAGTCGATATCGGCGATTCAGATGGAGGAGTGGGCCGAACAGTTGCTGCTGCAGATAGGTGGGCGAGCGCTGCTGATGGAGGAGATTAAGCTGCTGCTTCATATGAGTGGCTATGCTTTCTCCGTTCCACTGATGGTTCCGATCCAATGGCTGGTGTTGCAGAGGCGGGCTGCTCTGCTTGCGGGGATTCGGACGGAATGGAAGCGCAGCTGGTGGAGAAATAGATTGCGTCTTATCTGCCAGCGTTGTGGTGCCGATGAGACGGATGGTTCAGTCCGCATTACCGTTTGTCACACTTGTCGGCAAGGTTGTGCTTATTGTTTATCCTGTTTGCAGATGGGGAGGAGCAAATGCTGTACACCGTATATTCAGGCTGAACAGGTACGAATGATGACACAGCTTCCCTCTGTGTCCCGCCTCCAGTGGAGCGGCAGCTATTCTCCACTACAGGAGCGAGCAGCCGAGCAGGCACGCCGTTTTGTAGTTGGCGAGTTAAAACGCCCAGGCGATGGAAGCTCTTCATCCTGCCCGGCGTTTTTGATTTGGGCTGTTTGTGGCGCTGGTAAAACCGAGTTGATCTTCCCAGCTATTGATGAAACTCTGCAGAATGGAGGGCGTGTATTAATTGCCACTCCCCGCAAGGACGTAGTGCTGGAGCTTGCTCCCCGTCTGCGGTCCGTTTTTCCGTCGGTAGAGGTGGCAGCAATATATGGAGGCAGTGAGCAAAAGTGGAGTGACGCGGAGCTTACCCTCTCCACCACACATCAGGTACTCCGCTTTTACCAGCGGTTTGAGTTGGTGATCGTCGATGAAGTAGACGCGTTTCCCTTCCACGGTGATCCGATGCTGCACCGAGCTGTTCAGCGAGCAGTTGGCAGCGAGGGGAAGCTGCTCTACCTGACCGCAACCCCGCCGCAAAGCCTGCGTGACAGGCTGGTACGCTTCGGGCCACCGCCCAGAAGCTTGCGTGAGCGATGGGGGCATTGCGTACGACAGCTTACCAGCTTATGGAGGACGAGGTTTCCGCTGTCTTCTGCTACGCACGTGATGGTGCCGCTGCGTTATCACGGGCACCCGTTGCCAGTCCCGCAAAATGTACTGATTTCCGGACTAAGCGGGAAGTTGCAGAGAGGCCAGACCATCCCTCTGTTGGCGGAAACGATCATACGGTCGATTCAAGAACAGCGGCAGGTTTTTGTATTCGTTCCCCGCGTCGCACAGACAGCGAGGATACTGGCCTACCTGCGCAGGCTGCTTCCCGACCATGCGGTTTGCATGGAGGCTGTATCAGCTGCAGATCCGGAACGGGAACAGAAGGTGAACCGCTTTCGGGAGCGTTCATTACGGTTGTTGGTTACCACAACGATATTAGAGCGAGGAGTCACCATTCCGCGCAGTGATGTGATCGTCCTCGAGGCGGATGATCCAGTGTTTGATGAGGCCTCACTTGTTCAGATTGCCGGACGGGTCGGTCGTTCGGCAGACGATCCAGACGGTACGGCGCTGTTTTTGCTCAACCGGCGCAGCAGCGCCCCCTACGCTGCCGTCAAACAGATCCGGGCCATGAATCGGTTGGCGGCAGAAGTGACTAGGCCGGATGTGGACTGATCAGGGAGGCGGTAGACGAATGACAATCATAGGCTTCCACCCTAGGTGCAGTGCAAAGCCCGTAAATACAGGTGCCGTATATCCGAAAAAGTGTGGTGAAGTACGCCGATATGGATAACTCCTGCCTCTCCTGCCGCCGTATGGTTCGTCCGACGGACCGGGAGTCTGCGGTCAGGGTACTCCTGAAGTCATATTGTGCAGCGAAGATGTATCCAAAATTGTTTGGGTTGCTCAATCGGCTGCCTTTGTGTGCCTCATGTATGGCGGGGCTGCCGATGATCACCGGAGAGATTTGCCAGCGATGCGGCAGGGAGTACGTTCACGCTCAAGATAGGGAACCGGAGCGACAAGCAGTAGCTCATAGAGCAGCTCATGGTACCGGCGCATTGTGTGGCGACTGCATCAGGTGGGGAGACAAGGATCCTCTGGTCATGAATCGCTCCACTCTACGCTACGACAACTGGAGCAAAGAGATGATCTCCTTATTGAAATACCGCGGCGATGAACGTATCGCCGAACTGCTTGCTGTGTTGCTGATCGTATCATTTCAACTCGGTTACGCCGGGAAAACGTTTCAACTGCTTTCCTATGTGCCTCTCCATGAACAGCGCCTGCTGGAACGCGGGTTTAACCAGGCCGAGCTATTGGCTCACCGAGTCGCTCAGCACACCGGGATGCTGATCCTGCCGCTGCTGCAGCGGACGAAGCGAACGGCCAAGCAAAGCCAACAGGAGGGCAGACAGGCGAGACTGGAGAGCATGATAGATGCCTTTCGAGTAGACCCATCGATAGCACAGATGGCAGCGAACCGATTAGCGAGAACTTCAGGCAGGACTGCGAGATCTGTTGGTGCACCTTGGCGCGTGCCAGCCATTCCACGACTGCTGCTCATTGATGATATCTATACGACCGGGGCCACGATTCGCTCCTGTGCCCGTACCCTTCAAACTCATCCGCTGCTAGCCGGTATCGAAGTGCACAGCCTGACCGTTTGCCGGTGATTAGAACTTGGCTTTGCCAAGTCTCTGGCACGGGCGAAGCCTGAGTTGTACTACTACGATCAACCTTAAAGTGTTGGTACTTTTGATAGCGGAAAAAATTCATAGGCAACAATTGACTCTTACGGTATGATAAAACTATAAAACCGAAAAAGAGAGAACAACTCACCACAGAGGGGATGTGCCGCCTATGTCTTTAGGGAATTTGGCAAACTGCTCTCGCTGCGATACGTTATTTGTAAAAAAACTTCGGGATGTTTGCCCGAAATGTTATCAGGAAATTGAACAGGAATACGATAGATGCGCGAAATTTTTAAGAAAGCGGGAGAACCGCGGGGCGACCATTTACCAACTGAGTGACGCCACTGATGTCTCGGTCAAACAGATTACCAAGTTTATTCGGGAGGGCCGGATATCGGTTCTGGACAATCCCAATCTTGGTTACCCGTGCGAGAGCTGCGGGACGATGATTCGGGCAGGAAACCTTTGCGAGACGTGCGGCAAGAGCTTGAAGCGACTGATCGACCAACAGCTCGAAGTGGAGAAGCGTCTTGAGGAGGACAGGCAGCGCGCCAAGGGAATCGGGTATCGCAGCAGAAAAGGTACGGATGATTGAGCTTTTCCTGAGAAAAAACTAATTGTTTTTTAAAAAGTTGCCGATGATACTACTGAAGAGTGTCATCGGTTTTTTATGCCTTGAGAACAAGAGGGTGAAACAGTGAAGATAAATGAGCCAAATCGCACAAGCATGATCAACGCTTATAACAAAAATCAGTCCCCGGTGTCCAATCAGTCGAAAGCGACGCGGATGGGCCGGGATGAAGTAAAGATATCCGATGAAGCGCTGGAGCTTTTGCGATCGTATGGTGATATCGATGCCAGCCCAACCAGCAAAGCCAGGCTGCAGGAATTGAGTCAGCAGGTTGAGCAAGGAACTTACCACGTGCCAAGTGAGAAGATCGCTGAGAAGTTTATTTCTTTTTGGCTCAAGGGATGACGGTTGACGTCTCCCCATCATAATGCAACCTAATTAGGAGAAACGGGTGAGCAGAATGACACAGATCGCCCCCCTCTATGAGGTACTGGATCAACTGCTTGATCTGCATAAGGCTCTGTATACGTTGGCAGATCAAAAAAAAGAGGTGCTGATCAAAGGCGATGTCGAATCGTTAATGAACATCACCAAGCAGGAGGGGAAGTTGCTGCGAGCGGTAGAACAAGCGGAGGCATCTCGCATAGAGATGGTCAAACGGATATACGAGGCCAAGGGGCTCCCGCTTATAAACGGAACCCTGCAGGATTTGATCAAAAGCACGACGTCAGCGGACGAGAAAAGCCGTTTACAACATTATCGTGAAGAACTCATCAGGATTGTATCCGAACTGCGTCAGGCCAATGAGTTGAATCAGCAGTTGCTGGAGCAATCCCTTTCTTTTATCAATGCAAATCTGGAACTATTGACAGACTCTCCCGAAGAAGATTACATCTACCGAAACCCGAGCGGATACGGCAGCGGAACCTCTGCTAACCGTTCGTACATTAACAAAAAAGCGTAAAAGAGGTGCTCCTATGCGATCTACGTTTCACTTGCTGGAGGTAAGCAAGCGCGGACTGTTTGCACAGCAGAATGCGTTAAACGTGACTGGTCACAATATTGCGAACGCCAACACAGTGGGCTATACGCGACAGCGTGCCAACATGCAGGCCACTCCTGGCATACCCGTTCCGGGGATGAATATGGACCGGGCACCAGGACAGCTGGGAACAGGCGTTGAGGTGACAGACTTTCAGCGTTTGCGTGAAGATTTCCTGGACATCCAGTATCGCAACCAAAACAAAAGGTACGGATTGCATGAAGCGAAGCTGGATGCCGTGCAAAAAATCGAAGACATCATGAATGAACCATCGGAGACAGGTTTGCAGTCGGTTATGGATCAGATGTGGCAAGCATGGCATGACTTGTCACAGGACACGCGTGATACCTCGGCACGCT